>NZ_JBHVYL010000050.1:0-21179 GCF_042880955.1 Leifsonia sp. NPDC058292
GAGGCGGCCGGTGGCCGCCTCCGCGGGGGTCGATGCGGGATCGATGGTGTGGCTCATACCGTTCGGGCTACTTGCCGTCGGCCTTCGCCTGGATCGACTTCAGCAGTTCTTCCGGCTTCGCACCCTGGCCGAGCTGTCCGATCTGGCTCTGGATCGCTCCCTGGGCAGCGGCCCAGTTCGGGTTCGTCGACGGGTAGAACTTGGCGTCAGGCAGGAGGTCGAGGAACGGCTTGATGGTCTCGTTGGAGGCCATTGCATCCGCACCCGACTTGGTGGTGGGCAGGAAGCCTTCGGCGCCGACCCACTTGGTGTAGACGTCGGCCGAGTAGAAGTAGTCGAGGAACTTCTTGATCGACGCCGTCTTGTCGGTCTTGCCCTTGAACGCCATCAGGTGGTCGGCGACGCCGAGCGTGAAGGCCGAACCGTCTTTGGTGGGGATCGGCGCGATGCCGTAGTTGAGACTCGCGTTCTTTTCCTTGATCTGGCCGACGGTCGGCGGAAGGCCGACCTGCATGCCGATCTTGCCCTGCACGAACACGTTGAGCAGCGGCGTGCGGTCGGTCGAACCCGGGTTCTGCTCGGTCAGGCCGCCCGTGATGAACTTCTGCATCTCGGTGGCCCCTTCGACGTTCTCGGGGCTGTCGATCGTGAGCTTGCTCGCGTCGCCGTACCCGCCGCCGGCGCCGTAGAACCAGATGGCCGTCTCGGCCTGCGCCTCTTCGCTGCCGAGGGGCATGCCGTAGCCGATGTCACCGGCGGCTTTGATCTTGGCCGCCGCCGCCTCGAGGTCGGCCCACGTCTTCGGCGGCCCGCTCACGCCGGCCTTGGCGAAGATGTCCTTGTTGTAGAACAGCGCGCGGGCGGATGCGATGAACGGCAGACCGTACTGGGTGCCGTCGATGCTCGCGTTCTTGGCGAACGCGGGCTGGAAGTCGTCGAGGGTCTTGGCCGACACGATGTCTTTCGCCGGGTAGAGCAGGTCATCGCTGGCGAAGCCGGCGAACGCGTCGATGTTCAGGATGTCCGGCTGCTTGCCCGCCTGAACCTTCGTCTTGATCACGTTGTTGATGTCGTTCCACGACTGAACGTCGAGGCTCACCTTGATGTCGGAGTTCTTGGCCTCGAAGTCCTTGATGATCCCCTGCCATTCCGCCTTGGTGTTGTCGGAGTAGCTGGCGACCATCAGGGTGAGCGTCTTGGTGTCGCCCGACGAGTTGTTCGACCCGCCGCCGAACCCGCACGACGCGAGCGTCATGGTGGCCACGGTCGCTGTCGCGATCGCCGCCCCCCATCGCAGTGACTTCTTCATTGACTTCCTCACTCTCGAATGGAACGGACCGTCACAAATGAAGGAGCTTTCTGCGCGACGGTGCGTCAGGGATGGTGCAAGTTATTGATGCTTTGTGATTCTTTTGTGCTCGAAACAAACAATTGCATTCAATTGATGATCGAATCATTGCGTGCCGCTCCCCATCCGTCAAGCACAGGCCAGAAGATCGTTACAAGGCGTTTACACGACCATCACATAGCCGCCTCACCCGGCGTCGTAACGATCGAAGATGATCACTAGACACGCATATCGCTCATAAGCGATCATTGAGAGATCACGACGTCGGAACGGGAGAAGAACAGTGACGGAACCATCCCAGTTGGGTGCCCACATGGAGGCCGAGTTGCGGTCGCAGCCGGAGACCTGGGCACACGCGGCCGAGTTGCGAACGGAACAGAAGCTCCTCCCCGCCGCCGGCGAACGCATCGCCGTGGTCGGCTGCGGCACCTCCTGGTTCATGGCCCAGTCGTACGCCGCTCTCCGCGAGAGCGCCGGACTCGGCGTCACGGACTCGTTCGCCGCGTCGGAGGCGTTCGTCGATCGCGATTACGACGCGATCGTGGCCATCACCCGGTCGGGTACGACCACCGAAGTGCTCGAGTTGCTCGACCGGCTGCGCGACGCCGGCACCAGGTCACGAACGATCGGCATCGTCGGCGACCCCGAGACTCCGCTGGTCGGCCTCGTCGACGACGTCGTGAAGCTGCCGTTCGCCGACGAGAAGTCGGTCGTGCAGACGCGGTTCGCCACCACGGCTCTCGCGTTTGTCCGTGCCTCTCTCGGCGAAGACCTCGACTCCGCCATCGCGGAGGCCGCCCAAGCCGTGACCGAAGAACTGCCCGAGGCGCTGCTCGGTGCCGAGCAGTACTCGTTCCTCGGCACCAACTGGACGGTCGGTCTCGCCCACGAGGCCGCGCTCAAGATGCGCGAGGCCTCGCAATCGTGGACGGAGTCGTATCCGGCGAAGGAATACCGCCACGGCCCGATCGCGATCGCGGCGCCCGGCCGGGTCACCTGGATGTTCGGCGACGCCCCCGACGGCCTCGCCGGCGACGTCGCTGCGACCGGCGCCCACTTCGAGAACTCCTCGATCGACAGCCTCGCCGACCTCGTGCGAGCCCAGCGCGTCGCCCTGGCGCGCGCCCGGCGGTTCGGTCTCGACCCGGATCACCCCCGCAACCTCACCCGATCTGTCATCCTGGCCTCGTGAAACCCCCGTCGTCCCCTGTTGCCGGTGCGCCATCCGGCCCCGTCGCCGACGTGGGCGTGAGCGTCGGCGCCGGCAGTGCCGTGCTCGCGTTCGACGTGGGCGGCACCGACATGAAGGCCGCCCTCGTCGATGAGGCGGGCACCATCCGGGCTCTCGTGCGTCGCGCAACACCGCACGACGGCCCGCGCACGGCGGATGCGGTGGTCGAGGCCGTCGCCGAGCTGTCGGATCGATTCCGCCGGGAGCACCCCGACGTGCAGCCACGCGCGCTCGGCCTTCTCGTCCCCGGTCATGTCGACGACGAAGCCGGGGTCGGCGTCTTCTCCGAGAATCTGGACTGGACCGACTACCCGTTCCGCGATCGCGTCGAAGCCGCCGTCGGGCTGCCCGCTTCGTTCAGCCACGACGTTCGCGGAGCCGGTGAGGCGGAGCACCGTCTCGGCGCCGCGGCGCCGTTCGACGATGTGGTCGTCATGGCCATCGGCACCGGCATAGCGGGCGCGATCTTCATCGGTGGCCGGTTGTATGCCGGTGGCGGCATGGCCGGCGAGATGGGGCACTCCCGCGTCGCGGACGGCCCGGAGTGCGCCTGCGGCGGACGCGGCTGCCTCGAGGCCGTCGCCTCGGCGGCCGCGATCGCCCGCCGCTACACCGCGCGAACCGGCGTGCCGGTCGCCGGAGCCAAAGAGGTTCTCGACCGCGCCAACGCCGGCGACACCGACGCGGCTCTCATCTGGGAGAGCGCGCTCGACGCCCTTGCGCTCGACCTCTCGCACACCGTCGCGCTGCTGGCCCCCCAGGCCATCGTGATCGGCGGTGGTCTCTCCCAGGCCGGTCCCGCATTGTTCGAGCCGCTGACCGCGAAGCTGGATGCCCTGCTCACCTTCCACCGCCGCCCGCTGCTCCTGCCCGCCAGCATCGGCGAGGACGCCGGGGTCATCGGGGCGGCGCTGCGCGCCCGCGATCTTCTCGCGGCCCGCGATGCGGTCGCTTCCCGGCCACTGGAGGCGCAACCGTGATCCTCACCGTCACACCGAATCCGGCCATCGACATCACTTACCGCGTCGGCGAGCTCGATGTCGGGGAGTCGCACCGCGTCGCCGCACCGGCCACGCGGGCCGGCGGCAAGGGCATCAACGTCGCCCGGGTGATCACCCAGACCGGCGGCCACGCCTTCGCGCTGACCACCGCCGGCGGCGCCGCCGGGTTCCGGCTCGCCGACGACCTGATGGCGAGCGGCGTTCCCCACGAACTGATCCCGGTCTCGGAGCAAACGCGCAGCAGCATCGCCATCGTCGACGACGGCAGCGGACTCACGACGATCTTCAACGAGACGGGAGCGCCCCTCCGGAGCACCGAGTGGGCGGCCATCGCCGCGGCGGTCGAGCGTCTCGCCGATGCCGCGACCTGCATCGTGGGGTCCGGCAGCCTCCCTCCCGGCGCCCCCGAGGGCTTCTACGCGCGGCTGGTCGAGGTCGCGGGTGAGCACGGCATCCCGAGCATCGTGGATGCGACCGGCCCCGGTCTCCTGCTCGCCGCGGAGGCGGGCGCCTCGGTGCTGAAGCCGAACCGCCGCGAATTGACCGAGAGCACCGACGAGACCGATCCGGTTGCCGGCGCCGCGCGGCTGCTCGCGCTCGGAGCCGGGCTGGTGCTCGTGTCTCTCGGGGAGCTCGGGATGCTCGCCGTCAGCCGCACCGCATCCGACGCCCCCAGCGTTCTTCGCGCCCGCCTCCCCCACCCGCTGCACGGCAACGCGACAGGGGCAGGCGACGCCGGGGTCGCAGCCGTGGCCACTTGCCTCTCGGCGGGCATCACCGACCCCGAGACGATCCTCCGGCGCGCGACCGCCTGGTCGGCTGCCGCTGTGCTCGCCCCGCTCGCGGGCGAGCTCGACCCGTCGTACGCCGAGCTGGAATCCCAGCTCGAGCTCACCTCCTGACCCGAAGCCAGAAAGGCGATCGATGCCGCTCGTTCCCACCGCCGACCTCCTCCATTCCGCGGTCGCGCACCGCACCGGTATCGGTGCGTTCAACGTGATCCACCTCGAGACCGCCGAAGCGCTCGTGGCGGCCGCCGAGGATGCCGCGCTGCCCGTCATCCTGCAGATCTCGCAGAACTGCGTCGCCTACCACGGCGGGCTGGAGCCGATCGCCCGAGCGACGCTCGCCGTCGCCGCAGGCTCGCAGGCAGCCGTCGCCGTGCACCTCGACCACGCCGAAGACGAAGAGCTCACCCGGGCGGCAATCGACCTCGGCTTCGGCTCCGTCATGTTCGACGGTGCGAAACTCGACTACGAGCACAACGTCGAGGCGACCGTGCGGGTCGTCGAGTACGCCCACGCCAACGACGTGCTCGTCGAGGCGGAGCTCGGCGAGATCGGCGGCAAAGACGGAGCACACGCTCCCGGAGTGCGCACCGACCCCGACGAGGCGCGCCGGTTCGTCGACGAGACCGGCGTCGACGCCCTCGCCGTCGCCGTCGGCAGCTCGCACGCCATGACCGAGCGCACCGCATCCCTCGACCTCGACCTGATCGGCAGGCTGCACGCCGCGATTCCGGTTCCCCTCGTGTTGCACGGCTCTTCGGGGGCATCGGATGAGACGATCGTGTCGGCGATCCGCTCCGGCATCACCAAGGTCAACGTCTCCACCCACCTCAACGGTTTCTTCACAGACGCCGTGCGCCGCTATCTCGACGCCAACCCCCAGGTGGTCGACTCGCGCAAATACCTGCGGGAGGGGCGCACCGCGGTGGCGGCCGAGGCGGCCCGCCTCCTCACGCTGTTCGCCGTGACGGATCGAGCCACGCCCGAGAGGCCCTCCAGGTGAGCACACACACGCAAGCGAGCACGCACCCGCAGACGACGATCCCCACGCGTGGGCGGCGGCGATGAACCGGGCCGGGCGACTGAACGCCGTGCTCGACCTGCTGGCCGAGTCAGGGCAGGTCGAGGTCGACGACATCGTCGAGAAGCTCGACGTGTCGGCGGCGACGGCCCGGCGCGATCTCGACGCGCTGGCCTCCCAGCAGCTGCTCACCCGGACCCGCGGCGGCGCCGTCGGGCAGTCGGTGGCCTACGACCTGCCCATCCGGTACAAGCGCGAGCAGCACGCGCCCGAGAAGCTGCGCATCGCCCAGGCGGCCAGCGCCCTGGTTCCGCGCGGCGCCGTCGTCGGACTCTGCGGCGGCACGACCAGCACCGCGGTGGCGACCGTTCTGGGCGCCAGGCCCGACCTCATGGAGCCCTCGCCGCATCCGAATCTCACCGTGGTCACCAATGCCATCAACATCGCGGCCCAGTTGGTGATGCGACCCCAGATCAAGACCGTCGTCACCGGCGGGGTCGTGCACGCCCGGTCGTACGAGCTGGTGGGACCGTACAGCGACGTGGTGCTCGAGAAGATCACCATGGACATCGCGTTCATCGGCGTGAACGGCATCGACCCGATCGTTGGAGCGACCGTGCACGACGAAGGGGAGGCGAGCGTCAACTCGCTGATGGCCCGGCGTGCGACGCGTGCCGTGGTCGTGGCCGACTCGAGCAAGATCGGCCGCAAAGCCTTCGCGACCCTGGGAGGCCCGAAAGTGCTGAGCACCCTCATCACCGACAGCGGCATCAGCGCCGAGCAGCGCGCCGCCTTCGCCGAACACGGCATCGAAGTTATCGTCGCCTGATGCCTACGACCGTCATCCACTCCGCCCGGCTCGTCACCGACGGGAAGGTCATCCACAGCGGCTGGGTGCGTTTCGACGACGACTCCGTCGGCGGCACCGGTGTCGGCGACAGCTGGCGCGCGGCGGTCGCCGGCGACCCCGCAACCGCGGTGGTCGACGCCGATGGCGCCTGGTTGACCCCCGGCTTCATCGACATCCACGTGCACGGCGGCGGGGGCGCCTCGTTCGACGATGGCGCCGCCGAGATCGGCACCGCGCTCGACCTGCACCAGCGGCACGGCACCACCCGGTTCGTCGTCTCCCTCGTCACCGCACCCGTGGACGCTCTCGCCGACCGCGTCGCGACCGTCGCCGCTCTGAGTCGCACCGACCACCGCATCCTCGGCAGCCATCTCGAGGGACCGTTCCTCGAGGTGGGTCACAAGGGCGCGCACGACCCGACCCTGCTGCGGTCGGCCACGCCCGCCGACATCGCACGCCTGCTCGACGCCGCCGACGGCACGCTGCGGCAGATCACGCTCGCGCCCGAATTGCCGGGCGGCCTGGATGCGGTGCGCGCGTTCACCGACGCCGGGGTCGCCGTCGCCGTCGGGCACACCGGGGCGGGCTACGACCAGACGCGCGCCGCCTTCGACGCGGGCGCCAGCATCCTGACACATGCCTTCAACGGCATGGACGGCATCCACCACCGCGCCCCCGGCCCGGTCGCGGCCGCCACCCGCACCCCGGGCGTCACCATCGAGCTCATCAACGACGGCGTGCACGTGCACCCCGAGGTCGTTCGCATCGCTTTCGCCTCAGCGCCCGGCCGCATCGCCCTCATCACCGACGCGATGGCCGCCGCCGGCTCGAGCGACGGCGACTACATCCTCGGCTCTCTCGCTGTGGCGGTGCGCGACGGCGTCGCGCGCCTGGCCGACGGCGGCTCGATCGCCGGCTCCACCCTCACCCTCGACGAAGCCCTCCGCCGAGCGGTGCACGATGTCGGCGTGGGCGTCGAAGACGCCGTGCTCGCGCTCACCGAGACGCCCGCCGCCGCGATCGGCCGCTCCGCGAGCCTCGGCCGCCTGGCGCCCGGCTTCGCCGCCGACGCTGTGCTCCTCGACGACGACTTCGCCGTGCTGCAGGTCTGGTCGGCCGGCGAGCCCGTGCAGCGCTAGCCGCGCGCCCCGGCTCATTCCCCGCGAATGTTGCCGTTCCGGTCGAGTGTGACCGCTCTGCCGGCCACACTCGACCGCAGCGGACACATTCACCACGAATCGGGGCCGGCGAGAAGGCCGCCCCACGCCACTACCGCCGGGCGGCCGCCACGAACTGCGCGATGAGCTCGGGCGACTTGCGGCCCGGGGCGAGCTCGACCCCGCTCGAGACGTCGACTCCCCACGGTTGCAGCTCACGGATGCGGTCGGCGACGTTCCGCGGGGTCAGACCCCCGGCCAGAATCCACTCGCGATTGGGCGGCTCCGTCACGAGGTGTCCCCCGTCGAAGGTCTCGCCGGCACCCGGCTCAGGCGCGTCGAGCAGCAACTGATCGGCCGGATGCGGCACCGCATCCACACTCCGGGTGTAATCCCGCGCGGCCATCGCCCGGATGGTCGGCCATCCCAGCGCCTGAAGCGCAGCATGGTCCGCGGCGGTCTCAGCGCCGTGCAGTTGCACGACATCGAGCCCGGCCTCGGTCGCGAGACGCGCGACCTCCGCCACCGGCTGGTTGCGGAACACGCCGACGGTGAGCACTCCCGTCTGCCGTTCCCGTGCACCCGCTCGAGTGACCGCCCGGGCGGCGAGGTCTCGCGCGACCAACGCATCCACCAGCCGCGGGCTGCCCGGCGCGAACACGAAACCGACGGCGTCCGCTCCCGCCGACACCGCCGCCTCCACCGACTCGGCATCGGTGAGTCCGCACACCTTCACCCACATGCGTTCCAGGCTAGCGGCGCGCAGGGGGCGGGCCGGACTGTCGGGTCCGGCCCGCCGATCCTCCGGCACCGTCGTCGTGGCCCCCACCACGGTGACGCCCCCACCGGATCCGGCCGCCGTTCGGATGGCGGTCGGCCTCGGCCGCGGGATGGGCCGAATATCTCGTCCGCGGCACGGCGCCGTCCTGAAGACGGATCACGCTTGAGAGACGCACAGCCGGCCGGATCATGACGCCACTTCTCGAGGTTTTTCCGCCACCCGGGAGATCACCCGAAACCCCCTCGCTTTTCTGCGTTGATCGGGCATAATGGGGAACACTGTGCCGTCGGACCCGAACATCGACGACCAGTGAAGGGACCTTCGACCGTGTCGCACCTCACCCACCGGTCGGACGCCGAGCTCGTCGAGCTCACGCGCTCCGGCGACAGGGACGCTTTCGCCGAACTGTGGCGCCGCCACGCCCGCGCCGGGCTCACCGTCGCGCGCTCGTTCACCGACTCGTTCGACGCCGACGACCTGGTCTCCGAGGCCTACGCGAACATCTATCAGGCGATCGCCACCGGTGGCGGGCCGAAGAGCGCGTTCCGCGCCTATCTGTTCACCACCGTGCGCAACCTGGCGTCGTCGTGGGGGCGCTCGAGGCGCGAATCCCCGATCGACGATGCCGACACGATCGAAGACCCCGCCTTCAGTGAGGCCGGCACGATGGCAGCGCTCGACCGCTCGCTCACGGCACAGGCCTTCCGCAGCCTGCCGACGCGCTGGCAGGAGGTGCTCTGGTATTGCGAGGTCGAAGCGATGACGCCGCAGGATGTGGCGCCGCTGCTGGGGATGAAGCCCAACGCCGTCGCCGCGCTCGCCTACCGCGCCCGCGAAGGGCTGCGCCAGGCCTGGATCCAGGCACACATCGCCTCGACTGTCGAAGGCTCCGACTGCCGGTGGACCACCGAGCGCCTCGGCGCCTACGCGCGCAACGGCCTGGGGAAGCGGGACACGGCCAAACTCGAGATGCATCTCTCCGAGTGCGCCCGCTGCACCATCGTCGCTTCTGAAGCTCACGAGGTCGGCTCGCGGCTCGCGCTCGTGCTGCTGCCGCTGACGATCGGCGCCGGCGGCGCGGTCGCCTACGCGGCCTGGACCCAGACCGGCGCGAACGCCGTCAGTTACGCGCTCGGCGCATCCGGAGCCGCCCTCCCGGCCGCGGCGACCGCCGGCTCGACGACCGCAGGCTCGACGACCGCTGGCTCGGCGACCGCGGGTGCCACCACCACGGCGGGCAGCGCCAGCACGGCGGCCGGCAGCACCACCACCACGGCGGGTGCGACGGCTGCCGGTGGTGCAGCGGCAGCGACGGTCGCCGCCGGCGCCCCCATCACCGGGATGGTCGTGACGGGGCTGCTGGTGGCGGCATCCGTCGCTGCGGCCGCGGTGTTCGGCGGCCCACTGATCTCTCAGCTCTTCCCGCATCTGGATGCCCCGGTCGTCGCCCAGGCGCCGGCCGCCGGCACCAAGCAGACCGCGCCGACGGAGAGCACGGCTCCAGACACGACCTTGCCGACGCAGCAGCCGACGCTCGCTCCCCCGGCTGTCGCCGACAGCCCGAACGGCGCGCCCTCGGTCCCGCCCTCGACAGACGCGCCCGGTGACCCGGGAACGCCGACGACTCCGGTCGCTCCGGTCACGCCCACCACGCCGACCACTCCGACCACACCGACCACCCCCGTCGATCCGGCGTCTCCCCCCACCGCCCCCGCCATCGCGAACCCAGCGGATGCGTCACTCACCACCGCCGCCCTGTCACTGCCCGCATCCGGAACCGCCGAGCCGGGCGCGGTCATCAGCGTGACGGCCTCCGCTCCGGCCGCGCGCGCATCCCTCTCCCCCACACTCGGCAGCACGGAGACGAACGCCGACGGCGCCTGGGCGCTCGAGGTCGACCTGAGCGCGTTGAGCGACGGCGCATGGAGCCTGCAGTTCACGCAGTCGACGGCCGGCGGCGTCTCTCCCACCGCTCTGCGAACCCTCACGATCGACCGCACCGCGCTGCCACCGGTCGTCAGCAGCGTCGACCTGGGCGCCGACGGTCTCTACTTTCCGATCGTGTCGGGAACCGCCGAACCGGGAGCGACGGTCGACGTTCTCGACCAGGAGACCGTGCTCGCCACCACGGTGGCCGACGGGAACGGCGCCTGGCACACGGGACAGCTCACCGGCACGGCCACCGCCTATGCCCTCAGCGCGCGACAGACGGATGCGGTGGGCAACGTCTCCGCTCCGAGCGAGCCGGTGCGGGGCGAGTTGCGCACCCCACAGGTCTCGGCGTCCGGCGGTCTCGGTCTCGTGCTTCTCGTGATCACCGGCGCCCCGGGCAGCTCCGTGCGGGTCGTCGCCGACGGCGCTCCGACCGACTTCGTGATCACCCTCGATTCGAGCGGAACGGGCATCGGAACCTACCTCTGGATCGCGCAGGGAACCCACCAGATCGGAGCCTCTTACGTGGAGCTGGGCGGCTCACCGGATGCCCGCACCGGCCCGGCCGTGCAGGTTCCGGTCGAGCTGCTCTGACCCGTCGCCGCGGGCGTTCGCGTCGCTCAGCTCCGCTGTTGCTGCACGTCTGACCGCTCCGCCGCCCCGTCGGCGGTCTCCCGCCCGATGGTGCGAAGGCTGCGGTCCAGCACCGTGATCAGCAGGAAGACCACGGAGATGCCGACGACGACCCAGCCGAGCACGTGCAGGCCTCCGGTGGTGGCGTGGGCGCCGTAGGCGTTGCCGTAGACGACGGAGGCGACGATCGCGCCGAGGTAGAAGAACGTGCGCAGCAGGCCGGCTGAAGATGCGATGCGCTCCGGTTCCGCCTGGTGGTAGAGAGTGTTCTGGATGGCGAGATTGTTCAGGCCTTGGGGGATGCCGAGCACCAGCATCGTCACCACGAGGAACCAGATCGGCGTGGCGCCGGCCATGAAGAGCACGAGGATGCCGGCGGCTAGCTGGGCGATCGAGCCGATGATGAGCTTCCAGAGCACCTCGGGGCGGCGTCCGAAAGCGAGTGCCACGACGATGCCGGCGGCGAACACCGGGAGCAGCACCAGCCCCGCGGCGGTGGGGCTGAGCGCTCGCCCCTCCTCCAGCCACTGGGTGAAGCCGTAGACGAAGGTGTACGAGATCGTCGCAGTGAGGAGCGAACGGGTGTAGGTGAGGAGCAGGGGCCCGTTGCCGCCGAGCACCCGCAGATCGATGAAGGGCGCGTCCACTCTCAGCTCCCACCAGACCAAGCCGACGCCGGCGACGAGTGCCACGGCGAGCATCCAGAGCGTTCCCACCCCGATGTTCTGCAGAAAGAGCAGCAGGGCGAGCATCGTCACCGCGAAGAAGACGATGCCGAGGGTGTCGATGCGCGGACGCTGATCGCGGGGCGGTTCGAGCCCGGTGACCCGCGGGAGCAGGATCCACCCGAGGATCACGCTCGCGACGCCCAGCGGAAGGTTCACTGCGAAGGTGGCCCGCCATCCCCAGGCCCCGATGAGCAGGCCGCCGAGAGTAGGGCCGATGACGGCGACCGTCTGGGTGGTCACCGACAGCACCGTGAGGATGACGGCCGGCGATGCCACACCGGTGCGTTGACCTTCGGCGCGGATCATGTGCATCGCGGCCGGATAACCCGCGCAGGTGCCGAGGCCCAGTACGACGCGCGCGACGACCAGCCACCAGATGCTGTCGTGCGAGACCGGGATGACCAGACCGATCGCACCCGCGACCGCCACCAGGGCGCCTCCCGCGAGGAAGAGCCGTTTCACGCCGTAGACATCGACCAGCCGGCCCACCAGCGGCTGGCCGATCGCGGTGGCGAGATAGAGGGCCGAGACCAGCCACACCGTCTCCGACGCCGGAGCGCCGAGCGCGATGCCGATGGGCGCGAGGGCGACCGCGATGATCGCGGTGTTGATGGGGTTGAGAACCGCCCCGAGCATCATCGGCGCGAGCAGGCGCCGATCGAAGCGGCCGGGCGGAGCAGGTTTCAGCTTGAGAGTGAGCGCCATCAGTCGAGGATCCGTTCGAGGATGGCCGTGGCCGCGGCGAGCGTGATGAGCTCGGCTTTCGACACCTGCTGCGCGAGGGCCTCGTCGAGCCACGCGAGGCCTGCCTCCTTCTGGCCGGCGACCTGCTCCCATCCCGTGTCGGTCAGGTCGACGATCTGCCGGCGCCCGTCGTTGGGATCCTGACTGCGGGTGACGAAGCCCAGCCCTTCGAGCGACTCCACGATCGCCGCCATCGACTGCGGCCTCACGCGCTCGGCCATCGCGAGCGCGCTCACCGTCGAGACGCCGCCCTTGCTCAACCGCGACAGCGCCGAGGCTTGGGAGGGGGTGATCGCGTCGGCCGTCGCCTCCCGCAGCTTGCGGAGCAGCCGGGCCAGAACCGCCCGCAGGTCGACGGCGATCTGCTGCGGTGCCACATCCGGTTGCCCTTGACTCATATCAACAGTCTAAACTGCACAGTTGCACCTGTCCAGATTGCCGAAAGGATCCCCGATGACCACCGCCCTCCTGCTGATGGACTTCCAGAACGGCATCGCCGGCCGCCCCGGCCTCGAAGGGGCTGTGGATGCTGCGGCTCGCGCACTTGACGTCGCGCGCGACAACGGCATCCCGCCGCTGTTCGTACGCGTGGCCTTCCGCCGCGGCTATCCCGAGGTGGCCGCATCCAACCGCGCGTTCAGCGGCGCGTCCGCCGCGGGCGACACCATGCTCCTGGACAGCCCGGGAACGCAGATCATCGACCGCCTTGCGCCGGGCGACGACGAGCCGGTCGTCGTGAAGAAGCGCGTCTCGGCGTTCGCGGGCAGTGACCTGGCGGTGCTGCTGCGCGGCCTCGGCGCCGACGAACTCGTGCTGACAGGCATCGCGACCAGCGGCGTCGTGCTCTCCACCGTGCGCCAGGCGGCCGACCTCGACTTCCGTCTCACCGTGCTGGCCGACGCCTGCGGCGATCTCGACCCCGAGGTGCACCGCGTGCTCACGGAGAAGATCTTCCCACGCCAGGCCACCGTCACCACCGTCGACGAGTGGGCTCTCTCCCGCTGATCGACCCCTTGATGGCACGGCTGTGGCGCTGCCCCTGGGAGTGCGTTCTGAACGTGCGGCTACACGGCCAGCCCGCTGCCGCCGGCGACCACGATGTTCTGCCCGGTCAGATAGGTGGCGCCGTCTGAGGCGAGGAAGGCGACGGTTTCGGCGATCTCGCTCGCGTCGCCGAGTCGGCCGAGCGGGATGCGGGAGGCGAGGGCCCGCTTCTGCGCGTCGGCGGCCTCCGCGGACGCCGGCTATGCCGTACGGCGGCGTCGCGCCGATGCCGACGGTGAAGACGATGGCTGCGCCGTCGACGAGCAGGGGGAGGGCGCCCTGGACGGTGAAGAAACGCGCCCTTCGTGTTGATGCCGAGCACGTCATCCCAGGTCTGCTCGTCGACGGAACCGAGTGGCGTCGCCCGGCTGACTCCGGCGTTGACGAACAGGGTGGTCAACTGGCCGAAGTGGTCTCGGACCTCGTCGATCATGCGTGCCGTGTCGTCCAAAGAGCGTGAATCCGACTGGAGCACGAGTACATCGTCGGGAAGCTCGGCGCGTGCTCGCGCGGTGCTCGCAGCCCCCTGCCCGGTGATTGCGACGCGGTATCCTAGCTATTGTGTTGTCAATGACTACATCAAATACCCGCGGCGCGAGTGGCCGACGCGCGTACCACCACGGGAACCTTCGCGACGAACTGCTCGTCACGGCGGAAAAGGTGCTGCGCGAGGAGGGCGTCGAGCAGGTCACGCTCCGCGACCTCGCCCGGCGCGCGGGTGTCAGCCATGCTGCGCCCAGTAGACACTTCCCCGATCGGGAGGCTCTGCTCGTGGCGCTTGCAGCGACAGGCTACGAACGGCTCGGCCGTGCGGTGATCCGAGCCACGGAGGAAGCCGGCGACGACTTCGATGGGCGGCTCCGAGCGTTCGCTACCGCATTCGTGCGCTTCGCCATCGAGAGCCCGGCACTCGTGGACGTCATGTTCACGAGCGGGAAGGGCGTCGGCTCCGCAGCGCTCCAAGAGGCGAGGAGTGTGCTGTACGACACCTTCGGGTCCCTCGTCGAGGAGGGCTTGGGGCGAAGGAGCCTTCGCCGTCTCGAACCCGACCGCCTGAAGCCGCTGATCATCGCGACCATGCAAGGCGTGGCCGCATTTGCCGCCGCAGGGAGTCTGCCTGCGGAGGCCGTCGACAGCTTGATCGAAGACGCCTGCAGCCTCTTCATCATCTGAACCGAAACACGCCGGACCCTGATTCTGCCAGCAAGCCCCGCGTGCTCCGAGAATGCCGGTCCGGACTGGTCACACCGCCCGCGCCCTAGCCCGCGTCATGCGCCCGATCACGAGCACCAGCACGAGCGAGACGACCAGCAAGCCGATGTAGAGGGAGGGAAGCACCATCAGTCCGCCGGCGTCGAACACGATCGAGCCGAGCAGCGCACCGCCGCCGATCCCGACGTTGAACGCGGTCGTGTAGAGCGCGCTCGCGGTGTCGCGGAAAGCCGGGGATGAGGTGTGCAGCAAACGGGTCTGAAGCAGCGGAGGCAAAGCGCCGAAGGCGAGGCCCCACACGATGAACGCGGTGAGGGCGAGCACCGGCGTGGCGGCGAACACGGCGAGCGCGGCCACAGCGATGCCGGTGACCACGAGAGCGAGGATGAGCCCGAACTGCGGCCGTGGCCCGAGAACCGACCCGGCGAGCACAAGCCCGGCGGCACCGGCGATGCCGTAGAGGAACAGCAGGGCGCCGACGTTGCCGGCCGGAACACCCATCGCGTCGGTCAGGAAAGGCACGACGAACGTGTAGAACGCGTAGTGCCCGATCATCGTGACCGCGGCCACGAGGCAGACCATGATCACCGCCACCACGGTGGCGTCCTTCGCGCGCGCCCGTCCGCCGCGCGGGCGCGGCTGGGCGTCTTCGTCGCGCTCCACCTTGGGCAGGAACTTCCACACCATCGCAGCGCCGACGAGCATGAGCACGGCGAGGAAGCCGAACGACAACCGCCAGCCGAACACGTGCCCGGCGAACGTTCCGAGCGGAACACCGAACACGAACGCGAGCGTTCCGCCACCGAGTGTGATCGAGACCGCGCGGCCGATCTGCTCCTTGGGCACCAGATGCCCGGCGTACGCGCCGACGATCGACCAGAACATCCCGTGCGCGACTCCGCCCGCGATGCGCGAGATCACGACGAACACGTAGTCGGGTGCGAAGGCGGTGAGCAGGTTGCTGATGGCCAGCACCACGAGGATGCCCACGATCATCCCGTGCCTCGGCCAGCGTTTGGTGAGCGCCGTCAGCGGGGTGCTCGTGATCACGACGGTGAAGGCGAAGACCGTGACCAGAAGGCCGATCTGGGCTTCGCTGACACCGAGCGAACGGCTCATGTCGGGCAGCAGCCCGGTCGGGATCATCTCACTGGTGACCGAGAGGAAGACGGCGCCCGCGAGGGCGAGCAGCCCCACCCAGGGAAACTTGTGCACGGTGTTGATTGGCGACGTTGAAGTGGCAGACATGACGAGACTGTCCAACGAACGGCGTTCCCCGGCCATTCCGAGTGTCTCACGAGCGGCGGGTCGACTACGCGCCGATGTGCGCGCCCAGGGCCGCTCGATACCCGGCGACCAGAACCGAGTTTAGCGGATGCCCGCGAGCACCGTCTGAGAGTCGGTGATCTCGATCAGCGGGGCGTACAGCGCCATGGCGTCGAGAGCGCGCTGGTGATCCGCCTCGCTGAGGCCCGCGCATCCGTCGGCCACCACCCGCACGTGCACCCCCGCGTCCGCGGCCGGGAGCGCCGTCGACAGCACGCAGCAGTCGGTCGAGACACCGACGAGCACGACCTCCGTGCACCCGCCCAGCGCGGCCCGCAGAGCTTCACCCCACTTGCCGAACGTCGTCTCGGTGACCACCACCCGGCCGGGAGCGTCGACCGCGGCGACCAGGTCGTAGAGCGGGTCATCGGCCGGCACGAGCGCGAAGGGCCACTGCTCGTAGTACGGCTTCCAGGCGCCCTCCGGATGCTCAGGAGCGACGAACCGGGAGCAGATCACCCGGCCGGCGAAGCTCGGCAGCATCCGTTCGATGGTGCGTGCCGCGGCGGCGAACCCGGGAGTGAACCAGTCGCTCTCAGGGTCGCCGAACACGTTCTGCATGTCGATGACGACGAGGTACGGCTCCCCCGTCACGCCAGAGCCTCCTGCCGGCGAACCGTCGCGCGGCTGAAGATCAGCGTGCCGAGGTAGCCGATGACCAGCGCCACCAAAACACCGAGGTTGGCGTAGGCCCAATCGCCGCTCCTGCCGCCCAGGCCGAAAGCGTCGAACAGGTAGCCCTGCCAGCCGAGCCAGGAGACCGAACTGGTGACCAGCCCCCAGCCGAGCGCCGTGCCGACGACGACGAGTGCGATCGGCGCCCACCGCACGCTGCCGTAGCGCCCGCGCCGGTCGTAGAGCTCCTTGTCGGCGTAGTCACGTCTGCGCAGCTGGATGTCGGCGATGAAGATGCCGCACCACGCAGCGATCGGCACACCGAGTGTGATGAGGAACCCCTGGAACGGCCCGAGGAAGTCGGGGGCGAAGAACACGACGTAGATGGCGCCGATCGTCATGATGACGCCGTCGATGCCGGCCGCGACGTACCGCGGCGCACGCAGCCCCGCACTCAGCAGCGCCAGTCCGGAGGAGTAGATGTCGAGCACGGCCCCGCCGACCAACCCCAGCACCGCGACGATCACGAAGGGAACCAGGAACCAGGTGGGGAGCAGCGAAGCCAGCGCACCGATCGGATCGGCGGCGATGGCCTTGTTGAGGTCTGCGGACGAGCCGGCGAGCAGCACACCGAAGATCAGCAGGATGACCGGCGCCAGCGACGACCCGAACGTCGTCCAGCCGACCACACCCGCGCTCCGCGTCGCCCGCGGCAGGTACCGCGAGTAGTCCGCCGCCGCGTTCACCCAGCCGAGGCCGAACCCGGTGAGCATGAAGACGAAGCCGCCGATCACCTGCGGGAACGACCCCGACGGCAGAGCCGACACCGCACCGAGGTCGATGTGCCCCAGCACGAGCACGATGTACACCACCGTGAGCACGCCCGTGACGACGGTGATGATCTTCTGCATCCGCATGATCAGGTGGAACCCGATCACACCTCCGGCGATGATCAGTGCCGCGACCACGATGAGCGCGACGACCTTGGTGGCCACGCCACCCTCCCAGCCGAGCTGCTCGAACACGGTCGCGGTGGCGAGCACCGCCAGCGCCGTCAGCACCGTCTCCCAGCCCACGGTGAGCAGCCACGACAGCACGGAGGGCAGGCGGTTGCCGTCGACCCCGAACATGGCCCGGCTGAGCACCATCGTGGGCGCCGAACCCCGCTTGCCGGCGAGCGAGATGAACCCGCAGAACAGGAACGAGATGACGATTCCGACCACGCCGACGATCGTCGCCTGCCAGAACGAGATGCCGAACCCGAGCAGAAACGACCCGTAGCTCAATCCGAACACCGAAACGTTGGCGCCGAACCACGGCCAGAACAGGTCGCGAGCCCTGCCTTTGCGCTCGCTCTCGTGGATGGTGTTGAGCCCGTTCAGCTCCACGCCGAGCCCCTGGATGGGGGCGGCCGGCTGATCGGGTCTGTCCTCGCCTACGCTCGTCATGCACTGATCCAACTTCACCGCGCGCCGCCGCGTCAATGGCCGCGCGCGCCGGCCTTCGTGCATCTCAGCGGGTCAGGTCGCCCAGGGGTCGACGATGTGCGCGCCGGAGTCCTGGAAATCCGACACGTTGCGGGTGGCGATCGTGCCGACACCGGCAGCGAGCGATGACGCGGCGATCATCGCATCCGCCATGCCGATCGGTCGTCCGTAGCGTTCGCACTCGATGACGATCCGGGCGTACTCGACCGCTGCGATGGCGTCGAACGGAAGGATGCGGCCGCCGAAGTCGATGTCCAACAGCTGACCTATCGCATTCTCCAGGGCAGCACGCCGGTGCCCGGCCGCAAGCCGCTCGACTCCGTACAGCAACTCGGCCGCGGTGACCGCCGTGATGAACACGCCGTCGCTGACCTGCGCGTCGAGCCAGGCCAGCACCACAGGGTCTGGCCGCGGTCTCATCATCTCTGAGACCACGTTCGTGTCGAGCACGATCACGCCAGGCTCGCTCCGCGCGGCTTGTCGCGCGCTCGCTCGGGGAGCACCGCATCCCCGCCCAGTCCGGCGAAGCGCTCGTGGATGCGCGACCCGAGCCCGGTGGCCGCGGCGACCGTGCTGCGGCGCACCGCTTCGGCGAGTATGACCCGGGCCTCGGCTTCCATCGAGCGCCCGTTCTTCGCGGCGAGCGCGGCGAGTTGCGCCTTGGTGTCATCGTCGAGGTTGCGAACAGTCAGCGTCGGCATTTCGCCTCCTTTCGCCATATGCTAGCACAATGCTAGCACCACCCTCCCGCTACCCTGAACGAGTGACCTCCAGTATCAGCCCGACCGCGGAAGCCCAGCCCAACCACTGGGTGCTCACCTTCAGCTGCGCCGACAAGCCCGGCATCGTGCACGCCGTCAGCGGCGCGATCGTGGCCGCGCGCGGCAACATCACGGAGAGCCAGCAGTTCGCGAGCGCCGACACCGGGCGCTTCTTCATGCGCCTGCAGGTGGAGTCGGAGGCGACCCGCGACGAGTTCGAGGGCGCGCTGGCCCCCGTGGTCGAGGCGTTCGGGATGAGCCATCACGTCGACAACGTCGGCCGCCCGGTGCGAACGCTGGTGCTCGCGTCGACGGCCGCGCACTGCCTCAACGACCTCCTCTTCCGCCGACGCTCCGGGCAGCTGCCCATCGAGATCCCGCTGGTGCTCTCGAACCACGGCACCCTGCGCGAGCTCGCGGGCTTCTACGGTGTTCCGTTCGAGTCGCGCGCCGTGACGGATGCGGAGAGCAAGGCCGCCTTCGAAGCGCGCGTGCTGCAGGCGGTCGACGAGCACGACATCGAACTCGTGGTGCTCGCGCGCTACATGCAGATCCTCTCCCCCGAGCTGTGCGAGCGCCTCGCGGGCCGGGCCATCAACATCCACCACTCGTTCCTTCCCGGCTTCAAGGGTGCGAACCCGTATCGCCAGGCTCATGCCCGCGGGGTGAAGCTGATCGGCGCCACCGCGCACTTCGTCACGAGCGACCTCGACGAGGGTCCGATCATCGAGCAGAACGTCGTGCGCGTCGACCACTCGCGCACCGTCTCGGAGCTCGTGGCTATCGGCCAGGATGAGGAGAGCCGCACGCTCACGCAGGCGGTCAAGTGGTTCGCCGAAGACAGGGTGCTGCTCGACGGCGCCCGCACGATCATCTTCCGCTGAGTCCGCCGACCTGCGCCCGAGCCCGCCTCTAGACTGGGTTCGTGACTGATGCAAGGAGTTCCGGCGACGTCAAGGTCGGGCCGAACGACGTCCTCCGTTTTCTGCTGGAGCTGTTCGCCATCTTCTCCCTCGGGTTCTGGGGCTTCGTCGCCTGGCCCGTCCCGTGGAACATCCTCGTCGGCATCGGCGCCCCGGCGCTCGCGATCGTGCTGTGGGCGTTGTTCCGCTCGCCGAAGGCAGTTTTCCGCATCGACCCGTTCGGCCGGGCGATCGTCGAAGTCATCGTCATGGCCGCAGCCGCTTTCGCTTGGTGGGATCTCGGCCAACCCGTCGTCGCCATCGTGTTCGCGGTGATCGCGGCCGTGAGCGGCGTGATCAACGGACGCAAGGAGTTCTCATGACCGGCCTCGTCGTTCACAGCGCCCGCAAGCTCGATGCCGACGGCCTGGTCGACGACTTCTGGTTCGTCTCCGACGAGCGCACCATCGTGGCGACCGGTCACGGCACGGGCTGGCACGCCGCAGCCCAGGGCGCGGGCCGCGAGGTCGTCGATGCGGGGGGCCACTGGCTGACCCCCGGGTTCGTCGACCTGCACTGCCACGGCGGCGGCGGGCATCCGTTCGACGACGGCCCGGAGCAGATGCTCGAAGGCCTCGCGACGCACCGCAGCCATGGCACGACTCGCTCGCTCGTGAGCCACGTCGCCAACCCCCTCGCCTCTCTGCGCGAGAGCCTCTCGATCGTCGCCGACCTCGCCGCGTCCGACCCGCTCGTGCTCGGCTCGCACCTCGAGGGCCCCTTCCTCGCCCCCGAGCGCCGGGGCGCCCACGACGCCACGTTCCTGCGCGATCCCGGCCCCGAGATGGTCGAGGAGCTGCTCGGCGCGGCGCGCGGAACCATGCGAGTCGCCACCATCGCCCCCGAGCTCCCCAACGCGCTCGAGACGATCGGCGTCCTCATCGAAGCGGGCGTGACGGTCAGCGTCGGGCACACCTCCGCCGACTACGAGCAGACCGTGCGCGCGTTCGAGGTGGGCGCCCGGATGCTCACCCACGCTTTCAACGCGATGAACGGCATCCACCACCGGGCTCCTGGACCCGTGGTCGCCGCGTTCGACAACCCCGACGTCACGCTCGAGCTGATCCTCGACGGGCTGCACGTGCATCCGAAGGTCGCCGACATGATGTTCGGCTCTGCTGCCGGCCGGGTCGCCCTGGTCACCGACGCGATGGCCGCCGCCGGCGCCCACGACGGCGACTACCGCCTCGGCTCGCTCAACGTCACCGTGCGCAACGGCCTCGCGGTGCTGTCGGGCACGTCGACGATCGCCGGATCGACGCTCACGCAAGACGTCGCCCTGCGCAACGCGATCACGCTCGTCGGCCTCGACCCGGTGCGCGCGGTGGAAGCCGTGACGCTGACGCCGGCCCGCGCGCTCGGCGAAGACCACCGCCTCGGCCGGTTGCACGCCGGCTACGCCGCCGACGCCGTCATCCTCGACCACGACTGGACCGTGCGCCGCGTGTTCGCCGACGGCCTCGCCCTCGTCTAGCCCCACGCTCCGCTCGCGCGCTACACGCACCTCACGCACAATCGAGGGGTCCCAACACGCCGTCTGGCGTACACGCCCAACGGC
>NZ_JBHVYL010000051.1:0-19051 GCF_042880955.1 Leifsonia sp. NPDC058292
GCCGTGTGGCCGCCGGGGTTCTGAGCTCGGTGCTAGCTGGTTACTGGCAGCTGTCACACTGCAGCATGTCCATGGGGTCGACGGGAACCGAGTAGCCGCCAACGCTGTCGCTGTTTTCGTAGTCCATGATGGCCTCCCCTAGAAGTCTTGTTGTTACCGCTTCTTGCGGTGTTCACCCACTATATAACCCTAATGACACGATTGTCATTCCACTACATGTAGTGTTTTGCGATTTTTTCTGGATCACCCCCAGACTAGGGGCGACCACCGACATTGGGCGCCGGAGTTTTGGGGTGACACGCCGGTGGAACGTCCGTCACGACGGTGATTCGGGCCGGATGCGACGGAATCTCCGGCACGGCGCGGCAGGGGCGGGAGGGGCGGAGCGGGAGGGGCGGGAGCGGGAGCGGCGCGCGTCAGGCGGAACGGCTCAGCTCGTCGAGGTGGCGGTTGAGCGTGTCGCGCATGCGAGCCGCGTCGTCGGGATCGCCGCTCCACAGCATGTGCATCGCGACACCGTCGAGCAGTGCGCGCAGCCGTCGGGCCTCGTAGTCGAGGTCTCTGCCTGCTTCGAGCTCCGCGGCCTCGGCGAGCACGTCGATGGCCAGCCTGCATCCCCGGTCCACGGCGTCGTTGAGCCGACGCGCGGACGGCTGGAGTTCGGCGTCGGTGAGCGCCAGAACGCCGAGCTGGATCTGCGCCACGAGCTCCAGGCGGCGTTCGCGATCGAGGGGAAGCAGTTGCGCGAGGAGCTCGTCGACGAACGCGCGGCCCGTCAGATCGAGTGCTCTGATCCTGTTCGTCGCTCGTTCCTCGATGAGCTCGAGGCAGTGCACGCGGAGGGAATGCTGGGTGGGAAAAGCGCGCCGGAGCGAAGCGGTGGCGACATTCGCCTCTTCGGCAACGCCGCGCACGGAAAGCCCCGCGAGCCCGTCGCGTTCGAGCACCCGCAGCGAGGCTTCGGCGATCTGGACGGCACGCTCATCGGTGTCGATTCGGCGGGGCACGGCATCCAGCCTAGAAGGCGCTCTGCGACTGGGCCACCGGCTTCTTGGGCCAGATCGTGTAGCTGACCGCCCAGAGGAGATCGGCGGCGAACACGATTCCCAAGACGCCGAAGAACCCTGAGAGGGCGGCGGTCCGGGCCGGATCGCCGATCAGCAGGATGAGCCCCGCGATGATCGCGCCCGCGATCGCGACCATGAGCGTGGTCAAGAGCACGTCACGCCAGCACTTCCTCGTGTAGGCCGCGCCCGACAATCGCTCCGGCTTCGGTCCTCCCGCGAAACGGTGGGCGAAACGCACGTCGGCCCAAGCGACCATCCGCCGCCCGTAGGCGACGGACGCACCGATGTACACGGCGGCGAGCGCGTGCTGCCACGAAGCCGTGCCTCCGCCGAGCAGGTCGATGGCGACGAGCACCAGCAGGACGGCGTCGATGAGGGGAGCGCAGAAGAAGAGCCAGACACTCAAGCGCGGTCGGTGCAGGCGATACCGAGCCACCAGGCCGGCCAGGATCACCACCCAGAATGCAACCTCGCACGCCACGATCGCCGCCAGCACCATTCGCCCACCCCACTAACCCGACCACACCTTGTTAGCACAAGTGTACTCACAACGGGACGAGTGGCGCTCTGTGACGCTCCCGTAGCCTGGGAGCATGGACGCCTGCTCCGAACTCGCCGACGCCTCGGCCCGCATCGCCGCGTCGTCAGAATCGACGCGTCGATTCCTGATCGACCTGGGTGCGGAGGTCGGTGGCGTTCGCCGAGGCTTGTTCTGGCCACTGGACGCGGCGACCGGGGGCAGCAACCGCCTGCGCGGCCGGGGCTTCCGCCGCCACGTCGACGACGGAACGGACGGCCAAGCAAGGCACTTCGCGGGCATCGCCGCTGTTGCCGCGCGCGTCGGCGCGGGCCCGACGCGCTGGCTGTCGATCCATGTCGGCCGGGATGCGCCCGACACCGCCGATGGCCGGCTCACCGATCACGCGATCGACTTCGTGCGCCTCCTCCGCAGCGGTGAACTCGCCCCGACCGACGCGCCGGACTGGATCCGCCGCGCTCTGTGCACCGCCGACTAGGTCGCCCTGAAGTCGCTGGCCCTGCCAGGGCCAGACCCGATCCTCACCAGCTTCGTCGCACCGACGCTTTCGGTCCGGCGACCAGGCTCCTCGCCGGCACGTCGTCGGCCACGACCGCGCCGGCGGCGATCACCGCATCCCGCCCGATGCTGACGCCGGGGAGGATCATCGCCCCGGCGCCGATCCACACGTTCTCCGCCACATCGATCGGCGCGCCGGTGAGGATCCGGCGCCGCTCCTCCGGGTCGACCGGATGCCCGACGGTGATGAACGTGGCCTTCGGTCCGACCATCACCCCGTCGCCCAAGCGGATGCCGGCGTAGTCGAGAAACGTGCACCCCTGGTTGATGAACACCCGCTCCCCGAGCTGCAGGTTGAGACCGTTGTCCGTGTAGAAGGGCGGGTAGATCGTCACCGTCTCCCCGAGCGGCCGCCCCAAGAGCTGTTCGAACAGGGCGGACTTGCCCGCCTCCTCGTCGAAAGGGAGCACGTTGAGCCGGGAGGTCAGCTCGGTGGCCCGCAGCACCCGTTCGCTCATGGCCTTGAACTCGTCGCCGAGAACCCGCTCGCCCCGAGCGAGGAGGTCGGCGTCGTGGATGAGCATCAGCTCGTCGCTCGCCATCCCGCTAGAACCCTTCGGGCGCCCGCACCACGTACGGCGCCTCGAGTCGCGCCAGTTCCTCGTCGGTGAGCGTCAGCTCCACCGACGCGACCGCATCCTCGAGGTGATGCGGCTTCGTGGCGCCGACGATCGGCGAGGTGACGGCCGCCTGCTGGCGCACCCAGGCGAGCGCGACCTGTGCCCGGGAGACTCCTCGCTCCTCCGCGACCGCCTTCACCGCTTGGGCCACGAGCCGGTCGCCCTCCTGCTGCTGCCGGTAGAGCGTCTGGCCGAACACATCCGTCTCGGAGCGCGCCGTTCGCTCGTCCCAGTCGCGGGTCAGCTTGCCGCGAGCGAGCGGGCTCCACGGCAGAACCCCGACGCCCTGGTCGAGGCAGTACGGCAGCATCTCGCGCTCCTCTTCGCGATAGATGAGGTTGTACTGGTCCTGCATCGACACGAATCGCGTCCACCCGCCCAGGTCGGCCGCGTGCTGCGCCTCGGCGAACTGCCAGGCGAACATCGAGGATGCACCGATGTAGCGGGCCTTGCCCGCCTTGACCACATCGTGGAGCGCCTCCATGGTCTCCTCGATCGGCGTGTTCGGGTCCCATCGGTGGATCTGGTAGAGGTCCACATAGTCCGTGCCGAGCCGGCGCAGGCTGTGGTCGATCTCGGTCAGGATGGCCGCGCGCGAGAGCCCGGCACCGTTCGGGCCCGGCCGCATCCGGCCGTGCACTTTCGTGGCGATCACGACCTCGTCACGGCTGGCGAAGTCGGCGAGAGCCCGCCCCACGATCTCCTCGCTGCTGCCGGCCGAATACACGTTCGCGGTGTCGAAGGTGGTGATGCCGCTCTCCAGAGCCTGCCGGATGAAGGGCCGACTCGCCTCCTCGGTCAGCGACCACTCGTGGGCGCCCCTGCCCGGCTCGCCGAAACTCATGCACCCCAGCGTGACGGCCGAGATCTTGAGCCCTGTGTTGCCGAGCCTGACGTATTCCATGAGGGGGACCTTCCGGTTTCGGGATGCGCTTGTCGAGTCGGATGCGAGTCTAATCACCGCCCCGCGTTACGTTTCCGGCCGCACGCCCTCTCTCTTAACGCGACGACGTTTCGACCGACAGGCAGAAGGTCGACCACTGTCGCCGCGCTTTCGGGCGCGAAGCGGCTGCGGGTTTGGCCGCGGGGCCTCGCTTCATGGGTAGCGAGGCCCCTCACCAACTTTTTTCGAAGATTTTCCGTCACCGCGTTACATCTGGGCGGTTTTCGCATCTCTTCACATGGAGCGACCCCTGACGTCGCCGCACACGTTTGAGGCTGCGCGCCCGTGCCCGACCTCGTTCGACGTGTTACCCGATGAACGGAGGTCGGTCGTGCCCGCACCGTCGACGCCCGACTTCCATGAGCCGTCCGACAGCGAGCTCGTCGAACGTGCCCGCCGCGGCGACAAGCCCGCCTACGGCCTGCTGTGGTCACGCCACGCCGGTGCGGCCCGTCGTGTCGCGCAGTCCACGACCACGTCGTTCGACGGCGACGACATCGTGTCGGAGGCGTTCGCCCGCGTCTACCAGGCGATCCTCGGCGGCGGCGGCCCCACCACCGGCTTCCGCCCGTACCTGTTCACCGTCGTGCGCAATGTCGCCGCGGCATGGGGGCGCGGTCGCCGCGAGGTTGCGGTCGAGAACTTCGACACGCTCGAGAGCAACGGTCTCGTGAAAGAACGCGCCTCCAGCGAGGACGAGGTGCTGCAGAAACTCGACCGCGGACTCACCGCCCAGGCGTTCCGCAGCCTGCCGGAGCGCTGGCAGGAAGCCCTCTGGTACAGCGAGATCGAGCAGCTCTCCCGCAAAGACATGGCGCAGATCTTCGGCATCTCGTCGGCCGCCGTCGGGGTGCTCACCTTCCGCGCCCGCGAGGGTCTGCGCCAGGCGTGGGTGCAGGCTCACCTGACCAGTGAAGACCTGCCCGCAGAATGCCGCTGGACCGTCGAGCATCTCGGCGCCCACGCGAGGGACGCCCTCGGTTCCGCCGACGAGAAGCGTCTCAAGCTGCATCTCGCCGAATGCGCGCGCTGCACCATCATCGCCTCGGACGCGCACAATGTGGGCAAGTGGCTGTCGTTCGTGATCCTCCCGCTGATCATCGGCATCGGTGCGGCGACGGCGTACACGTCGGCGGTGCGCGGCGGGTCGACCGCGACATATGCGCTCGGGGTCGATGGCATCCCACACCCGATGGATATGGCGCAAGCTTCTTCATCGGGCGCCGCCACGTCGCCGGACATCGAACCGTCGAACGTGGTGCGCGTCTCGTCTCGCCGCCCGAAGCTCCGCCGGCGCGTGATCCAGGCTGCAGCCGGCGCCGCAGCCGTGACCGGCATCGTCGCGGGAATCTTCGTTGCGAACGCATCCTCGCCGTCCACCGAGCGGCAGCCCAGCAAGACCGGCGCCGCCGAGGTAGCCAGCCCTCCGCCCCCGTCCGCATCGGGAACCCTCACTGCGCGCCTCGTTCAGGGCGACGGCGAGATCTTCCTGCCCTCAGCGAGTGGAACAGGCGCGCCTGATGCAACTGTGATCGTTCGGCTAGGCGACACCCAACTCGCTGAAACCATCGTCCATGCCGATGGCACCTGGCTCACCGACCAGCTTCCGGTCAGCGCCGCCGGCGAGTTGACGGTCACAGAAGATCCTTCTGCACGCGATTCGACGTCGATCGTGCTTCCCTTTTCGCTCAAGGCGCCAACGGTGACGGAGACGCGCACGGCAGGCGGCGTTACCCTCGCTGTGAGGGGACGGCCGAATTCACCCATCCACGTGACGGTGGACCTCGGAGGGGGCGAGTCCGTCTCGATCGCCGCAGCCTTGTTGGATGCCGACGGCACCTGGTCGGCGACGTACGGTGCCGCAACCTCCGGCGTCACTGCTCCCGAGGCACACGTCGATGTCTTCGCACTCACCGAACACGATGCGGGAATCTTCGCTCGCTATGCCGCGGGCAACCGATTCGGTCTCTCCTCTCCAGCTGCAGTCAGCGGCTGATTCGCACGGTGTCCGACGACGTTCCGTCGACCGTGGTCACGGAAACGTCGTAGAGGCCGGGCGCGAGATCGCCGGTCGACCGGCTTTCCAACGGCCTTGGAGACTCACCCTCGCGGTTATACGTGGCCGAACAGGTGCCATCGCCGCCGGTCTCGATGCTGAGCGTGGTGTCGCCGTCGAAAAGACTGGGAGCATGCAACTCGACCACGCACTCTCCACCCGGGTAGCTGCGTTTCACGATCTCGTGGGTCGTCGGATCTTCGTGCACCACCCAGCCGATCGTTCCGACTGCGAAGACGAGAGCGGTTCCGAGGATTCCTAGAACCGCGCGAGTCGACCCGGTACTCTTCTGCTTCTGCTTCTGTTCCGTGAATCGGCGCTTGAGGCCCCGGCGTGCCCGCGAGTAGAGCATCCGTTCCGCCGTCGGTGAGATGCCGAGATCGACCGCTGTCTCTTTGCTGTCTTTGCCGTCGAGCACCCGGGCGGTGAGCACCTGACGCCAACTCTCCGGCAGTTCACCGAACGCCTTGACGAGATCCGCATCCATGTCGCCCGTGAAGAGCTCAGCGTGGTCGTCGACGTAGTGGGTGACCACTCGCTCGATGTCTTCGACGGGTTGCACCCGTGCGCGGTGTCGGTAGGCGGCTGCGGCAACCGTGCGCACCGTGGTGCGCAGGTACAGGCTGAATGACTCGGAAGGCCCGCCGCCTCGCCGGATGGCTTCGAGCACGTTGGTGAACGCTTCGCTCACGATGTCGTCGATCTGATCGCTCTGCGGGGCCTGCCTCCTGGCCAGTCTCACCGCCATCTCGTGGTGCCGCGTGTAGAGCTCAGCTGCGGCGGTGTCGTTTCCGGCGCGGTAACGCACCACGAGCTCTTGATCGGTGAGCACCCAGGGGCCGGCCGCGTCTCTCTCGCTCACACCCACCTGCTCATGCTCGCACCGTCGACCGCTGCCAGCCAAGGACTTGCGCCTTCTAGTTGAAGACAATTCCAGTATTCCGGAGCGCAAATGGCGGAGGCGGTGCTGAAGTCATCGACTCCAGCACCGCCTCCGCTTGTGTGGCTAGCGGGCTAACTCACCCGCCCCTCCGCGTCTTCTACCCAGCTGCAGATCTCCAGATTCTCGACCGATTCGTTGAGCACTCCGCGACCACCGATGAGGGTGATCTGTCGAGCGCCGGACTTGTCGATGCTGTTCATCACCAGCTGCGGGATGCAGGTGGCCGGAGCGAGGTACATCGGCGACTTCGTCCGCGCAGCCAGGGGGGCTGCGGAGAGGGCGTCAGGGAAGTCCGCACCGGCGGCGATGTACGCCGTCGTCGCGGTCGGGAACGCCCATGCGTTGATCGCGACTGACGTGCTGTACCTGTCGGCACCCCACAGCCTTGTCACGTGCGCGTATGCGTCCATCCCAGTTTCGATGCCTTCCGACACCGCGCCGGTACCACCAGTAATGATCAGCTCCTTGGCGCGGAGCTTCATGATCGCCTCACCGGTGCTCTGGTCGGTCTTGGCCGCGAGGCCGTTGACCAACACCACCGGTGCTTCGATCGCGCCCGCTGCCGGCGCTGCCGACAACGCGTCCGGGAACAGCACACCCGAGGCGACGAACACCTTGTCCGAGGTCTTGAACTCGGACAGTGCGATGATCCGCGACGTCTCGTAGCGGTCGATTCCGCCGAGGCGGGTGATCGTTCCCTTCAGGTGAAGGCTGATCACCTGCTTGACGACGTTCTCGGAGACCGCACCGGTTCCGCCGACGAACACGATCCGCTGCGGGTTCAACCGCGAGATCTCGGCCGCCACCGCGGAGGGCAGCGCGTCCTTTCGGGTCAGCAGCACTGGGGCGTCGGCCTTGGCTGCAGCCGGAGCCGCAGACAGGGCATCAGGGAAGTTTTCGCCGGAAGCGATGAACACTGCCGAAGCCGTGTCCGGGAACGCTTCCTTGGAGACCTCCACCGACGTTCCATAACGGTCGGGGCCCCAGATCCGCAGGACGGAACGCTTCACCGTGACGACGGTCGGAAGGGAGGTGTTACCCGCCACGTCCGTTGCCGTCACCGAGATGTCGTCATCGATCGCCGGCACAGGGCTCGGCTTGATCGAGAACTCACCATCAGGACCGGCAACGCCGCTTCCGATGACGTTGCCGTCCTTGTCACGGATCGTGACCGTCGAACCCGGCTCAGCTGCACCCGTGACCACGGTTCCGTTCGTCTCGTCGACGACCGGAGCGTCCGGCGCTGTGGAGTCGACCGTGACGGTTGTACCGGGCGAGGTGTTTCCAGCCTCGTCTTCGACGACCACCGTGATTTTGTCACCGTCGCCAGGCTTCGGGCTCGGAACGATTTCGAACTTGCCGTTCTCATCGACCGTGCCAGAACCGATCTCGTTACCGTCCTCGTCCGTGATCTTCACGGTCGTTCCGGGCTCACCAGAACCGGTCACCTTGTCACCGTTGGTGGGATCCACCACCGGCGCCTCAGGAGCCTTCGCATCGACGACGACCTCGGTACCGGGAGAGGTGTTGCCGTTGTCGTCCTTCGCGGTCACGGTGATCTTGTCACCGTCGCCAGGCTTCGGGCTCGGAACGATTTCGAACTTGCCGTTCTCATCGACCTTGCCAGAACCGATCTCCTTGCCGTTCTCGTCCGTGATCGTCACGGTCGAGCCGGGCTCGGCTTCTCCGGTCACCTTGTCACCGTTGGTCGGGTCCACAACCGGAGCTGCGGGAGCAGCGGAGTCGACGACGACGTCGGTTCCGGGCGACGTGTTACCAGCGTCGTCCTTCGCCGTGACCGTGATGGTGTCACCGTCACCAGGCTTCGGGCTCGGAACGATCGAGAAGTTGCCTTCTTCGTCCGCCTTGCCAGAACCGATCTCGTTGCCCTTGTCGTCCTTGATCGTCACTGTCGAGCCAGGCTCGGCCTGGCCCGTCACGACGGTGCCGTCCGTGGGATCCACGACAGGGGCTTCGGGAGCCTTCGCGTCAACAGTCACCTCGGTGCCAGGCGAGGTGTTTCCAGCCTCGTCCTCCTGAACAACCGTGATCTTGTCACCATCGCCAGGCTTCGGGCTCGGAACGATTTCGAACTTGCCGTTCTCATCGACCGTGCCAGAACCGATCTCGTTGCCATCCTCGTCCGTGATCTTCACGATCGCACCAGGCTCACCAGAACCGGTCACCTTGTCACCGTTCGTGGGATCCACCACCGGCGCCTCAGGAGCCGACGCATCGACCGTCACCGAACCAGGGGCCGAGACGTTGCCTGCAACGTCGGTCTCAGTAGCGGTGACGGTGTCGCCGTCAACCGGCTTCGGCGAGGGAACGACCGACCATGTGCCGTCGTCTTCGACCTCGGTGGTGCCGATGACGGAGCCATCCGGACCCATCACTGTGATGGTGTCGCCCGGGGTGCCTCCGGAGCCGGAGATCTTGTCGCCGTTCGTCGGATCCAGCACTGGCGCAGCCGGTGCTGTCGCGTCAACCGTGACATTGGTCTTGGGCGAAGTGTTGCCGGCCGGATCGGTCGCCGTCACAGACAGCACCTCTCCGTCTTCACCCTTCGGGCTCAGCGGAACCGTGAAGGTGCCGTCCGGCTGCACCGTGCCGGTACCCAGCACGCTTCCGTCCGGACCCGTAACGACGATCGTCGCACCAGACTCAGCCGAACCGGACACCTGCGAACCGTTGGTGGGATCCACCACCGGCGCCTCAGGAGCCGACGCATCGATCGTGATCGTGGTACCCGGGGAGGTGTTTCCAGCCTCATCCTTCGCCGTCGCGGTGACCTTGTCACCATCAACAGGCTTCGGGCTCGGAACCATCGTCCACGAACCATCCGGACCAGCAACGGTCTCACCGATGACGTTGCCGTCCTCGTCCTTGACCGTCACCGTCGAGCCAGGCTCGGCTTCACCCGTGATCTTGTCACCGTTGGACGGATCCACGATCGGGGCAGTCGGCGCCTTCGCGTCAACAGTCACCTCGGTGCCAGGCGAGGTGTTTCCAGCCTCGTCCTCCTGAACAACCGTGATCTTGTCACCGTCGCCAGGCTTCGGGCTCGGAACGATTTCGAACTTGCCGTTCTCATCGACCGTGCCAGAACCGATCTCGTTGCCATCCTCGTCCGTGATCTTCACGGTCGCACCAGGCTCACCAGAACCGGTCACCTTGTCACCGTTGGTGGGATCCACCACCGGCGCCTCAGGAGCCTTCGCGTCAACCGTCACCGAGGTGGGGTCGGACGGGATGCCACTCGGTGAGGTCGCCACAGCCGTGATTGTCGCGCCATCAGCCGGACGAGGGTTCGGAACGAGCGACCACTGGCCGTTCTCGTCCGCCTTCGTCTCACCGATGACGTTTCCAGCAGCGTCGGTGACCGTCACCGTGTTGCCCGGCTCAGCGCTGCCCGTCACGACAGACCCGTTGGTCGGGTCGATCGTCGGGGCAGACGGCTTGGCCGCGGAGAGGAACTCCAGCTCGGCGGTCTCGCCGATCTGGTTTCCACCGATTCTTGCCTGCACTGCGTAGGTGCCCGCGACCACAGAGGTGAAAGTCACCTCGGCAGTGCCCCCGGCACCAGTGGTGACCGAGCTCGAGCTGGCGGTGAGGCCCGCGGGGCTGGTCACAGTGATGACCTGACCCGAGACGATGTTTCCGTTGCTGTCACGGGCGGTGATGACCGCCGTGTACTTCGCGGATCCATCGGCCAGGATCGGGCCGTTCGGAGTGACCGTCCACGAGGACTTGCCCGCGTCCGCCGCGCCTGCACCGAACGTGACGTCGGCCGGCGAACCTGTGACTGCGGCACCGCCGATGGCTGCGGAGACCGAGTAGGTTCCCGCCGTCGTCGAGGTGATCGCGATCGTGGCCTGCCCGTTGGCGTCGCTCACGGCGGCCTGCGCCGAAAGTGCGGCACCGTCCGTCGCTGAGAAGTCGACCAGCGCACCGGAGACGATGTTTCCGTTGGCGTCGCGAACTGTGACGACCGCCGAGTGGGAGGCCGAGCCGTCGGCAGTGACCGTTCCGGTGGAAACCGTCAGGTTGGACTTCGCAGCGTCTGCCGCACCGGCGCCGAACACAGCGGTCACCGGCGAACCGGAGATCTGGCCTGCGCTGATGGCACCCGTGATCAGGTACTGGCCGGTCTTGGTGCTCGTCACCGAAACGGTGGCGACTCCCTGACCATTGGTGGTTCCCGAAGAAGCCGACAGCGTGGCGCCCGAGGCCGCCGTGAAGCTCACCGAAGCACCGGAGACCGGGTTCAGGAAAGCGTCGACGATGGTCGCCGTCACGAGGTGAGCGGCAATACCGTCAGCCGTGACAGCCGAGGTGTTGTCGATCGCCAGTTTCGACTTCGAGGCGTCCGCCGGACCTGCGACGAACGACGCAGTGACCGGGGAACCCGTGAGGGCGAGCCCACCGACCGAAGCGGCGATCGAGTGGGCGCCGGCCTTCGTGCTGGTGACGGTGATCTTGGCGGCACCGTTGTTGTCGGTGCTAGCCGAAGTCGCAGACAGAGCAGCGTCGGTCGAAGCGGTGAACGCGACTGATGCGTTCGGGATCACGTTGCCGTTGGCGTCCTTGATGGTCGCCGTCACGGTGTACTTGTCCTGGCCGTTGGCGACCTTCGGTCCAGCGTCGATCGTCACGGTCGAAGCTTCCGCAGAGGGAGCTCCAGCAATGAAGTTCGCGTCGACCGAGGCAGGATTCAGCGTGTTTCCGTTGACCGTGGCGGTCACGGGAACGGTGCCCGCAACAGTGCTCGAGATCTGCGTGGTCGCGACGCCGGAGGCGTTCGTGACAGCGCTACCCGCGCTCAGCGTTCCTGACGGAGCGCCGAAGGAGACGGCGACACCCTGAATCGGGTTGCCGGCTGCATCGTTGACCGTCGCGGTGACGGTGTGCTTCTGCACTCCGTCGGCCGCAATTCCGTTCGAGCTGTCGATCGTGAGGGTCGACTTACCGGTGGAACCCGTGGAGGGCTGACCAGCGACGAACACTGCCTGAACAGGCGAGTTCTTCAGGGCGCTGCCGGCGATCGTGGCGGTGACATCGAACGACCCGGCGACGCTGCTGCGCACCTTGGTCGTCGCGACACCGGTCACGTCCGTGACAGCCGAACCGGCCGTCAAGCTTGCGGATCCTGATGCACCGAACACCACGGTGGCGCCGGAGACCGGGTTGTCGAACGCGTCGAGCACGGTTGCCGTCACTGTGTGGGTGTCGCTGTTGTTGGCGACCACCGTGTTGTTGTCAATCGCGACAGACGACTTGCCGTCCGCTCCCGTCGATGGTGAACCGGCAACGAATGCGATTGTGACGGGCGAACCCTTCACAGCCGTGCCGTTGACGGACGCGGTCACGCCGTACGATCCCGCGACCGTGCTGATCGACTGAACGACGGCCTGGCCGTTCGCGTCGGTGGTAGCGGTCGAAGCCGACAGCTGCGGACCGTTGGGGACGACGGCGAACTGCACCGTCACGCCGGGAAGGGCGTTGCCCTGCGCGTCGCGGATCGTCGACGTGATGGAGTGACTGTCGACGCCATCGGCCGTGCGGTTTCCCGTGGTGGCCGTGACCGTGGAGGTTCCATCGGCACCGACCGAAGGCGAACCCGCGGAGAATGTCGCCGTCACGGGCGAACCCTTCAGTGCGGTTCCATTCACGGTCGCCGAAATCGGGTAGGACCCGACCTGGGTGCTGCTGACGGTTGTCGTGACGACACCGGAAGCGTCGGTCACGCCGGATCCGGCGGTCAGGTTGGCGCCGCTGGCGGCACCGAACTGAACGACCACTCCGGAGATCGGGTTGCCGAACGCGTCGAGCACAGTGGCGGTCACCGTGTGGGTGTCCGTTCCGTTCGCCTGAGCGCTCTTGTCATCGATGGTGACCGTCGATGTCCCGTTCTCGCCGAGCGAAGGAGCGCCGGCGATGAAGTTCGCCGTCACGTTCGCCGGGTTGAGCGTGTTGCCGCCGACCGTGGCGGAAACTTTGTAGCTTCCAGCCTTGGTGCTTACCACCTGAGTGGTTGCAACACCGTCGGCGTCGGTGAGAACGGCAGAGCCGCTCAGCGTCGCGCCGGTGTCAGCGGTGAACGAGACGGCGACACCGGAAAGCGGCGTGCCGTAGCTGTCGCGCACCGTGGCGGTGACGACGTGCGATGCCGCACCATCCGCCGTGATCCCATCGCTGGAATCGATGGCGAGGGTCGACTTGCCTGTCGAGCCCGTCGACGGCGAACCGGCGATGAACACGGCGTTCTGCGGCGATCCCTTGATCGTCTGTCCGTCGGCAGTTGCCGAGACGGGGAACGATCCAGGCGTCGTACTCGTCACAGACACCGACGCAACGCCGGAGGCGTTGGTCGTCGCGGTCGGCGAGGAGAGGGCTGCGCCACCGGTGGCGGCGAACGCCACAGCGACACCCTGCACCGGGTTGTTGTTGGCGTCGACGACGACGGCGGTCGCCGTCTGCACGTCGGAGCCGTTGCTGTACGCGATTCCCTGGGTCACCGACAACGTCGACAGCCCCTCAGCTCCCAGTGACGGGGCGCCAGCAATGAACTGTGCGTTGCTGGTGCTTCCGATCTGGGTGCCCGAGAGCGCGGCGCGAACGATGTAGCTGCCCGCTGTGACGCTGGTGATGAGCGCCGTGTAGGTGCCATCTCCCTGGTCGGCGACCGCGGTGACGGTCGAGCCGCTGCCGCTGGTGACCGTGACGTCGGTCGCGCCTGTGACGAGGTTGTTGTTCGCGTCACGGAGCGTGATCGTCGCGGTGTACGCAGTGACACCGTCGGCGGTCAGCGGTCCTGCCGGAGCCAGAGTCCACGACGAGTTCTCTACCACTGCCGTTCCGGCAGAGAAGGCGAGGTCGTGTGTGGTGCCGATCTGCGCAGCGCCGAGATAGGCGCCCACCGGGAAGGTGGCAGCGGTGATCGCGGTGAAACTGACCGCCGCGACACCGTTGGTGCCCGTGATCAGCGTCGCCTTGCCGTTGGAGACGGCCAGCGTGTTGCCCGAGGCGTCTTTTGCGGTCAGACCGTTGGGGACATCGATGGAAACGACGGCCGCGTTGACCGGGTTTCCGTTGGCGTCATTCGCGGTGACCGTACCGGTGTACGCGGCGTTACCGTTCGCCGCGACCGGACCGGCCGGGGTGACCGTGAACGTCGACTTCTCGGCCACTGCTGCTCCGGCCTGGAACGTTGCCGTTCCACCCTGGCCGTTCGCGATCGATAGGGCGGAACCGCCGCTGCTTGCCGAGACCTGGTACGTGCCGGCGACCGAGGACATGACCGGAGCGGTGCCCTGACCATCCTGTCCTGTGGCGACCGTGATCGTCTGCGTTCCATTGGCGAACACCGCCGGCGCGGCGACCGTGATGGTCGCTTCACCCGCAGCGGGGTTACCGTTGGCGTCTGCAGTGTTGACCGTGACGGTCTGAGCTGCGATACCGTCTGCAGCGACCGCACCGCCGGTGACCTGATAGGTCGACTTCGAGGCGACGACCGCGCCGGCGGTGAACGTTCCCGTCTGGGGAGTGATCTGTACCGGGTTGCCGCTGACCTCGACCGCGGCGCCGAGCTCGTAGCTGCCTGCCTTGGTGCTGGTGAGGGTGAAGGTGTAAGTCCCGTCTCCGTTGTCGGTGACCGCTCCGGCGGTCACGCCGGACGGAACCGTCGGCGTGACCTTTTGGCCGGGCATGTTGCCGCCGTTGGTTCCCTTAATAGTGACCGTCGCCGTGATCGTGGCGGTGCCGTCGGCGACAGCCGAGGTCGGAGCCAGCGAGATGGCCGACTGCGACGCCGAGGGCGTCGTCTCGATCGTGATCGTGACGGTGTTCGAGACCGCGGAGGTGAGGCCGACCCCGTCGACCTGCGTAGCGGTGAACGAGTGCGCCCCGCCGGACAACGCGGCCGGAGTCAGCGTCCATGTGCCGTCGTCTTTCACCGTGGCAGTTCCGAGCGTGGTCGCGCCGTCGAGGACGGTGACCGTGTTTCCCGCGACACCGGTACCGGTGATCGTCGGAGTCGTGTCGGTCGTGCTCGAGCCATCGGCGGGAGCCGTGATCACGGGCGCCGCGTCGGCTTGCGACTTCACCGTGATGTTCACGGTGTTGGAGACCGGCGACTCGTTGCCCGCCGCGTCGAACTGCTTCGCGGTGAGCGCGTAGTTGCCGTCTGCGAGCGGGCTCTCCGGCGTCAGGCTCCAGTCGCCCGAGGTGGCGACGACCGAACCGATCTTCGTGCCGTTGGCGTACACGGTGACCGTGCTGCCTGCGACCGCGCCGGTACCGGAGATCGCCGGGCTGGTCTCAGTGGTCAGCAGGCCGTCTCTCGGAGCGGTGATCGCGACCGCAGCATCAGCCTTGGTGTCGATCGTGAACGTGGTGGTCACCGGGTCGCTCGTGAGGCCGTAGCCGGTAGTGTGCTCGGTCTGCTCCGCTTGGATGGTGTAAGTCGCATCCGGGAGTGCAGACGGCAGCGCGTACGACCAAGAGCCGTCACCTGCCACAGTGACCGCATTTCCGTAGTAGCCGTCCACGAGAGTGGTGCCGTCTTGGATGAGCGTGATGGTCGCGCCGGGCGTGCCGGTGCCTGTCACAACGACGTTCGGGTTGCTCGTCAGCGACTTGTCGGCCGGAGCGGTGATCGTCACCTCGTCCGGACGAGGAACGTCATAGTTGTAGAAGACGGACGCCGGCGTGAATGCCTGCGTCGCGTCAGTCGGGGGCGTCGAGTACATGATCTGCGGAGCGCCGTTGTCGACGGTGACCGTGGTCGGGTTGTGCGACTCTGGCCAGACCAGGAGCTTGTAGTAGCCCGTGCCGCCGGCCTCAGAGAAGTCGATCGAGCCGTCAGCCTTCATGGCCGAGCCCAAGGCGGGGTTCGAGCCGTCGTTGATCATCGCCGGGTAGCCGGCAGCCTGACCGTTCGAGGCAGGCGCGGCGTTGTACACCGTCGTCGCCACCGGACGGGTGGCGTTGGAGCCACCGTTGAACGGCGTCACGCCGGTGACGTGGATCGGCTGCGAGTTGATCGCCGTGACGGGGCTGCCGTCTTCATTCACCCACTGGTACCAGAAGCTGTCGGAGACCGATCCCGCAGGGCCACTCGCGGCCGAGCTGAACCCCGGGTTCATCAGGGGGATCGCCACGGACTTCGCAGGCAGCACGCCTGGGGCCTGCCCGTTCAGCCCGTAGTCGAGAACCTGACCCCAGTTCGCCTGTCCTCCTGACCAGAGCCGCCAGACGTTGTCCCAGACGATCTGGACACCAGGGCCGCTCGCCGTGGCGGCGGCGTTGCGGCCGCTCAAGGAGTAGAACTGCATCGGGGTCGTTGTCTGGGCGGATGCCACTCCGCCGACGGTGACCGTCGAGTACAGGTTCAAGGTGATCGGGAGACCACCTGGAACATTGCTGCCGGCGCCGTTGTCCGGAAGGTTGAGGTCGCCCTCGAGCGACATGACGAGGAAATCGTCAGGGCCGGAAGAGATCACCTGGTGGATCGTGTAGAACTCATCGATGTTCTGGGCCCACGTGGTCGCACCCGCGGCCGAGTTCGTCGCCTTGATGCGTGCCGTGCGGATGGTGCCATTGCCGTAGTCGTACGACAACGACAGGCCCGCGCCGGTCGCTGGGTTCACCGAGCCCTTCGGCACCCTCAGCACGAAGTCGGCGCGGATCTCGTCCATGTAGGAGTCGACGCGGTACTCCGCGCCGAGAACCGAGTACACCTCTGGTGCTGTCGTCGCCGCGTTGGCAGGGGCTGCAACGCCCACCGCCGTCAAGACGCTCGCGGCGGCGACCGCGAGTGCCGTCACTGCAGCGCGTGCACGGAACCAAGGGCTCCGGCCTGGTGCGCGCTGCACTGGGGAATCTGCTGTGATCATTCTCTTTCTTTCACTCGGGACGGAATCGGGCATGTCCACTACTTGCCGTCAGTGGGGGTCGATGTGGCGGAGGTGGCTCCGCGCGGGGATACGCCGTAGGTCACGGAGTACGTGCCTTTCGACTTCTCGAAGCCGAGGCGGACGGAGTATTCGGCCGAGGCCAGCGAATAGGCCGTGGAGTTCGTCGCCGCGCTCGTGCCGATAACGACGAAGCCCTTCTTCTTCAGTTGGGACAGAGCCGCCTGCTGGGCCTTTTCGTCTTCGACCTGAACGGTGGCGTTGTATGCGACGCCAGACTTCGCGCTGGCGATGATGTCGCCCTCGGCGATCGGCACGGCCGAGGCCGGGAACCCCTTCGTGAGATCGACAGTCTCGACACCGCCGGTGCAGCCGGCGAGAGCGATCACGACCGCGATACCCGAGAGCGCCGCAAGGACGCGCGCGGCCGGGGTGGTGCGGGCTTTGGTGCGAGTGGGTATTGACGCGATGGCAGTCACGATCCGGGTTCCTTTACCTAGGGGGTGGCAGGGGCCGAGTCACGGGTTGGACCAGGCCTTACACAGAAGAGATGCGTTTGAGCGCGAAACGTAACGCTGAATCCAAAATTTCTCTGGGCAAGATTCGTGGCAATAAATGTCACATCGTCGCGTAACGCTTCGACTGTTGCGCACTCTCTTTCTGCGAAGCGATACGGCGGATACACGGGTCAAGGGCCGCCGTACTCGCGGCGCCGTCATCGGCGCGCGGCAGTAGCCGCCGGGGGTCTCCGCTGTCGGGTGCGGAGGCCCCCTTTCCCGTCGCCGACCCCAGCGATCGGTAGCGACACGCTGTTTTTAGTGATTCAAAACAGATTGCTATGGTGGGAGATATCCGTGACGGCAGTGTCGTCGCGTTCCGCCAGACGATGAGGAGAATCAATGTCGGAGAACTACACGACCAGTCAGACCGGATCGCCGATCGGAAGTGACGCGCACTCGCTCAGCGCCGGGCACGACGGCGCCATCGCCCTGCACGACCGCTATCTGGTGGAGAAGCTCGCCCAGTTCAACCGTGAGCGCATCCCGGAGCGCATCGTGCACGCGAAGGGCGGCGGCGCTTTCGGCGAGTTCGTGGTGACCGGCGACGTGAGCGCGTACACGCGGGCCGCGGTCTTCCAGCCGGGCACCACCACCGAGACCGTGCAGCGGTTCTCGTCGGTCGCCGGCGAGCAGGGCTCGCCCGACACCTGGCGCGACGTGCGCGGATTCTCGGTGAAGTTCTACACCTCCGAGGGCAACTACGACATCGTCGGGAACAACACCCCGGTCTTCTTCATCAAAGACGGCATCAAGTTCCCCGACTTCATCCACTCGCAGAAGCGTCTCCCGGGCTCCGGGCTGCGGGATGCGGACATGCAGTGGGACTTCTGGACCCTCTCCCCCGAGTCGGCGCACCAGGTGACCTACCTGATGGGCGACCGCGGCATCCCTCGCTCGTGGCGCCACATGCCCGGCTTCGGTTCGCACACCTACCAGTGGATCAACGCTGCCGGTGAGCGCTTCTGGGTGAAGTACCACTTCGAGGCTCTGCAGGGCAACGAGGAGATCGAAGGGGCGAAGGCCGAGGCGATCGCCGGGGCCGACGCCGACTACTACCGTCGCGACCTCTACGAGGCCATCGAGCGCGGGGACTTCCCGGCCTGGAAGGTCTCCGTGCAGATCATGCCCTATCACGACGCCGCGACATACCGCTTCAACCCGTTCGACCTGACGAAGGTGTGGCCGCACGCCGACTACCCGCTGATCGAGGTGGGCGTGCACACGCTCAATCGCAATCCGGAGAATTTCTTCGCACAGATCGAGCAGGCGGCGTTCTCGCCGGCGAACACCGTTCCCGGCATCGACATCAGCCCCGACAAGATGCTGATGGCCCGAGTGTTCTCGTACCCCGACGCCCAGCGTTACCGCGTCGGCACCAACTACAACGAACTCCCGGTGAACGCTCCCGTCGCTCCGGTGCACAACTACTCGCAGGACGGCGCCGCGCGTCACGGCTTCAAGGCGCCCGAGTCTCCGGTGTACGCACCGAACTCGAAGGGCGGCCCGGTGGCCGACGCGGCACGCGCCGGCGAGGGCAGCTGGGAGTCGGACGGTGAGCTGCTGCGGGCCGCGGCCACGCTGCACGCGGAGGACGACGACTTCGGCCAGGCGGGAACCCTCTACCGGGATGTGTTCGACGCGGCGGCGAAAGACCGCTTCCTGCAGACGATCACCGGCGCCGTCGGCGGCGTGAAGAGCCCGGAGATCCGGGAGCGCGCCATCCAGTACTGGACCAACGTCGACGCATCCCTCGGCCAGGCACTCCGTGCCGAACTCGCGAAGGGCGCCGAGACGCCCGACGAGGCCGCCGAGTACGTCGGAGTGGCCGGCTAACAGTCACCCTGCAGTAGCG
>NZ_JBHVYL010000052.1:0-15976 GCF_042880955.1 Leifsonia sp. NPDC058292
GCGCGGGGGGCGAGTGGGGCCGGCGCGCGTGAGTGGGGCGGGCGCGCGCGTGTGCGCGCGCCAGCGGGGCCTGTCTCGCGCAGTGGCCACACTCGACGGAGCGGGGATGCGCGGCGCGCGGCGCGCGCGCTCAGGCGCGGGTGACGGTGCCGTCCGCGCCGACCGACACGGAGAGCGGGGAGCCGGCGAAGCGCAGGCCGGCGACCTCGATCGTGCCGGTGTCGGCGGCGGGGGAGACGGCGAGCGTGCCGGTGCGGGCATCCGGATGCAGTCCGAGCCGTGCGCCGAGCACGGCGACGGCCGCGGCGGCAGACCAGGCCTGCGGTCGGCAGGCCGCCGGGTAGGGAACGGGCACGACCGATTCCGCCGAGGAGTCGCCGGAGTGCAGCTCGGGCATCCGGTACCCGAAGCCTTCCGCTGCCGCGAGCAGGCCGTCGGAGAGCAGTTCAGCTTCGGCGCGGAAACCTTCGCGGCTCAGCCCGGCGATCACGATGGCGGTGTCGTGCGCCCACACCGATCCGCCGTGGTAGCTGAGCGGCCAGAAGCCGGCCGAGTCCGTCGACATGGTGCGCAGCCCGAAGCCGGAGTTCAGTTCGGGCGAGACCAGCCGGCGTGCGACCAGTTCCGACTGCTCGGCGGTGAGGATGCCCGTGCCGAGCAGATGCCCGATGTTGCTGGTGACCGTGTCGACCCGGCGCTTGGCGGCGTCGAGCGCGATGGCCGGGTATGCGCCCGCGGGGTCGTCGATCCAGAAGGCCGCGGCGAACCGCTCCTTCAGAGCCGCGGCCCACTCCCGCCACTCGTCGGCACCCGGGCGTCCGAAAGCGGCGAGCAGCTCCGCGCCGCCGACGGCCGCCTCGTAGGCGTAGCCCTGCACCTCGCAGAGCGCGATCGGGCCGTCGGCGAGGGTGCCGTCCCGCCACTGGATGGAGTCGCCCGAGTCTTTCCAGCCCTGGTTCGCGAGCCCGTGGCCGGTCGTGTCGACGTATTCGAGAAAGCCGTCGCCGTCGCTGTCGCCGTAGTCGCGCATCCAGGCGAGGGCCGATTCGAGGTGCGGCAGCAGCGGCTCGACCTCGGCGGCGGGCATGCCCCACGTCCAGGCGTCGTGGAGCAGGTTCACCCAGAGGGCGGTGGCGTCGACCGTGCCGAAGTACAGCGGCGGCAGCACGACCCCCTCTCCCGGGATGGTCAGCGCCGACGGTCGCAGCTCGTGCATGATCTTTCCCGGCTGCTCGGCGGTCTCGTCGACGACCTCGGTGCCTTGCAGCGCGGCGAGGATGCGCAGCGTGGAGGCGGCGATCTCGGTGCCGAGGGGCAGCAGCAGGCGGGCGGCCCAGATGGAGTCGCGGCCGAACAGCGTGAAGAACCAGGGTGCGCCGGCGGCGAGGAAGACGTCGCCTGGCCGGTCGGTGGTCGACATCCGCAGGCCCTGCAGATCGGCGAGCGCTCGGTCGAGCCACGACGCGAGGCGCGAGTCCCCGGTCGACGCGCGGAACGCACCCCACTCGGGGGAGGGCGCAGCCCCGGCGACGACCGCCGACGGGTCGTCGACCTGGAGACGCCAGCCGATCGTCACGGCCGAACGCGCGGGGATCTCGGTCGCCCAGGCGAGCGACGCCGTGCCATCGCCGGCCCGCACCTGAGCGCCCTCGGCGGTCACCGTCGCGGTCACGACACCGCTCGCGAAGGTGACGCCGTCGGTGGCGGCGGTGGTGGTGACCGGATGCTCGCTGCCGGTCATGCCTGCCTTTATCAGCTGCATGGGGGTGAAGTCGCTGCGAAGGTCGACGACGATGCGCGGGGAGACCGCGGTCGAGAGCGCGTTGCGCACGGTGATCGTCTCGACCAGCAGGCCGGCGCGCACCTCGCGGCGGTGATCGACACGCACGCGAGGGTCGGCTGTGGCGTCGTCGATGCGGCGCGCGAGGGATGTGAACACGGCGGTCGCGGCATCCGGGCTCGCCGTTCCGATGTGTTCGAGCGGCTGGCCGTCCGCCGTGATGACGACATCGCTGAGCACGCGGACGTCGGAATGGTAGAAACCGTGGATGCCGCGGCCGTCCACGGTGCCGTCCGCCGTCGACCAGGCCTGGCTGGGTGCGGTGAGCACCACCACGCTGTCGTGCAGGAGGGGTTGGAGCGGCTGGGTCATCGTGGTGTTCACGCTTCCTCGAAGGTGGGTCGGTCGGTGGGATGGAGCGGGCTCTGCGGTGCAGGCAGGCTCTGCGGTGCAGGGAGGCTCTGCGGTGCAGGGAGGCTCTGCGGTGCAGGGAGGCTCTGCGGTGCAGGCAGGCTCGGGACAGGGGGCAACAGGCGGGGCGTGAGTCTGGTCTCGATCACCGAGCGGGCCGTCGGAGAGCCGGAATCGCCGGCGTCAGCACGGTCGACGTCGCCGCGATCGCCGCCGTCGCCGTCGGCCTCGATGCGCCAGGCGTACTGGCCCGCGCGCTCGGTGACGGCTTCGACCAGTCCGGTTCCCGCATAGACGAGCCCGACGCCCTCGTCGACGGCGAAGCCGGGCGGGAGCGCGCCGGATGCCACCGCCGCTTCGTGCACGGGTCGCCGATTCGGATCGGAGTCGTAGTGCACTCCGAGCGAGCCGGGGAGGAACCCGAGGCCGTCGGCGACGGCGTCGAGCCCGGGCCCGTACGACGACGTCGTGCCGCCGCTGTGCCAGCAGAGCGCACCCGCCGAGCCGCCCGCGAGCACGACGCCGCGCTCCCACGCTTCGCGCAGGATGGCATCCAGGCCGTGCGCCCGCCAGACGGCGAGGAGGTTGACGAGGCTGCCGCCGCTCACCCAGATCACGTCGCGCGTGAGGATGTGCTCGCGCAGGTTCTCGACGTTCGGATGCGGAAAGAAGCGCACGTGACTCGCCTCGACGCCGGCCTGTCGCGCTGCCTCGAGTTCTGTTCCCTCGATGGAGCGCTGGTCGCCTCCCGCGGTGTTGAGATGGGCGACGCGTGGCCGGCGGCCGGTGACGTCGGCCAGCTCGATGGCGTGCAGCAGCAGCGGACCGTAGACGGCGTCCGTCCAGGTTCCGGGATTCAGGCCGCCGCAGGTGGCCACGATCGTCGGAGCGGCCGCGGTCATTCCTTCACCGCCCCCTCGCTGGTGTTCATGATGCGCCGCTGGAAGATGAAGAACAGCACGGCCACCGGAATGGTCATGAGCGCTGCAGCGGCGAGCTTGAGCGGGTACTGACTGCCCTGACTGAGCTGGCCGCTGGCGAGCCCGGCGACGCCCTTGGTCAGAGTCGTCAGAGCGGGGTTCTGCGTCGAGATGATGAAGTGCGCGAGCTCGTTCCAGGAACCCTGGAACGACAGGATCACGATGGTGATGAGCGCTGGCCTCGCCATCGGCAGCACGATCGACCAGAACACCCGGAAGGTGCCGGCGCCGTCGATGCGCGCCTGCTCCTCCACGCTGGCCGGGATCGACTCGAAGAAGTTCTTCATGATGAACACGCCGGCTGCGTCGGTGAGCAGCGGAACGATCATGCCGGCGTACGAGTCGTACATGCCCAGCTGGTTGATCACGAGGAACTTCGGGATGAGCAGCACCACCAGCGGCACGGACATCACCGCGACGAGCCCCGCGAACACCACACCGCGGCCGCGGAAGTGCAGGCGGGCCAGGGCGTAGCCGGCGAGCGAGTTGAAGAACACCCGCCCGAGGGTCACGACGACCGTGACGATGACGGAGTTCTTCAGCCAGGTCGGGAAGTCGGAGTTGATGAACAGCTTCGTGTACGCCGCGGTCGTCCAGGTCTGGGGGATGAGCGAGACCGGGTTGGCGGCGGCGTCGGCGTCGGTCTTGAACGAGGTCGCGACCTGGATGAGGAACGGCATGATGTACACCACGGCGAGCACCACGAGGATCGCATACGTGATCGACGTGGCGACGATCGTGGCCGTCGAGCGGCGGCGGCCCTCGGGGGCGACGCCCTTCGGTGCGGTCGGGTCGGGCACCGGGGTGGTGGCCTTCGTTGCGATGGACATCAGCGCACCGCCTCCTTCTCTGCGATCGTCGCGGCCGAGGGGGAGGGCTGATAGAGCCGCATCCGTCGCTTCGAGACCTTGCGCTCGCGCAGCACCCAGCGCTGGAAGATGGTGAGCAGCACGATGATGGCGAACAGGATGAACGCGATCGCCGCGCCCTGACCCCACTCCTGGTTGCCGAACGACGTCTCGTAGGAGAGGTACGCCGGTGTCAGCGTCGTCTTGCTCGGTGCGCCCTTGGTTCCGGTGTAGATCTGGTCGAAGACCTGCCAGCAGCCGATGAGGCCGAGGGTGAGAACGGTGAAGAGCGTCGGCCGCAGCTGGGGGAGCGTGATGCGCCAGAAGCGCTGCCAGCCGTTCGCCCCATCCATCATCGCCGCTTCGGTGATGTCGCCGCCCAGGTTCTGCAGCGCGGCGATGAACAGCAGCATGAAGGTGCCGCTCGTGGTGAAGACCGCCATGATGATGAACGCCGTCATCGCGACCGACGGGCCTCCCAGCCAGTCCCACCACGAGACGCCGAGCAGTGTGTTGCCGGTGAGAGCCGACGGGCCGGTCGTCACACCGAAGAGGCCGAGGAAGTTGTGGACGATCCCGTCGGGGTCGTTGAACCAGTTGGGCCCGTTGATGCCGATCCAGGAGAGGAACTTGTTCACGGCGCCGGTCGAGCTGAAGAGGAACAGCCAGAGCACCGTGATGGCGACCGAGCTGGTCACCGAGGGGAAGTAGAAGGCGGTGCGGAAGAATCCGCGGCCGCGGAGGATGGCGCGGTTGACGAGCACGGCCAGGCCCAGGGCGACGGCGGTCTGGATGGGCACCACCAGCACCACGTACCAGGCGTTGTTCTTCAGCGAGATGCCGAAGTCCTGCTCGGCGAGGCCGCCGCCGGCGAGCAGCGTCGAGTAGTTCTTGAAGCCGACGAAGTTGACGTCGCCCGAGAAGGGGCTTCCGCGACCGCCCCAGTCGGAGAAGCTCACCCAGAGGGCCATGAGCACGGGGATGACGAGGAAGACACCGAGAAGGATGAGGACCGGGGCGGTGAAGAGCCACCCCGAGGCGGCCTCGCCGCGCCGGATTCCGGCGTGACGAGACCGACTCGTGGTTTTCGACATGGTTGTGCTTTCTCGATTCCGGGCGGATGCGCTACTTGAGCAGCGCTTCGAGGTTCTTCTGCGTGGCGTCGAGGATCGCCTTCGGGTCGCCGGTCTTCAGCGTCTCGAGCTTGCTGTTCAGGTCGGTGACCACATCCGCAGAGCCCTTGGCGGTCGGAACGCCCTTGGCGTAGTCGGCGGCCGTCAGGAACGGCACGAGCTCGGGGTTGGCCGACTTCCACTCGGAGGCCGCGGACTTGATCGACGGCATCGGCCCGAACGCCTTGGAGAAGGCGAGCTGGTCGCTCTTGCTCGTCAGCTTCTCGACGAGCTTGAGCGCGGCCGCCTGGCTGGGGCTGTCGGCTGCGATGCCCCAGCAGTTCGTGAACTGCAGGGTTCCCGCGCCGGCCGGGCCCTCGGGCAGTTCGGCGACCTTGTACTTGATGCTCGGGAAGTCGGCCGACATGGCGCCGGTGATCCAGTTGCCCTCGATGGTCATCGCGGCCAGGCCCTTGCCGAAGGCCTCACCGCCCCAGCCCGCGCCGAGGTCCTTCGCGTACTTGAGGTTGCCCTCGTTGAGCAGCTTCTTCACGTAGTCGAGCGCCTTGACGTTGGCGTCGCTGTTCGCCGTCGCCTTGGTGCTGTCGTCGTTCATCAGGTTGCCGCCCGCCTGGGTCATGAACGAGCCGACGCGAGCGTACTCGCCCGAGATGCCGAGGCCGACGTGGTCGGCGGTCGTCAGCTTCTTCGACACGGACTCGAGCTGGTCCCAGGTCTTGGGGAGGTCGGCGTCGGTCAGGCCGGCCGCGCTCCACATGTCGGTGTTGATGATGAGCTGCAAGGTCGAGAAGTCCTTCGGCGCGCAGTAGAACTTACCGTCGTAGGTGAACGACTTCACCAGGCTCGGGTAGAAGTCGTCTTTGTTCGTCAGCTGGTCGCCGTAGGCGAGCAGCGAGCCATTGGAGGCATAGCCGGCCAGGGCATCCGTCGACAGGTAGAAGACGTCGGCGGGCTTGCTGGCAGCGAAGCCCTGCGACAGCTGCTGGTTGAGGTCGGCAGCCGCGACGACGGATGCCTTGGTGCCGTCGCTCTTCGACCAGTCGGCGACCGCGGACTTCACGGCGGCGGTCTCGGCATCGCCGCTCGAGCCGATCATCACGGTGAGCGCCTTGTCGCTCGAGGTGAGCTTGCCGGTGGAGTCGCTTCCGCTGCCTGAATCGCTGAAGCCGGAGCCGCAGGCGGTGAGTGCCAGCGCCGCGGCGACGGCTACAGCGCCGCCCGCGAACCGGCGTGTGGTGCTTCGTTGCATTGTTCTCTCCTTGGTGTGGGTGCGCACGATCACCGGGCGCACGAGGGGGTGGGTCGAAGAAGCGCGAGAGGGGTCGCCGGGGGAGCGACCGGGAGACGACCGGAAGTGGAGGGACGCGGCGCAAGAGCTGCGGGCATCGGACCTCCTATGGTCGTGTGTCTTTTGATCGTTCAAATGATCGGTGATACCTTCGCCTTTTGAACGATCAAATCGGGGCACCGCCACCATAGCCACGTCCGTTCGAACGTGTCAACCCGCGGCACGGCGGTAAGGTCTTGACCAGCCTTGAACGATCAAAGCTGCCGGAGCGAAGGAGGACCATGGGAAATCTCCCCACCGTCCTCGACGTCGCCGAAGCCGCCGGGGTGTCGCGCCAGACCGTCTCCAACGTGCTGAACGCCCCGTCGCTCGTGCGCCCCGAGACGCGTGAGAAAGTGGAGGCGGCCATCCTCGACCTCGGCTACCGGCCGCACGCATCGGCGCGGCGGTTGCGTACGCAGAAGAGCTCGACCATCGGCATCCGGCTCGACCCGATCACCACAGACGGCATCTCCGGCTCGATCCTCGACCGCTTTCTGCATGCCCTCACCGAGCAGGCCGACCGCAAGAATCTGCGGATGCTGCTCTTCACCGCCACCGGGCCTGACGACGAGATCGCCCAGTTCCGGCGGCTCAGCGAGGGAGCCGACGTTGATGCGTTCGTGCTGACCTCGACCTTCCACGGCGACCCGCGCACGGAGTGGCTCATCGAGAACGGCCAATCGTTCGTGACGTTCGGCCGGCCCTGGGGCATCGACGACATGGCCGATCCAGAACACCTCTGGGTCGATGTCGACGGAGCGGCCGGGCTCCGCGACGCCACGCGCCATCTGCTCGGCACCGGCGCCCGGCGCATCGGCTACCTCGGCTGGCCCGAGGGGTCCGGCACCGGAGACGACCGCCGCCGCGGGTGGCTGCAGGCGATGCGCGCATCCGACGGCAGCGGGCTGAGCGACGAGCAGCTCGCCGTGCTCGAGGTCGCCGCCGAAGACGGCGTGACGTTCGGCGCCGACGCGATGCGCAGACTGGAGCAGCAGGCCGGGGTGGTCGACGCCGTCGTCTGCACGAGCGACTCGCTGGCTCTCGGTGCGCTCATGGCGACAGGGGGCAGGATCCCAGTGATCGGCTACGACAACACCCCCGTCGCCGCCTCGATCGGCTTCTCCAGCGTGGAGCAGCCCCTCGACGAGGTCGCGGCCGGTGTGCTCGAACTGCTCACCGGCGCGCACGGCGGCCGCGTGCATCCGGAAGCCGCCGTCAGCGATCCCCGCCATCGGCTCGTCGCTCCCCGGCTCGTGGTGCGCGACGGCCCGTCGGTGATCGCAGGTCGCTGAAATGCGCCTGTAACCGGCGTCGGGGAGAATTGAGGCATGTCTCCACAAGAGTCGGCTCTGGATGCGTCACAAGCGCGCCGCCTGCCTGTCACGGTCTCGATCACTCGCCGCGTCGACCATTCGCGCCTGCCCGAGGTCACCCGCTGGGTGCAGTCGGGCGTGAACCTCGCGAACTCTTACGACGGCTTCCTCGGCTCCGGCTGGGTTCGTGCTCACGCGGACTCCGACGAGTGGCACATGCTCTACCGTTTCGCCGACGTGCCCACCCTCGAGACCTGGGAGTCGTCGGACGACCGGGCCGACTGGCTGTACGAAGGGCGCGAGCTGGTGGAGGTCTCCCGCGTCGAGCGCCGCACCGGCATCGAAGGCTGGTTCGACGAACCGCAGGCCGGCGTGGCGGCCGCACCGCCGCGCTGGAAGCAGGCGGTGACGATCTGGCTCGGCTTCTTCCCGCTCTCGTTGGCCTTCGCGTACCTCTCGACCACGCTCATCCCCGGCTGGCACGAGCTCTGGCCGCTGGCGACGGTGCTGATCACCACGCTCTGCCTGACCCCGACGATGACCTACGTGCTGCTCCCGTTCGTCACCCGAACTCTGCAGCCCTGGCTCCAGCGCCCCCGCCGCCGCTAGCCGGTCCCCCTGCTCCGCTCCGCTTGGTCGGTGTTTCTTGCCACGCGCCGCGAAATGTCCGTCACGCCGGACGACTCGCCGCGCCGCGCGCCGATTTCTCCGGCCAGGGTTCCCCCTGACCGATCCCTGACGCGTCCCTGAGATCGACACCGAGGGCTTGCCATACCCAAAGACGCGATATAACGTGAGTTTGTCAACAACGCGATATATCGCGAATCACCGAGGGTCGCACCAGCGGCACCGCAAGCGTCACAGGAGTAAGCAATGGCACAGGACAAATGGCTGATCCAGCCGGGTGAGAGCAAGATCATCGACATCGAGCTCGTGCGCTCGCTGAAGGTCGGCTTCATCGGAGGCCAGATCGACGTCATCGGACACGACGAGCCCGGCGCCCGCGTCGAGGTGCACTCGGTCAGCGGGCGAGACCTCAAGATCACGGTCGACGGCGATCAGCTCGAGATCGACCACCCGCAGCTTCGCTGGGACAACTTCATCGAGGTGTTCAAGTCGATGCGCAGCAACGCGAAGGCCGACGTGAGCGTTCTGGTGCCTCGGGATGTGGCACTCAAGTTCGGCATGATCTCCGCCACCGCCCTCGTCTCCGGTCTCTCCACGGATGCGAAGCTCAGCACGGTCTCGGGCGACCTGGTCGTCGACGGGCTCACCGGCAACCTCGACCTGAACAGCGTCAGCGGCGAACTCTCCGCGCGTGACCACAAGGGCCGCATCTCCGCCCACACGGTGTCGGGCGACGTGACCGCGCAGGGCGCCATCCCGCGGTTCAGCATCGACAGTGTCTCGGGTGACGTGATGCTCGACATCACCGGCACCCCGGACGAGATCTCGGCGAACACGGTCTCGGGCGACCTCACGGTGCGCATCCCCGAAGCGCTCGGCGCCCGCTACCGCGTGAACACCGTGTCGGGAAAGCTGCAGCTCGACAACTCCATCTTCTACACGTCACCCGGCAAGAGCTACACGGGAACCACCGGAACCCTCGACGGTTCGTGGGTCGACATCAACCTCAACTCCGTGTCGGGCAACGTGTCGGTTCTGCGCAGTGCGTCGCCGGCGTCGGCCCGGGCGGGGGAGCAGAGCGGGGCATCCGAATGAGCCCGGTCTTCGCCCACGGGAGTCTGCGGCTGTACCTCCTCAGCCTGCTGAGCGAGTCGCCGAGGCACGGCTACGAGCTCATCCAGGCGCTGAGCGAGAGGTTCGGCGGAACGTACAGTCCGAGCGCGGGAACCATCTACCCGCGGCTGGCCAAGCTCGAAGAGGAGGGCCTGGTCACCAAGGCGTCGGACGGCCGCAAGACCGTCTACGCCATCACCGACGCCGGTCGCGCAGAGCTGGCCGAGCGCGAGCACGAGCTCGACGCCATCGAAGACGAGGTCACCGACTCGGTGCGACGTCTCGCCGACGAGGTGCGGGCCGGCGTGAACGAAGCGATGCGCAGCCTGCGTGCCGACCTCGCCTCCGCCGCCCGGGACGCCAATCGGGGCGCCGGCCGCACCGAGTTCCATCAGGACTCGAGGGATGCCCGGCAGTCCGCCAACGCGGCGGCCCGCGAGGCCGATGCGGTGCTGAACGAGTTCCGTCAGCAGCTGCGCACAGACCTCCGCTCGCACGCGGCGCGGGGCGACCTGAGCCGGGATGTGGTCTCGCAGCTGAAGCGGGAGCTCGCGACCGTGCGTACGAGCATCCTCGAGGCGATCAGTCGCCGCTGAGCCCCCGAAAGGCGGGTCACAGCGACACTCAGCGAAGGCGCGTCCGGCTCTCAGGGTCGGGCGCGCTGCCGCGCGGATCGGCGTGAATCCGCGGCGGACGTTCACACACGCAATCTATTGCAGACCCGCAACGTTCGTACCCTGCGACGCGCCGACTTGACAGTGGATTGGCAGCGAGTAGTGTCGTCCCTCGTGACAATTGAGGGGAGATCCCCGAAGCGGTGGTTGATCGGCGACCCGCTTCCGAGCGAGAAGCTCGAAGGACAGCTACTCCCGAAGCACCTCGCCCTACCCATCTTCGCCTCCGACGCGCTGTCGAGTGTCGCGTACGCTCCGCAGGAACTGCTGATGATCCTGCTGCTCGGTGGGCTCGCCTTTCTGACGTTCGCCCCATGGGTCGCCGCCGCGGTCGTCGTGCTCCTCGTCACCGTCGTGCTCTCCTACCGCCAGCTCGTGAAGGCCTACCCCTCGGGCGGTGGCGACTACGAGGTCGCCCACAAGAACCTGGGTGAGAAGGCCGGGCTGGTCGTCGCCTCGGCTCTGCTGGTCGACTACGTTCTGACGGTCGCCGTGTCTGTCGCATCCGGGGTCGACAACATCATCTCTGCGCTGCCGTTCTTGAGCGCGTGGCGCGTGGAGCTCGCGGTGCTCTTCGTGGTGCTGATCGCGGCGGTCAACCTGCGCGGGGTGCGCGAGTCGAGCAAGGCCTTCGCCATCCCCACCTACCTCTTCATCGGCTCGATCTTCGTGATGATCGTGACCGCGCTCGTCCGCACCGGGCTCGGGGATGCCCCGGTCGCCGAATCCGCGGGCTTCGAGGTGCACGCCGCGAACCTCGGGCAGGCCGCGATGATCCTGCTGCTGCTTCGAGCGTTCTCCAGCGGATGTAGCGCGCTCACAGGTGTCGAGGCGGTCGCGAACGGCGTGCCGGCTTTCCGCACCCCGAAGATCAAGAACGCCCGCAAGACCCTCGGCCTCATGGGCGGCATCGCGATCGTGCTGTTCGCCGGACTCACCACCGTCGCGCTGATCAGCGGCGTGCACTACGCGGAGAACCCGTGCGATCTGCAAGGGTGGGCGGAGTGCGCGACCTCGCCGCAGCGCAGTCTCATCGCGCAGATCGCCGCGGCCACGTTCGGCAACAACACCATCCTCTTCTTCATCGTGCAGGCGGCGACGGCGGTCGTGCTGCTGCTCGCGGCGAACACCGCGTTCAACGGATTCCCCCTGCTCGGTTCCGTGCTGGCCCGCGACTCCTACGCCCCGAAGTCGCTGAACACGCGCGGCGACCGTCTCGTCTACTCGAACGGCATGATCGTGCTGGCGCTCGCGGCGACGGCGCTGCTGCTCGTCTACCAGGCGAATCTGACCAACCTCATCCAGCTCTACATCATCGGTGTGTTCGTCTCGTTCACCCTCGGCCAATCGGGGATGGTCAAGCACTGGATAGCCCTGCTCCGCTCGGGCACGGTGCCGCACGGTGAACGCTCGTCCATCGTGCGCAGCCTCTGCATCAACGCGTTCGGCGCCGTCCTCACGGCGGTGGTGCTGATCGTGGTCACCATCACGAAGTTCACCCACGGCGCCTACCTCGTGTTCATCTTCATGCCTATCCTGTGGCTGCTCATGCTCGGCGTGAACCGCTACTACCGGGATGTGGAGAAGGAGATCGAGGTCGACCCCGTCACCACGTTCGGCAGCCGCGGCGACCACGCCGTCGTGCTGGTCGGCAAGATGCAGAAGCCCGCGCTCAAAGCGCTCGACTACGCCATCGCCGCCCGCCACGACTCCATCGAGGCCGTGCACGTCTCCATCGACGAAGACGCGACCGCGCACCTCCAGAAGCAGTGGCTCGAGCAGAACATCCACGTTCCGCTGACCATCATCGAGTCGCCGTATCGCGACTTCGGCATCCCTCTGATCAAGTACCTCAAGCACCGGCGCGAAGAGCATGGCGCCGAGGTCGTCACCGTCTACCTTCCGCAGTACATCGTGGGCCACTGGTGGGAGTCGCTGCTGCACAACCATCGCGCCCACCGCATCCGTCAGCAGCTGTTGATGTGCCACGGCGTCACGGTGGCGCTCGTGCCCTGGCTGCTCGACTCGTCGTCGCTCATCTACGGCCGCCGCTCGCGGCCGCTTCCCGGCCAGGACCGTCGCGGCGAGCCCGTGCGCCCTGTCGCCCGCAGGCCGCTGTCTCCCGCGTCGACGATCTCCGTGCGCGACGGGCACCTGCACGTGCACGTGCGCGGCCCCGAAGGCGGCACCCCGGCGTCGGCCGGCCAGTCGCCCACACCCGTTCCGCCGCCCACCTCCGCGTCGCGCAGCTCGCTCGAATCGTCGGGCGAAGAGCCGGCGCCGACCAAGAAGGTACGGGCTCGGGCCAAACGCTGACCGCCGGTTGCCGGTCGGCGCTCGCCGGGTGCCGGTTGGCCCTTGCCCTTCGCGCTTGACCTTGACGTAACGTCAACCTCTAGCGTGGGATCACCACCCCACGAGAGAGGAGACAGGCGATGGAGAGATCCATTCAGGACATCGCGCGGCTGGCCGGAACGACGAGCCGCACCCTGCGTCACTACGACGACATCGGTCTGCTCGCGCCCAGCCGCATCGGTGACAACGGCTACCGGTACTACGACACGGACGCGCTCGTGAGGTTGCAGCGCATCCTGCTGCTCCGCGATCTCGGTCTCGGCCTCCCGGCCATCGCCGAGGCGCTGCGGAGCCAGACGGATGCCACGCCCGCCCTGCGTAACCACCTCACCTGGTTGCGGGATGAGCGGGCACGACTGGCGCGGCAGATCGCGGCGGTCGAATCGACGATCGAAGGTCTGGAGAAAGGTGAACAGCTGATGGCAGAAGACATGCTCGACGGTTTCGACCACACGCAGTACAAAGACGAGGTCGAGGAGCGCTGGGGCGCGGCGGCATACGCGAAGAGCGACGCCTGGTGGCGCAGCAAGTCGCCCGAGGAGCGCAAGCAGTGGCAGGAGCGTCAGAAACGGCTCGCGTCCGACTGGAGGGATGCCGCCGAACGCGGCGTCGACCCCGCCTCGGCCGAGGCGCAGGCGCTCGCGCAGCGGCACGCCGACTGGCTCGCCGCCATTCCCGGAACGCCCGGAAGCGAGGCGGGGGCTCCCACAGCCGCGTACCTGACCGGGCTCGGCGACATGTACGTCGCCGATCCCCGCTTCGCGGCCAACTACGGCGGCCTCCCCGGCGCCACGTTGGTGCGCGACGCGCTCCGCATTTACGCGGCGGGGCTGTCCTCCTGACGCTCGCCCGGCCCGGCTGGCCGGCGCGGCCCGCGCGGGCCGTCCGGCCGGCGCCCCGCACTTCGCGCCGAACTCAGGCGCGGACGCGGGCGCGGTTGGCGCGCGTGAGGCGGTCGTCGAGCCAGTAGGTGGCGATCGTGAAGGCAGGGCTGCGGGATGCGGTGGACGCCGCATCCGGTTCGCCCGCGTCGGGCTGGTGGCTGCGGATGACGGTGCTGCGGGCGGCGCGATCGGTTCGCGCGCGGGCGGCTGCGTCGGACTCGAGCAGGATGCCGTCGCGCACGTCGAAACGCGCGGCATCCTGCTCGGCTTCGGGGCCCGTCGCCTGCTCGGCGGTGCCCTCGAGCTCGCGCTCCACCGCATCCTCGGCCGTTGCAGCGGCGGAGGGGAGGCGGATCGCGAAGAAGGGGAGTGTGACGCTGCAGAGCGGCCCGACCAGTAGCGCGAAGGCCAGTGTGCCGAGGCCGACGTTGCCGCCGAGAATCCAGCCGACGACCAGCACGCCCACCTCGATGCCGGTTCGAACGGCCCAGATCGGCCACCCGGTTCGAGCGTGCAGGCCGGTCATCAGCCCGTCGCGCGGGCCGGGACCCATCCGCGGGCCGATGTACAGCCCGGTCGCGACTGCGAGAAGTGCGAGGCCGGCGGCGAACATGAGTACCTCGGCCCAGAGCTCCGTCTGCTGCGGGATGATCGTCAGCCCCAGCTGCGCGCTCGGGCCGACCAGCAGCACGTTGAGGATGGTGCCGAGGCCGGGTCGCTGGCGCAGCGGAATCCAGAACAGCAGAACCACGAGACCGACCACGTTGGTGATGAGGCCGAACGCCCAGCCGGTCTTGATCGACAGCCCCTGCGCCAGAACGTCCCACGGCGAAAGCCCGACACCGGCGCGCACCATGAGCGAGATGGCGATCCCGTAGGCGAAGAGGCCGACGAGGAGCTGCACGACACGGCGGGTGAGGAGGAGTCGAGGGGAGGTCACCTGATAATCCAATTTCATCATTGGACTTACATCAAGATGCCAATTCGCTTAAGGTGGCCTCATGCCTGACGCACAGTTGACCGCCCGCGGCCTCGAGATCCTGCTCGGAGAATGGCGGGGCGGGGCCGCGCACTACACGGCGCTCGCCGACCGCATCCGGCTGCTCGTGCTCGACGGGCGCGTGCCGGTCGGCACGCGGCTGCCCGCCGAACGCGACCTCGCAACGCGCCTGACCCTCAGCCGCACCACGGTCACCGCCGCCTACCGCGAGCTGCGGGAGGCGGGATTCGTCGACAGTGTTCGAGGCTCGGGCAGCGTCACGCGGCTGCCCGGTCCGGTGCTGGCGCTCGCGCGGCCGGTCGACGGCGACGGGATGCTCGACTTCACCAAAGCGGCACTGCCCGCGGCCACCAGCCTGCCCGCCGCTGCACGCGCGGCCGCCGAGGAGCTGCCGCACTTCCTTCCCGACCCCGGCTACGACCTGGTCGGCCTTCCTCATCTGCGCGAAGCGATCGCGGAGCGGTACCGCCAGCGCGGCCTCCCGACGGAGCCGGGGCAGATCCTGGTCACGGTGGGCGCGCAGCAGGCCATCGCGCTCGTCGCCCGCACGTTCCTCGGGCGCGGCGACCGGGCGCTCGTCGAGATGCCGACCTACCCCCACGCGACGGAGTCGATCCGTCTCGCGGGCGCGCGCCTGGTGCCGGTGACGGTCACGGCGCCGGTGCGCTCGGCGGCGGCAGCTGGGCCGCATCCCGCCCCCACCGACGGGGACGGATGGGATGCGGACGCGATCGAGCAGACCATCCGCAGGGCCAATCCCGCGCTCGCCTACCTCATCCCCGACTTCCACAACCCGACCGGCGCATCCATGTCGCCGGCGACGCGCGAGAGGGTGCTGGCGGCGGCGGCCGCGCAGGGGACGATCGTGATCGGCGACGAGACGACAGGTGACCTGGACATCGACCGTCCGGGCGAATACCTGCCGCTGCCCGCGTACGGCGCCAACCGTGAAGGGGATGCCCCCGTCATCCTGATCGGCTCGGCCAGCAAGAGCCTCTGGGGCGGCCTGCGCATCGGCTGGATCCGCGCCGACCGGCCCCTCATCCGCAAACTGATCGCCGCGAAGCCGGCCACCGACCTCGGCACGCCCATGATCGAGCAGCTCGTGGTGGCCAGGATGCTGCCGACGATGCAGAGCATCCTCGAAGAGCGTCGCACCCAGCTGCGGGCGGGCCGCGACACGGTGCGGCGGCTTCTCGCCGAGACCTTTCCCGACTGGACGGTTCCCGACCTGCACGGCGGTCTCGCAGCCTGGGTCGGCATCGGGGCGCCGGTCAGTTCGGCGCTCGCGCTCGGCGCCCGCAACCACGGGCTGCTGATCGCCGCAGGCCCGAGTTTCGGGCTCGACGGTGCGTTCGAGCGCTTCCTCCGCATCCCCATCACCTACAGCGAAGACGAGACCGCCCGCGCTGTCGCCGCCCTCTCGCGGGCCTGGGCCGCCTCCCTCACCCACCCCACCCCCTACGCAGACCCCGCCACCCTCGCCAACGTGGTCTAACCGCCCTGCGCCGGCCCCCCACCCCCCACC
>NZ_JBHVYL010000053.1:0-15163 GCF_042880955.1 Leifsonia sp. NPDC058292
GTTGGGACCCCTCGATGGGCTGGCGGCGCCAGCGGCGCTGGCGGCGCCAGCGGCGTCAGCGCTTCTTGGGCTTGAGAGTCTTCTCGTCGACGGGGGCGGTGCCGGAGGCGCGCTGCTCGGCGTAGTAGGCGCGGGCTTCCGCCTGGCGCTCGGCTTCGGCGCCGGTGGCGATCTTGGCGCGCACGAGCTCTGGGCCGTATCCGAACGCATCCACCAGGTCGACCGCGTGCGGGCGGATGCGCGTGAGCAGCCGGTCGATGTACGCGCTGACGGCCTGGGCTCGCTGCGGGGAGAGACGGCCGTGGATGAGGTACCACGACAGGTGCTTCTCGATCAGTCCGAAACCGAACAGGTCGCGCAGCCAGGTGAGAACCTGCTTCGTGCCGGCGTCGGGGGCCTGATCGAGCGCATCCGTGAACGCCTCCCACTGGAGCAGCTCGGCGTGGGCGCGGGCGGCCTCGATCAGCTCGTTCTGCTGAGAGTTGAAGAGGTCGGCTGCGGCCTTCTTGCCGAGCTTGTTCGCGGAACGCAGGCGTCCGGCGACATCACCGACCATGGCCTCGACGCGGCCGGTGAGCAGCTCGCGCTGCGTGCTCGGCTCCTGCAGCCAGTTGACGGCTCGCGCGGTGGAGCCGAAGTCTTTCACCGTCTGGGCGACACTGCGGAGGCCGGTGCCGTGGTACGCCTTGCCGGCCGCCTGCGTGACGACGTAGCGGGCGAGGGCGCCCGCATCCGCTTTCGCGAACTTGCGGCTGAAATCGGTGAGCAGACGCTTGGCGACGAGCTGCAGCAGAACGTTGTTGTCGCCCTCGAACGTCACGTAGACGTCGAGGTCGGCGCGCAGCGAGGTGAGCCGGTTCTCGGTGAGGAAGCCCGCACCGCCGCAGGCTTCGCGGGCTTCCTGCAGAGTGTCGAGGGCGTGCCACGTCGAGAGCGGCTTGAGGGCGGCCGCGATGGTCTCGAGGTCTTGCCTGTCGGCATCCGTGGCCGCTCGTCCGCTGAACACGTCGTCGAACTTGTGCAGGAAGACCTCGTGCGCGAAGCTGCCGGCGTACGTGGTGGCGAGCAGCGGAAGCAGGCGTCGCTGGTGACGCTGGTAGTCGAGGATGACCTCCTCGTCGGTGTCGCTGCCCGCCGTGAACTGGCGGCGCTGGTCGCCGTAGGTGATCGCGATCTTGAGGCCGATCTTCGCGGCGTTGATAGCGGACCCGTCGAGCGAGACACGGCCCTGCACGAGGGTTCCGAGCATCGTGAAGAAGCGGCGACCGGGGCTGTCGATCGACGAGGTGTACGTTCCGTCTTCGGCGACATCGCCGTACTTGTTCAGCAGGTCGAGGCGCGGCACCCGCACGCCGGTGAAGTGCAGACGGCCGTTGTCGATGCCGTTCAATCCGCCCTTGATGCCGTCGTCTTCGCCGCCGATCCCGGGCAGGAAGTCGCCGTTCTCCTCACGGATCGGCACGTAGAACGCGTGCACCCCGTGGTTGACGTTGTTCGTGATCAGCTGCGCGAACACCACGGCGGCGATGCCGTCTTTGCCCGCGTTGCCGAGGTAGTCCTTCCACGCACCGCGGAACGGGGTGTCGATGACGAACTCCTGCGTCTCGGGGTCGTAGGTGGCGGTGGTGGCGACGGATGCGACATCCGACCCGTGTCCCGTCTCCGTCATGGCGAAGGCGCCCGGCACGTCGAGCGACATGATGCCCGGAAGGTACTTCTCGTGGTGGTATTGGGTGCCGAGCTGAAGCACGGCCGCTCCGAAGAGGCCCCACTGAACGCCCGACTTGATCTGCAGCGACGGGTCTGCCGCAACGAGCTCTTCGAACCCGGCGATGTTGCCGCCGTTGTCTTCTTTGCCGCCGACGCTCTTCGGGAAGGCGCGATGCACCTGGCCGCTCTCGACGAGCAGCTTGAGCTGCCCGAACACGCGCGCCCGCTGATCGGCGAGGCTGAGACCCTCGACCTTCTGCATCTCCGGCCGGCTCGACAGCTCACGGGAGGCGAGCCGGATCTCCGCCCAGTCGCCGAGCAGCTGCAGGCCGAGCGCTTCGACGTCGACTCGGGGCGCTGCGCCCGTCGGGGCGGCAGTGGTCTGTGTGGGGGCGGATGCGGGCGTCGGGGTGGGCGCATCCGTCGATGTGGTGGTGCGCGCGGCAGTGTCAACCATGAGCGTTCCTCTTCGATCTCGCGGGGATCCTTTCACCGTAGAACCGCCTGGCGCGATCGCGAAGTCGTCGGTGTGCGGCCTACAAAGGGCCGCCGGATGCAGCGGCGCACGTTTGCGGAATGCTCCAATCGCGAGGGGCGTCTTGTGCGCGTATCGACAAGCCGACCGACCTCCAAAGAACAATTTGACAGTGGACGCCCGAGCCGCCAAGCTGAACCGGTGACCGAACGAGAGACCGACCTGCGGGGGCTGCGCGTCCTCGCGCATCCGCTTCGACTGCGTCTGCTGTCGCTCGTGAGCGGGCAGGCGCTCAGCGCAGCCGAAGCCGCGCGCGAGCTGGGGGATACGCAGGCGAACATCAGCTATCACCTGCGGCGACTCCACGAGGCCGGGCTGGTCGAAGTCGCCGAAGAGGTGGCCATTCGCGGCGGCCGTGCCAAGCGGTACCGGCACGATCCGGCCAGCTCGGAAGGCCTGGGCCACGGTGAGGAAGGCCTGCCGGTTCTGATGTCGGCCATGGCCGCCGAACTCACGCGACGGTCCGTTCTGTATCGGCTCGGCACGGAGACGTCGTTCACCGACGCCGAGTTCTGGGTCGACGACGCCGCCTGGCAGCGCGCGCTGGCCCTCGTGCGCGAGGCTGGCATCGTGCTGGCCGACGCGGCGCGCGCGCCACGCACGCCCGAGACGCGCCCGGTCAACGCGACCATCGCGCTGTTCGAGCTCGATGCGACGGCCGGAGCACTGCCGTGAGCGAGGGGTACCTGGATGTGCTGCGCCTGCCACACGCGGCGCGCCTCTTCGCGACGGCGCTCGTGGGGCGGCTCTCGTTCGCGACGATCACGCTCTCGCTGCTGCTCAGCGTGCAGGCTGCGACAGGCTCGTTCGCCGCCGCGGGCGCTGCGACCGGAGCCTTCGGCCTGGTGAACGTGGTCGCTTCGCCGTTCCGCGCGCGATGCGTCGACCGGTTCGGCGCCAGCCGCGCCCTGCTCGTGATGGGCGCGCTCTATTCCGCGGCACTCGTGGCCGCGGCTCTCGCCTGCATCGGGCAGGCCGCATCCTGGACCCTTGTCACTCTGGCGGGAGTCGCCGGGCTGTTCGCTCCGCCGCTCGGCTCCACGATGAGGGTCATCTGGGCGTCGATCGCTCCGAACCCGCGCATGCTCATGCGGGCATACAGTCTTGACGCGGTCGCCGAAGAGGTGCTCTTCACCACCGGACCGTTGCTCGTCGGGCTGCTCGTCGTCGTGGGGACACCCGTCTCCGCGCTGTTCGTGACCGCCGGGGTCGCGCTGGTCGGAACGACCTCCTTCGCACTGGCCAAGGCGGTGCGCAGCCGGCCGGGCATGACGAGCGCGCCGCACGCCCACGAGCGACCGCTGCGTCAGAGCGGCTTCTGGGTCGTGCTCGTCGCTCTCGCCGGGGTCGGGGTCGTGCTCGGAACCGTCGAGACCGCCGTGCCGGCCTTCGCGGCGGAGCACTCGTCCGCTGCGCTCGCGGGCGTTCTGCTCGCCGTCCTGTCGGCCGGGAGCGGCGTGGCCGGACTCCTGTACGGCCGGCGCTCGTGGGCTTCGCCGCTCGCTGTGCGACTCGTCGCGTTGAGCGTCGCGCTCGCGGCGGTGAGCGGGCTCGCCGCCTTGGCTTCGAACGCGCTCCTTCTGGGCGCGATCCTCGTCGGCATCGGGGCGTTCCTGGCGCCGACGATCGTCACCGGATACCTGCTCGCGGATGCGCTGACCGCCGAACACGTGCGCAACGAGGCCTCCACGTGGATCAACACCGCGGTCAACAGCGGCGCCGCTGCGGGGGCGGCGTTGGCGGGTCTGCTCGTCGACCGCACCACGACATCCCTCGCCTTCGCCGTCGGCGCGGGCATCGCCGTAGCCGCCACCCTGACTGCGGCCTCGCGGCTGCGGTCGGTGCAGCGCGCGGTGCGAAACCGCGCCAGCGACGACGAAGCCCTCCCCGAAGGGAGGGCTTGACGTCCCATGGTGGGCGGGGCGCTGGGGTGAGCGCGGCTGTCCTTGATGCGCGCCCACCTCAAGCGGGAGCGCGACTAGGCGGCGCGGCGGGCGTCGCGGCCGGCGCGCGGCGCCGGGCGCAGCGGGGCCGAGAGGGCGGCGCGAGCGGCCGCCGAACCCCGCAGTTCGAGAACGGTGCCGCTCGCGACCTGCAGGTCGCGTTCGATGCGTGCGCCGTTGCCGACCATCACGTTCGTGCCGAGCTTCGCGTTGCTGCCGATCCGCACACCACTGCCGACGATGCTTCCCGCGCCGACGTGCACGTTGGCGCCCACGAACGTGCGGTCGCCGACCGTCACACCGCGGTCGATCCAGCTGCCGGCGCCCACGTAGGCGTCGAGCCCGACACGGGCATCCGCCTCGACATACGCCGTGGCGTCGATGTATGCCGACTCGGCGACACGCGCCGTCGGGGCCACAAGCCCGCGGCCGTTGCTGTGCCTTTTGTACTTGATCACGGCGCCGGTCTCGTCTTCGAGCTCTTCGATCATCCTTGCCATCGCATCCTCCTCGAGATCGTCGCAGAAAGGTTCATTCGGATAACACCTAGCCCGGAAAGATAATTCCCTGGCTGTGTTGCAGAACCTGGGACTGTACACGTCGTATTCGTACCAGACACCGGGTTCGGATCGGAGCATGATCGGTGTATGGCAGAACACGAGACGATCTACCCCGCCAGCGCGGCCGAATGGCGCGACTGGTTGCTCGCACACCATGCCGATACTGCGGGCATCCGGCTGGCGCTCGCCAAGAAGGGGTCAGGGCTGCCGAGCCCCGATTGGGATGCGGCCGTGCGGGTGGCGCTCTGCTTCGGCTGGATCGACGGCCGGCGCAACGCGCTCGACGAGACCCATTTTCTGCAGAGCTTCACGCCGCGCAAGGCGCGCAGCACCTGGTCGCAGCGCAACCGCGACCTGGTCGCCGAACTCATCGCATCCGGTGACATGACCGAGGCCGGGATGCGGGAGGTCGAGCGTGCGAAAGCCGACGGACGCTGGGATGCCGCCTACCAGCGGGTGTCCGACAAGTCGCTCCCGGAGGATTTGGCCGCAGCGCTCGCCGCGAATCCGGAAGCCGCCGCCTTCTTCGAGACGCTCACCAGCCAGAACCGTTTCGCGATCGTCTTTCGCACGAGCAACGCCCGCCGTGCCGACACCCGCGCTCGTCGCGTCGCCGACTTCGTCGCCATGCTCGAGCGTCACGAGACCATCTACCCGCAGAAGACCGCGCCCGCACCCTGAGCCGAGCGGCGCGAGCTAGTAGCGCAGGCCGTGGCCGAAGCGGAAGAGCGGGTCGGCGGTGTCGAACGGCACGTCGGGACGGCTGGCGCGCACCGCATCCATCGTCGAGGGAAGCTCCATCGGAAGACTTCCCTGGGGTGACGCCTCGCCGAACAACACGTCGAGCAGCGCTCGGTTGCCCGCACCGAAGTCGGCGAGGATCGCTGCCGCCGTTTCGGCGAAGGGCGTGAGGATGGCGGGACGGTCGAGGAAGACCTGCACCACCGTCGGCACCGCGCGGGCGATCGCGAGCACCTCGTCGATCGTCTCTTGCGGAAAGTCCAACGATCCGGCGTGGAAGAAGTTCTCGAACACGGTCGCGCGCACCTCGAACGGCGCGTGCAGACGAACGATCGCAACCTCCGCCTCCGCAGGGCTGTCGACGACGGTGGCATAGTCGGCCACGGTCTCGGCGTCGAAGCCGCTGGCATACACCCGCACCCCCCGCTGCAGTGGCAGCACCGGCGCGGCAGCACCGGCAGGGACGCGATTCGTGAGCAGTGTGACGGCTGCGCGCTGGGCGGCCTCACCGGCGGCGACGAAGGATGCGTTGCCGACCACCTCTGCCGCGCGGGCCACATCCACGTACCGCTGGTCGAAGAGTCCGAGCACGAACTTCTCGCGCAGCAGACGCCGCGCCGACACGTCGACGCGCTCTTCGGTGATCTCGCCGGAACGCACGAGATCGACGAGCAGCTCGGGGATGGCCTCCCCGCCGAACTGGTCGGCGCCGGCGTTCAGCACCTTGACCATCCGTTCGCGCGGCGACAGGTGCTCCACGCCCCAGGCGCGGGCCGGGAACGGCTGACCGGCGATCTCGGCGTCGCTGAGGAGCCCCCAGTCGGTGCAGACGATCCCGTCGAAGCCGTACCTCTCACGCAGCAGTCCGGTGATGACCGACTTGTTGAACCCGAACCCGACCTCTTCGTACTCGGTGCCGACGGGCAACCCGTAGTACGGCATGATCTGGCTGGTGCCGGCCTCGAAGGCGGCCTCGAACGGCTTGAGGTGAAGCTCGAACTCGCCGCCCGGATACACCTGCTCGCGGCCGTAGGGGAAGTGCGGGTCTTCGCCGTCTTTCTGCGGCCCACCACCGGGAAAGTGCTTCGTCATCGTGGCCACCGAATCCGGGCCGAGCGTCGCGCCCTGGAAACCACGGATGTAGGCGGCGCCGAGCTTGGCGGTGAGTTCGGCATCCTCACCGAACGTCGCCACCTGGCGAGCCCAGCGCGGCTCGGTGGCGAGGTCGATCTGCGGGTGAAGTGCGACCCGGATGCCGACCGCCGTGTACTCCTGTCGTGCGATGTCGCCGAACTCCTCGACAATGCCCTCCGAGCCGATCGCCCCCAGGCCGAGCGTCTCCGGCCACTGCGAGAACGGGCCGGCCACCATCGAAGCGCCCGGGTTCTCGCTGAACGAGTGCCGTGGATCGGTGGAGAGGGTCACCGGGATGCCGAGCCGCGTCGACCCGGCGAGCTCCTGCAGCCGGTTGTGCCACTCGGCCATCTGGGCCGCGGTCTCGGCCGCACCGAACACGTTGAAGTGGCTCATGTTGCGACCCTCGACCATCTCGACGGTCGAAGGGATGCCGAACACCGGTTCGCCGTCGGAGAGCCGGCTGCCGTCGCCCAGGGTGATCATGGTCTGGAAGAAGAGGCCCGCCTTCTCTTCCAAGGTCATCTGACCGAGCAGGTTCTCGACCCGCTCGGCGATGGGCAGCGAGGCGTCGCGGAAGGTGGGGTCGACAGCGGGGCCGCCCGGCGCATCCCGAATGGTGTCGGTCGGCTCGATGGTGTCGGTCATTACTTCACTCCTTTGATGCGGTAGACGAGAACTGCTCCGGCGAGCGAGGCGAGGGCGCCGAACAGGTACCAGACGGCGTAGCCTCCGAGCGGTGTCGCCATGCCGACCGCGATGATGGCCGGGGCGATCGCGGGTGCGATCGACTGCGGCAGCGCGTTGGCGATGTTCAGCACTCCGAGGTCTTTGGCGGTGTCGGCCCGGTTCGGCAGCACCTCCGTGGCGAGCGCCAGGTCGACGGAGAAGAATGCTCCAGCGCCGAGGCCGACGATGCCCTGGGCCAGGATGACGATGGCGACGCTCGGAGCGAAGGCGAGCACCACGAGCCCGACCACCATGATCAGGCCGGCCGCGGCGACGAAGGGGCGACGCTTGCCGAAGCGGTCGGACAGGATTCCGCCGATCGGGCTGGACACCGCCATGAAGAGCGTCGACACCACGTTCGCGATGAGGATCGTCGTGATCGCCTCAGCCTCGCCCAGGTGGAACTTCTCCCCCAGGTAGAACGGAAGAAATGTGGCGATGCCGACGTAGCCGAACATCACCAAGAACTTCGTGAGCCAGGTCCAGCCGAAGTCGGGGTGTTTGCGCGGGTTGAAGACGAAGGAGCCGAGAAACTCCTTCACGCCGAACTTCGCGGCCGGCTTCTTCTCGAGACGACGGTCTTTCAAGAACAGGGCGAACAACGCCGCGAGCAGCAAGCCGAGTGCTGCGGGCACCGCGAAGCGTCCGACGTCGCCGGAGAAGGAGTTGACCAGAAACGAGCCGCCGAGAATCGCGAGCGGCGTCGTGATACCGACGATGCCGGAGGCCTTCCCCCGGCGTTCTGCCGGAACCTGATCGGGCAGCGTCGCGTTCGCCGCGGCGAGCACCGCGTTGAATGCCGCCTGCGCGAGACACCAGCCGACGAGCACGATGGCCACAGAGTTCGCCACGCCGATGAGCGCGAGCGCCAGGAACCCGATGGTGGCGCCACCGAGAACCCACGGCTTGCGCATCCCGAGCCGCGAGGTCGTGCGGTCGGACAAGCGGCCGGCCAGAGGATTGGCGATCAGCGCGAACAGTGCGCCGACGCCGAGCACGAGACCGAGCGAATTGGTGGCCTCAGTCGCATCAGCGGTGATGTGCTGGAGCTTGAAGGCCATCGAGACCATGACCGGCGTGAGCACCGCGACGTAGACGCCGAAGTTCGCCAGCGCGAGCGTCGGGATGAAGGAGCGGGCCTCACGCTGGGGAGGCGTCCAGTCACCGCTCGGAGCGGCCTCATCGATCGCCGCCCCAGTGTTGGGAGCGGTCGGCGGCGGGAATTCTGACGGCAATGTCATCGGGGGTTCCTTTCACAGAGCGAACCACCTTCGGTTCGTCTCAGCCTTCGTCGGCTTGGAAACAGTGTACGACGAAATTCGACCGATTGGTAACAAAGCCTGACAGAGTATTCTCGAACGGTGGATGCGGGGGTACAGGTGGCATCGGAGCCGGCGACTCCGCGACGAAACGCGAGAGGCATCGCGCGGCGCGAAGAGATCCTCGACGCCGCCGGCGCCCTGTTCGCCGACGTCGGTTTCGGCGGGGTCTCGTTGCGTGACATCGCGGCACGCGCCGGACTGTCGCATCCGGGGCTGCTGCGCCACTTCTCGTCGAAAGACGAACTGCTGCTCGCCCTGCTCGACCGCTACGAGGTGGCGAACGAGGCCTGGCTGGAGGCCGTCGACGCGGTGGGTCGGCTGGGCGGGAGCGGCGAAGACGCGAAGCTGGTCGCCGGACCGCAGTCACTGGTGCGGCTCGCCGAGCGCAATGAGACGCTCCCCGGATATGTGGCGCTCTTCACGGCACTGGCGGGGGAGGCGACGAGCGTTGCGCATCCGGCCCACCCGCACTTCCGCGAACGCTACGCACGACTGCGCCGGCTGACCACCGCCCAATTCGAGACCGCACTGGCCGCCGGATCGCTCAGACGAGACGTCACCCCTGCGGATGAAGCCGTGCGCCTCGCAGCCGCGTGGGACGGGCTTCAACTGCAATCGTTGTATGAACCGGAGCTCATCGCGGTTCCCGAACGGCTGCGAGCGCACCTCGCCTGGTTGGCCGGAAGCGGTGAGCGGGTGTTGCCGGATGCGAGCGCGGCAGCGGGCGGGGCGGCCGAAGCGGAAGCGGAAGCGGGTGCAGGCGGGGCAGTAGGTGTGGGCGAGCTCGGGCCGACGACGCGATCGCTGATCGCGGCGGCCGCGGCGGCCCAGCCGGACGCGGACGACACCGCCGGGTACGCTCCTGGCCGGGCGCGGCGCATCCGGATCGTCGACGACGCGATGTCGCTGTTCGCCGCGGGCGGCTTCACGGCCACAAGCCTGCAAGAAGTCGCGGACAAGGTCGGCATCACCAAGTCGACGCTGCTCTACCATTTCCGGTCGAAAGACGAGCTGTTGCTCGCCGTTCTCGACCGCCGCGACCAGTTCTCGATCGCCGCGATCCCGCGCTTCGCCGGGACGGCACGGGAGCGGCTGGACTCTCTGGTCGACGGCGCCCGCCGCAACGCGGAACAGCCGGGCCTGGTCGAGCTCTACAGCGTGCTCGCCGGCGAAGCGACCAGCCCCGACCATCCGGGACACGCGTTCTTCCGGGCACGGTTCCAGATGATGCGCTCGTTCCTGCACGAGACATTCGCCGATCTGGAACGCGAAGGGCACCTGGCCGCCGGATCGGACCCCGAGCGCGAGGCCGTGTGGTTCCTCGCACTGTGGGACGGCCTGCAGTTCCAATGGCTGTACGACCGTGGGGCGGTCGACATCGCGGGACAGCTCAGGGGACACCTGGACGGGATCGTCGTCGACCCGCCGGAGATTTCAGGGCCCGGGACGGCGAGTCATCCGTCGTAACGGACTTTCGGCCAGATTCGTGCCAAACCACCGTCGCCGGCGGGAGGCAAGCGGGAGACAGGCGGGGGCGGTGGGGGCAGGCGGGGACAGGCGGGACAGGCCGGGTCAGACGGGGGCGGTGACGACGGCGAGGAGGGCCTCGCCGTAGGCTTCGCGCTTCTTCGCGCCGATTCCGCTGATGCCGTCGAGGTCGCCGATGGTAGCCGGGCGGGCGGCGGCGATGGCGCGGAGGGTGGCGTCGCCGAAGACGATGTAGGCGGGCACGCCTTGGCTTCGCGCGGCCTCTGCGCGCCACGCACGAAGCGCCTCGAAGAGCGGCTGGTCGGCGGGTGCGAGATCCGCGACTGCCGCACTGCGCGAGGCTCGCGCTGGGCGTTCCGGGCGGTCGGGCTCGCGGCGCAGGATGACCTGCCGGTCTCCGCTCAGCACTGTTCCGCCCTCGGTGCCGATCGTGAGCACGCCGTACTCGCCTTCGGGGCGCAACAGCTCCTGGGCCAGCAGCTGGCGGACCACGCCACGCCACTGGCTGTCGCTCAGGTCGGCGCCGATGCTCCAGGTGGCGAGGTTGTCGTGGCCGTACTGGTCGACCCGAGGTGTGCGCTTGCCGCGGAGGATGTCGATGAGGTGGCCGGCACCGAAGCGCTGGTTGCGCTCGCGCTGCAGACGCACGACGGTCGAGAGCAGCTTCTGCGCGGGAACGGTTCCGTCCCAGCTCTCGGGCGGGGTCAGACAGGTGTCGCAGTTGCCGCACGGTTCGGACTTCTGGCCGAAGTAGCCGAGCAGGTTCACCCGGCGGCAGCTCACGGTCTCGCACAGCGCGAGCATCGCATCCAGGTGCTGCGTCATGCGACGACGGTGAGCGAGGTCGCCCGGGGAGTCGTCGATCATGCGCCGCTGTTGCACGACATCGTTGAGGCCGTAAGCCAGCCACGCCGTTGACGGCAGCCCGTCGCGGCCGGCTCGACCGGTCTCCTGGTAGTACCCCTCGACCGACTTCGGCAGATCGATGTGGGCGACGAACCGCACGTCGGGCTTGTCGATGCCCATTCCGAAGGCGATGGTGGCGACGACGACGATGCCCTCTTCACGCAGGAACCGGGCCTGCGTCGCCGCTCGCACCCCCGCATCCAGTCCCGCGTGATACGGCAGCGCCTTGATGCCGCGAGCGCTGAGGAACTCGGCCGTCTTCTCGACCGTGTTGCGCGAGAGCCCGTAGACGATGCCCGCGTCGGTGGGGTATTCGGTGGTGATGAACTCGAGCAGCTGTTTGCGCACCTCGGTCTTCGGCACGATGCGGTACTGGATGTTTGGGCGATCGAAATCGGCCACGAACTGCGCAGCGCCCTCCAGCTTGAGGCGAGACGTGATCTCTTTGTGCGTCGCCTCCGTGGCCGTCGCCGTGAGCGCGATACGCGGAACGTCGGGCCACCGCTCGGCGAGCTCGGAGAGCGCGAGGTAGTCGGGGCGGAAGTCGTGCCCCCACTGCGAGACGCAGTGGGCCTCGTCGATGGCGAAGAGCGAGATCGTTCCTCGGTCGAGGAAGCGTTTGGTCGCCTCCGACGAGAGCCGCTCGGGGGCGACGTAGAGGATGTCGAGCTCGCCTGCGAGGTAGGCGCGCTCGACCCGCGACCGCTCGGTGCCGTCTTGCGTGGAGTTGAGGAAGGCGGCGCGCACTCCCACCGCGAGCAGGGCATCCACCTGGTCTTGCATGAGGGCGATGAGCGGCGAGACCACGACACCGGTTCCCTCGCGCACGAGCGACGGGATCTGGTAGCAGAGACTCTTGCCGCCACCGGTGGGCATGAGCACGACCGCGTCGCCGCCGCCGACGACCTGGTCGATGATCTCGGCCTGCTGCCCGCGGAACGAGTCGTAGCCGAACACCGTCTTCAAAGCCTCTGCCGGGGATGCGAACTTCGAGCTCGACGCGCGCGGCACCGGCGGCGTCGCACGGGCGGAGGACGCGGCAGGCGGCGCGGTGGTGGCGCTTCTGCCGCCGGGCGCGGACGCGCTGCCGAAGTCGACCGGGCCCCCGCGGTAAGCGCCGGTGGCGCGGCCGGACGAGCCGCCTGGCTCGGCGAGGAAGGCCGTATCGGCGGGGTAGGCCGCATCGGCGGGGTAGTCGGGGAACGGCGGCTCGAACTCCTCCGGCGGCGCATCGCGCTCGTCGGGCTCCCAGGGCTCTTCCGCATTCCAGCTCATTAGTCGATCGTAACGAGCGGGACCGACGCCCGAGCACGACGCGGTCGGTTCTGTGGACAAGTCGTCGAACAGGTCGACTGTGGAAAGATCATCCGATGCCCCACCTCCACACACGCGACGGCGAGCACGACCTCACCGCGAGCGCCTTCATCGTGTCGACGTCGACGGGTGAGCCACGCATCCTCGTTCATCGGCACAAGAAGCTCGGCGTGCTTCTCCAGCCGGGCGGCCACGTCGAACTCGACGAGGATCCTTGGACGGCGGTGTTGCGCGAGATCCGCGAAGAGAGCGGGTTCGCGCCTGAAGAGCTCGAGGTGCTGCAGCCCGCCGAACGGCTCACCGCCCTGTCCGGCGCGGTGGTGCATCCTCAGCCGGCCTGCATCGACACCCACCCGGTCGGCGACCTCGATCACAAACACATCGACCTCGTCTACGCGTTCGTGGCGAGGTTGGAGCCTGCTGGCGAACCCGCCGCGGGCGAATCGCCGGACCTGCTGTGGATGACCGTTCCCGAGCTGCGCGCATCCACCGCAACGTATGCGAACGTCGTCGAAATCGCAGAGTTCGTCGTCGACGTGTGTCTCCCCAACTGGGACAGGGTGGGCGCCCGCCGGGTCACCGATTCTCACTCGCAATCGGATTGATGGCAACATCGTCCCGTGAGCGACGAAGAAGACTTTCGCCCGGGGGCACAGGATGAGCAAGCGAACAGCACCGCGGCCGAGCCATTGGGCGGCCTCGCGGCGGTGAGCGGTGGCGCCGCGGGTGCCGCCGTGAGCGGTGCAGAGGCGCGCGGTGCAGAGGCGCGCGCCGCGGAGAGCAGTGCAGACGCGAGCGCCGCCGGTGACGCGGACAGTGGCAGAAGCGCGGACGCCGCGGACTCCGTTGCCGATGCGTCTCCTGCCGGACGTGGTGGCGCAGAGAGCGAGCCGGCGACGGCAGGGGCAGCGCCGACCGCGCCGGCGAGACCGCGGTCGCGGCTCTGGGTGACGGTCACGGCATCCGTCGTGCTCGCGGTCGGCGCCGTCGTCGGGGCCGGATGGGGGTGGCAGGCGTTCGCCACCGAGCGCACCGCGGTGGCGCAGCAGCAGGTGACGGCGGCGTCGAAAGCTCTGAGCGATGTCACCGACCTGCGGGGAATGGCGCTGGACAAGGCGCGCGCATCGGTCGCATCCATGAACGGGTTCATCGAGCATCCGCGCCCCGACTACCTTGGCGAGGCCACGGCGAAATCCCTCGCCGACGCGCAACAGAAGTTGAAGACGACGAGCGCCGACCTCACCTATCGGGCGTTCGACCCGCCGCGCGTCTCTGCGGCGAGCCCCGATCTGATGCCCTGGACTGTCATCGCCGATGTGCAACGCAAGCAGCAGCTGACGCAGCGGGAAGACGCCACCGGCCGTGCCCGCGCCGCCGAGCTGAAGTCCCTCACCGCCGCGCAGAAGTCGTTCGCGACAAGCGCCTCGGCCGTCTACAAGGAGCTCGCGGCGCACGGCGAGGGCGTGCTGACCGCCGATGGTTCCGCGACATACGCGAGCAAGATCGAGCTGCGCCACGCCATCGACGACGGCAAGAAGGATGCGACCTCCTCGCAGTTCGGCGGCTCCGGCCTGCTGCAGATCATCACGGCGATCGACGGCGTCAACGCGGCACAGACCGCCGGCGAGGCCGCGAAACAGGACCCGGCCTATCCGGTGCGTGCCCAGATCGAAGACTACGCACGGTCGATCGCGCACGGCGTCACGCTCGACTTCGAGTGGCACGAACTGGTCAGCGGGCTCGGCGAAGGGTGGTACTCGGGCACGACGATGTACCACGATGGCGACGGCGGCTGGGCCACGATCGACCTCAACTTCGAGCTGCAGGAGGGCTGGAGCTACGGAGATGTGGATGCGAGAGCCCTGATCACGCACGAGGTCGGCCACGCGCAGGTTGTCCGCCCCGAATGCAAGACCCTGTTCGACGGACCGACCTTCAACCGGGACGACGAGATGTGGGCCACCGCCTGGGCGATCGCGATGGGGTTCGACACCCCCGGTTCGGGCACCTCCGCATACGGACGCCCCAGCGACGAGCAGATCGCCGTCGCCGGGCAGTGCCGCTGACGCATCCGTTGTTCGGCGTCCGCGGTGCTGCGTCGGTTCCGCTGCACCGTTCGGCCTGAATGGGCAGTGCGGCCGACTGTGGCCGTTCCGATCGAGTGGTGCCACTGCGGTCGAATGAGGCCGGCGCACCTGCCACATTCGACCGCACCGGCCACTCTCGCGGCGAAGAGCAACACTCACGGCGAAAGGCAACGCTCGACGCGAACAGGCACCCTCGGCAAGCCCATCCGGGCGGCGCCGCGCCGAATGTGGCTGCTGCGGTCGAGAGTGGCCGGCACAGCTGGCACATTCGACCGCACCGGCCACGCTCGCGGGCAAGGGCAACACTCGCGGGCAAGGGGAAGGGCAACGCGCGGCGCGAACAGGCACACTCGGCGAGCCCATCCGGGTGGCGCGGCGCCGAATGTGGCTGGTGCGGTCGAGAGTGGCCGGCACAGCTGGCACATTCGACCGCACCGGCAACACTCGCGGGCAAGGGCAACACTCGCGGGCAAGGGCAACACTCGCGGAAGGGCAACACTCGCGGAAGGGCAACACTCGCGGAAGGGCAACACTCGCGGGCAAGGGCAACATTCGCGCGGAAGGGCAAGGGCTCGGCTAAGGGTAACGCTCGACGCGATGGCGGCGACGGCGGATGCGGAGAGGCCCGGGCTGCCGATGGGGCAGACCGGGCCTCGCGCGGCGACGCCGCCGGTAGCGGCGCCCGCGGGGCGCC
>NZ_JBHVYL010000054.1:0-14830 GCF_042880955.1 Leifsonia sp. NPDC058292
GCCGGCGGATCGTCCGCCGGCGCTCTTTCGTCGTGTCGAGCGTGGTCGCGGGCTACTCGCTGTAGTCCCCGCGAACGTGCCACCACTCGTCGAACATGCTGGCCGGTACCCGGCGCTTGTGTTCCGTAGCGAGGTAGCGCGCCTCAAGGGCGCTCGCGACCTCGGCCGGCACATCCTTGCCTTCGAGGAAGTCGTCGATGTCCGAATAGCTGAGACCCAGGTTGTCCTCGTCGGTCTGACCGGGGTTGTCGTCGAGGAGATCGGCGGTGGGCGCCTTCGTGTAGAGGCGCGCCGGCGCCTCTAGGTACTCCAGCAGAGCTCGCCCCTGACGCTTCGTCAGACCGCTGAGGGGCAGGATGTCGGTGCCACCGTCGCCGTACTTGGTGAAGAAGCCGGTGACCGCCTCGGCTGCGTGGTCGGTGCCGATGACGAGCAGCTTGAGGTCTCCGGCGATCGCGTACTGGGCCACCATGCGCGCGCGAGCCTTCGTATTGCCTTTGGTGAAATCGGTCATCTCGTCGCCCAGGGCGTCTTTGTACTCGTCTTCGAAGCCGTCGACGCCGCGCTGCACGTTGAACGTCACGGTGCGTTGCGGCTTGATGAAGGTCAGCGCGAGCTGAGCGTCGTCTTCGTCGTGCTGCACCGAATACGGCAGTCGAACGGCGATGAACTCGGCGTCGACACCCTGCTCGGCGAGGCGCTCCACGGCGAGCTGCGCCAAGCGGCCGGCGAGCGACGAGTCCTGGCCGCCGCTGACGCCGAGCACGAAACCGGCCGCGCCCGTCGTCTTCAGATATTCGACGAGGAAGTCGACCCTTTTCTCCGCTTCGGCGGCGGGGTCGATGACGGCGCTGACGTTCAATTCAGCGATGATTCTGGCCTGTAGGTCACGCATGATCACACCTTAGCCTCGGCGCGTTTCGCCTGTGTGAACGACCGCAAGACGTGCCCGACCGGTAGCATCCGAGCATGGATCCCAGCGTCGGCCCCATCGTTCTCGTCCCACTGCTGGCCGTCGTCGCCTCCCTGTTCTCCGACTGGGTGGGCCGCGTCGCCAAGGTTCCGCTCGTCGTGTTCGAGATTCTGCTCGGGCTGATCCTCGGGCCGAGCGTTCTCGGGTGGATCCCGAAATCGGATGCGCTCGACTTCATCGCGAACTTCGGTCTCGCCTTCCTCTTCTTCATGGCAGGCAACGAGATCGACTTCGCCGCGATCAAGGGGCGTCCGCTGCGCAGGGCCGCGCTCGGCTGGGTGGTCTCCCTCGTGCTCGGCGTGCTCATCGGGGTGGTGCTCGCCCCCGATCCGATCGCCGGCGTCTACATCGGCATCGCGCTGACCTCCACCGCCCTCGGAACACTGATGCCGGTGCTGAGGGATGCGGGAGAGATGCACACTCCCTTCGGGCGTGCCGTCACCGCGGTCGGGGCCGTGGGTGAGTTCGGTCCGCTTCTCGCGATCTCGCTGTTCCTGAGCGGGCGCAAACCCCTCTCCGCCGCCATCGTGCTCATCGGTTTCGCCGTGATCGCGGGGTTCGCGGTGTGGCTGGCCTCGCGCGGAACCCACGAGCGGTTCCATCGACTCGTGCGTGCGACGCTGCACACGAGCGGCCAGTTCGCCGTTCGTTTCGTCGTGCTCGTGATCGCGGCGCTTGTCGGCTTGAGCGTCGCGCTCAGTCTCGACATGCTGCTCGGCGCGTTCGCCGCCGGTGTGATCTGCCGCGTGCTTCTCGCCGGCGCGAAGAAGCCCGACGCCGAGCTCATCGAGACCAAGCTCGAGGCGGTCGCGTTCGGGCTCCTGGTGCCCGTCTTCTTCATCAACACGGGCATCGGGTTCGACCTGTCCGCGCTGATCGGGGATTCCACCGCCCTGCTTCTGCTCCCGATCTTCCTCGTGCTCTTCCTGATCGTGCGCGGGCTCCCGGGATCGTTCGCCGCTCCCCCGGGCTCCACCTTCCGCGATCGCGCTTCGCTCACGCTGTTGAGCGCAACCGGTTTGCCGATCATCGTGGCGGTGACCAACATCGGCCTCGAAGACGGCGATCTCGCCAAGGGGACCGCCACAGCTCTCGTCGGTGCCGGGATGCTCTCGGTGCTGCTGTTCCCCCTGCTCGCGCTCACGATGCGGCGCCGCTCATCCGATGGCGGCCTGCGACCGCCCGACCCGGAGCGCGTTCCGACGATGGGCTGAACGGCGCGGCTACGGGATGCGCGTCAGCGCGCGCCCGAGGATCGCCGCCGTCAGGGCTTCGACCGCATCCCGCGCCGCTGCGGGATTCGACAGCAGCGTGAAGTCGACCCCACCGAGTTCGGGGAGCGAGAACCGGTTGCTCACCTTCACAAGGTCAGAGGGGATGAGCGACCGCGGAAAGACAGCCACTCCGATGCCGGCGCGCACAGCGGCGAGCACACCGTTGACCTCGCGGGTGTTACACGTGATGCGCCAGGTGCGTCCGGCGGCTTCCAGCGCGTCGATCGTGATCTGCCGGCTCACACTCGGACCTTGGTAGGCGATCAGCGGCACCGGCTCGCCGGGCTCGATCACGGTCTTCTCCTGCCCCACCCAGACCAGCTCATCCGTCGCCACCACGGTGCCGTCGGTGGTTCCGGGGTTCTGCTTGATGAAGATGAGATCGAGATGTCCCGCCTGCAACCGCCGGTACAGCGGGCCCGACTGGTCGACCGTGAGCTCCAGGTTGATCTGCGGATGCTGCTGCCGGAAGTGCCGCAGGATGCGCGGGAGCGTCGTGATGGCGAGGTCGTCGGCGGCGCCGAACCGCAGGCGTCCGCGCATCGCCGAGCCGGAGAAGTAGCTCTCGGCCTCCGCGTGCGCCGCCAGGATGGACCGGGCGAACCCCGCCATGGCGTCCCCGTTGTCGGTGAGGCGCACATCCCGCGTGTCCCGGGCGATGAGCTGCCGCTTGGCGGACTGCTCCAGCCTGCGCACGTGCTGGCTGACCGTGGGCTGGCTGATGCCGAGCCGATTCGCCGCTTTCGTGAAACTGTGCGTGTCGGCCACCGCGAGAAAGGTGCGGAGGAGCACCGGGTCGAACATGCGCATCCATTCGATAAACCAATAGGAGTTATAGCTTCAATTCGGTGCAAGAATACTCCGACCTTGCGTAGCGTTGGAGTCACAGAACACTCATACGAAACCGGACACGCAGGAAAAACACGTGGCACACCCCACAGCAGCAGCAGCACCGCCCACAGGACCGATGCCGGTCCTCTCCACCAGACCCCCGTGGCGCGAGACGTTCGTCTCCCTCCGGGTTCCGAACTACCGCAGGGTCGCCGCGTCGAACCTCATCGCCAACACAGCCGTCTGGATGCAGCGCATCGCGATGGACTGGCTGGTACTGCAACTGTCGGGCAGCGTCGCCGCCGTCGGCATCACGGTCTTCATGCAGTTCACCCCGATGCTGCTGTTCGGCCTGTACGGCGGAGTGATCGCCGACCGCTACTCCAAGCAGCGTCTGCTCATCATCACGCAGTCGACCGCCGCCATGCTCGCCGCCGTGCTCGCCGTACTCACCCTGACCGGCACGACCGAGGTCTGGCATGTCTACGTCATCTCGTTCGCCCTGGGTCTCGTGACGGTGGTCGACAACCCGGCACGGCAGGTGTTCGTCAACGAACTCGTCGGCCCGAAGTATCTGCGCAACGCGATCAGCCTCAACTCCTCGATCTTCCAGCTCGGCGGTCTGATCGGCCCGGCCGTCGGCGGCATCCTCATCACGGCCGTCGGCGGCGGCTGGTCGTTCGCGATCAACGCCGTCGCCTGCCTCGCCGTGGTGGGCAGTCTCTGCTCTCTGCGACGCTCCGAGCTGCACGCCTCAGCCGCCGCCCCGCGTGGAAAAGGTCAATTGGCCGAGGGGATGCGCTACGTGCGCAACAAGCCCGTCATCTTCTGGACGGTGGTGATGGTGGCGATCACCGCCGTGTTCGCCTTCAACATGCCCGTGTTCCTCGCCGCGTACGCGAACAACGTGTTCGACGTCGGAGCGCAAGGGTACGGACTCTTCAACGCGCTCGTGGCCGCTGGGGCGCTGGTGGGCGCACTCGCCTCGACACGGCGCACCAGCATCCGCCTCAGCATGGTGGTGGGAACGGCCGCAGCACTCGGGGTCGTGCAGGCGTTCGCGGGATTCGCTCCCTCGGAACTGGCCTTCGGCGCACTGCTCGTCGGAATCGGTGTCGCCAACCTGCTGTTCATCACCGGGGCGAACTCGCTGGTGCAGATGTCGTCGAACGTTCAGATCCGCGGTCGAGTGATCTCCCTGTACATCCTCGTGCTGCTCGGCGGCCAGGCGATCGGTGGCCCGCTCATGGGCTGGATCGTGGAGACCTGGGGGCCGCACATCGCGATGATGATCTCCGGGCTGGTTCCGGCACTCGCCGCGGTGGTCATCGCCATCCTGATCGCCCGGAGCGCGAGCCTCCGCCTCCGCGTCAGCCTTCGCGGACGCCGGCCGAGCGTGACGATCGTCACCCGCGCAGGCAAGACCGGTGGCCGGCTGTGACCCTTCCGGGCCGTTCTGCGGCCGAACCCAGGTAGTCGAGCTAGGCTCATACCATGCCCAGCTATAGAAATCCTGGACCGATCGAGTTCGACGCCGTCCTGCAGCGGGGCGAAGCAGAGAACTCTCAGGCCTTCGTCATCTTCCCCCTCGACGCCGAGGAAACCTTCGGAACGGCAGGACGCATCCCCGTCGTCGCCACCTTCGACGGTGAAGAATACCGGGGGTCACTGGTGACCTACGGCGGCGGCGACCACCTCATCCTCGTGCTGAAGAGCATCCGCGAACGCCTGGGCAAAGACGAGGGCGACACGGTGCGGGTGACCATCGACCTCGACACGAGCGTGCGCGTCGTCGAGCTGGCCGAGGATGCGCGCACGGCGCTGAAAGAGGCCGGCGCCCTCGAAGCGTTCCGGGCCATGAGCTACAGCCACCAGCGCGAATACGAGCGCTGGATCGAAGAGGTCAAACGCCCCGAGACCCGCGCGCGACGGATCTCCCGAACCATCGAGCGGGTGACCGCGGGCCAGCGCCTGCGCTGACCGTGGCGGGCGCTACGGTATCGTGGAACAGCCCGCCCTCGTAGCTCAGCGGATAGAGCAGGAGCCTTCTAATCTCTTGGTCGCAGGTTCGATTCCTGCCGAGGGCACCGTAGCCAGCGACTACTCGCTGGAGCCTTCTCATCTCTTGGTCGCAGGTTCGATTCCTGCCGAGGGCACACCCTTTGTAGCGGGCGTCCGTTCGTGCGGAAAGTGCGGTTGAGCGGTCGCGAACCGCACGTATGGCACGAACGGTGCGGCGGGCGGCGGGCGGCGGGCGGCGGGCGCGTCAGCGGCGGGCGCGGCGAGCAGCCCGGTTGCGCGCGAAGATCCAGCCGACGATACCGCCGATCAGGAACACGATGACGACGAGCAGCCAGGTCGGCATCGTCAGCTGCCCCCACAGAACGAAGATGGTCGCCTTGTCGTCGCCCACGCCGTTCTGAATCGCGATCACGACGAGAAGCACGACCAGCACGATGGCCAGCCATTTGCGCTTCAGAAACCTGACGACTGCGCTGTCGGTGCTCTCGGCGTCCTGTGTGCTCATGATCGGAATCCTCTCAGTGGACGGTCAGGTCCATCATCCCGGTTAAGAGGCTCCGCGGCCAGCATCTTCCGCTCGCGCCGTCAGACCGCCTTGGCTGCGGCGGCCAGCACCTGCCCCAGCGTCGGCACACCCTCGGCGCGGAAGACCTCCGCCCCGTCGGCCGTGCTCACGATCACTGTCGGGGTGACCCGGATGCGGTCGGCCTCGGCCTGCTCCATGTTGCGGGCGACATCGAACTCCGTCACGGTGGCGGCGGGAACAAGACGTGACGCTTCGGCGAGCACGGCCCTGGTCTGCATGCACGGTTCGCAGAACGCCGACGTGTAGAGGGTGAGCTTCATGATCGCGGCGCTCCCAGCGAGGTGACGAGGCGGCAAACCGCCGATGACGTACGCACGATGCCAGTGTACGTCGGGCGAACATCCGGCGACCATCGCGCCCGCGAACCGGTGCGGCGGCGCACGACGACCTCGGCGCGGGGAGAATCGCACCGTGAGCCGAGCCGCATTCACCCGGTACGTGGCCCTCGGTGATTCGATCACCGAAGGTCTGTGCGACGCTGCGCCACCGCATCCGTCGCCGCTGCACGCCGCCCCGCCGTCGGCATGGCTCGGCTGGGCGGACAGGCTCGCCGCCATCCTCGACGGGGATGCCCGTCTCGCCGGCCGCGGATTCGAGTTCGCGAATCTCGCAGTGCGCGGCCGCCGTATCGGCGACGTGGTCGGCGACCAGGTGCCCCGCGCGCTGAGCCTGCGCCCCGACCTCGTCTCCGTCATGATCGGCGGCAACGATCTCATGAGCCCCACCGCAGACCCGGATGCGCTGGCCGAGCGGCTCGACGCGGGCATCCGTTCTCTGCGCGCCGGAGGGTCGACCGTACTGCTGGCCAACCTGTTCGACCCCCAGTTCGCGTTCTTCCTCAAGCCGTTCCGCGGGCGGGCCGCGGTGTTCAACGCGAACATCTGGAGCATCGCGCGGGCGAACGAGGCGGTCGTGCTCGACGTGTGGGGCGTGCGCGAGTTCCAGGACGGCGCGATGTGGGCTTCCGACCGCGTGCATCTGAGCGGGCGGGGCCATCGGCTGCTCGCCGCCCGCGCAGCCCACACCCTCGGCGTGCCGTACGCCGAGATCGCCGCCATCGACACCGCGTCGGCCACGGCCGCGCCGGCCGCACCGCTGCCGTTCAGAACCTGGCTGCGCGTGTACGCCATCCCGTGGGCTGGTCGGCGCCTCCGCGGGATCTCGGCCGGTGACGGACTCGACCCGAAACGGCCGGTGCCGCAGCCTGTCGGAGCCCAGCACTAGACTTTTCGCATGGCTAACTCCTCGGATCGACTGGTCTGGATCGACTGCGAAATGACCGGACTCGACCTCGAGGTCGACGAACTCGTCGAAATCGCGGTGGTGATCACCGACTTCGATCTCAACGTGCTCGACCCGGGTCTCAACATCGTGATCAAGCCGGATGCGTCCGCGCTCGAGAACATGAACGACTTCGTGCGCGACATGCACACCACATCCGGGCTCATCGAAGAGATCCCGAACGGCAAGTCGGTCGCGGAGGCCGAATACGAGGTGCTCGAGTACGTGCTCAAATACGCACCGACCGCACGCACGGCACCGCTCGCCGGCAACACCATCGGCACCGACCGCATGTTCATCGCCAAGTACATGCCGCGGCTCGACAACCACCTGCACTACCGCAGCGTGGATGTCTCCTCGATCAAAGAGCTCTCACGCCGCTGGTACCCCCGCATCTACTTCAACGCGCCCGAGAAGCACGGCGGGCACCGCGCACTGGCAGACATTCTCGAATCGATCCGCGAGCTCGACTACTACCGGAAAGCCGCGTTTGTCGGCGAACCCGGGCCCACCACCGAAGACGTTCAAGCGGTCTCCAACGCGGTGGTGGAAAAATGGGCGCCGCGAATGTAATAGAATCGTCGAGTTGCTTTGAGCGAGCCGAACAGGATCGCTCGAAGACATGGTGGGTATAGCTCAGTTGGTAGAGCGCCTGGTTGTGGTCCAGGAGGTCGCGGGTTCAAGCCCCGTTACTCACCCCAAGTCATTTCTTACGCTGTGATGGGCCCAGCGGCTGCGTGCCGCCCACTGCGGCCCACTCGATTGTCACGTTCAGCGCGGGTACCGTGCGCGGCATGGATACAACGACACTCATCATCGTGATCGTCGTGGTCGTCGTCGTCGTGATCGCCGTCATCGTCGCGGTGGCCATGACCGCCGGCCGGCGACGCAAGGCCGAAGCCGACAGGCAGCGGGCTACCGAGCTGCGCGCATCCGCTGCGGATGACGGACTCGCCGCGCGCGAACGAGAGGCGAAAGCGGCCAGAGCGGACGCCGACGCACAACAGGCCGAAGTCGACGCCCAGCGGCTGCGGCAGCAGGCGCAGGAGCGTCAGGACGACGCGGCCGGAGTTCGCGCCGCCGCCGACGAGAAACTCCGCAAGGCCGACGGGATCGACCCTGACGTGAACCGCTCCGAGAATCCGCCCCCGCGGTAAGCGCACGTCAGAATTTGCGGCGGCTTTCGCCTCTAGCCGCAAGAACGCGACAATTCGTCGACATTTTCCTCTCTGCCCTTGCGGGGCTCACCGGATGCGCCGTATCGTCGGGCCATTCTCGGGCGGTGCACTGCCCGCCTGGTGTCCGATGACGTACACATCTCGAGAGGATCTCGTCGACGATGAGAACACACGCAGTCCGTCAGACGATGGCCGCGCTGGCCGCCACCGCCGTCGCCATCTCCCTGGTCGGCCTGACGACTCCGGCGGCCGCCGCGCCCGCCGGCGGTGTCGTCCCGACCCCGGTCACCCGGGCGGCAATAGATCCGTCCCTCTCCGCCGGGCGCGGTGCGACCGTGCCGTTCTCCGAGCAGGAGGCTGAGGAGGCGACGACGAACGGCACCGTCATCGGCCCGGGACGCGCCGCATACACCCTTCCCGCCGAGGCGTCCGGCCGCTCGGCCGTCAGCCTGCTCCCGGGGCACTACGTCGAGTTCGTGCTGCCCGCCGCCACGAACGCGATCACGGTTCGCTACAGCATCCCGGATGCCCCGAACGGCGGCGGCATCACCGCTCCCCTGGCGGTGACGGTCAATGGCGGAGCCAAACAGACCATGACGCTCACCTCCCAGTATTCGTGGCTCTACAACCAGTACCCGTTCACCAACGACCCCAACGCCGGCCTGCTGCACACCGATTGGTGGATCACGGAGTGCGGATGCGTGCCCGCGGCGACGACGCCCGCGCCGGTCATCGCCAAACCCTTCCGGCCGATGCACTTCTACGACGAGCAGCGACTTCTGCTCGGCCGCACCTACAAGGCCGGCGACAAGCTCCGCCTCACCGCGCCGGCCGGGTCGCCGGCCGCGACCACGACCATCGACCTCCTCGACTCCCAACTGGTGGGTGCACCGCACGTGCGGCTGCTCGCCGCCAATGTGCTGGCGTTCGGTGCCGACCCGTTCGGCAGGCGCGACTCGGCCGACGCCATCGACAAGGCCGTCGCCTTCGCGAAGAAGACCCACCTGAAGGTCTACATCCCGCCGGGCGTGTACCGCGTCGACCGCCACATCCTCGTCGATGACGTGACGATCGAGGGCGCGGGCAGCTGGTACACGATCATCAAGGGCAAGGAGGTGGCGCTGGCCACCCCCGCGCCGGACGGCTCCGTGCACACCGGCGTCGGCTTCTACGGCAAAGACGCGGCCGCCGGCGGCAGCCACGACGTGCACCTCTCGGGCTTCGCCATCGAAGGCGATGTGCGCGAGCGCATCGACACCGACCAGGTGAACGGGATCGGCGGAGCACTGAGCGATTCCAGCATCGACGGCCTCTACATCCACCACACCAAAGTCGGTGTCTGGCTCGACGGACCGCTCACCCGCCTCTCCGTGACGAACACCCAGATCGCCGACCAGATCGCCGACGGACTGAACTTCCACACAGGGGTGACCGACTCGGTCGTGTCGAACAACTTCGTGCGCAACACCGGCGACGACGGCCTCGCGATGTGGTCGGAGAGGACGGCCGACGCGCACAACACGTTCGATCACAACACGGTTCAGACGCCGACTCTGGCGAACGGCATCGCGATCTACGGCGGCACGGACAACACGGTCTCGGCGAACCTGATCGCCGACCCGGTGCGTGAGGGCAGCGCCATCCAGGTCGGCTCCCGCTTCGGAGCCGAACCGTTCGCCGGCCGCCTTTCCATCGCGGAGAACACGACAGCACGGGCGGGAACGTACGAGCTGAACTGGAACATCGGTCTCGGTGCGATCTGGTTCTACGCGCTCGAGCGGAACATCGACGCGGACATCCAGGTCACGGGCGACCACTTCCTCGACAACACCTACAACGCGATCATGCTCGTCACCGACTTCCCTGTGAAGGATCAGTACCGCATCACCAACGTGCACTTCGCCGACATCCGTGTCGACGGCACGGGCACCTCCGTCGTGAGTGCGCGGTCGGCTGGGTCGGCGACGTTCCAGAACGTGGACGCCCGCAACGTCGGCGCCGTCGGCGTGAACAACTGCGGTTCGTTCAACTTCACGCCGGCGGGATCGGAGTTCTCGCTGACCGACCTCGGCGGCAACGCCGGCGGCGGCACCACCGGGCCGTGGCTCGCCGCCTGGGAGCTCCCGAACACGATCACCTGCGACGACCGACCTCCGGTCGTCGCGCCACCGGCACCGTCGCCCTGGAACTGAGCGGGCGAACCGCCGTGCGAACGGTGGGTGTCAGTCGGCCGACCGGTGCAGCAGGAAGATCCCGCCATGCACCGGGCGGTCGGCGCGCTCGGCTTCGGTCTCGACGTACTCGTCGAGCACCGCGACGATGCGGCGGTCGAGTTCGTCGACATCTTCCGGCGAGAGATGGAGGGAGAACCGGGCATAGGTGGCGATGGATGCGGTGCCCGCCTCGGCGAGCTCTTGCTGGAAGGCCTCCACCGGGCCGAACGACCTGTCGGGGTCGGCACCGCTCAGCGCATCCGAAAGCCACCAGGTGCGGCCTGTGGAACGGTAGGGCTTCTCGAGCGCTCCGCTCTGGCCGGTGCGCGCCGGAACGCTCTCCAGAAACCCTGCGTCGACGAGCTGCTTGACGTGATAGTGCGCCGTGCCCGGGTCGATGCCCAGGCGGTCGGCCAACTGTTTGTTGGTGAGTTCGTACTGACCGCAGAGCCTGACCATGCGCACTCGGATGGGGTGGGACATCGCCTTCGTCTCCTTGACGGTGGCGGGGCGGCGCTTCGCGTCGACCGGATTCTCTTTGTGCGCCATGAGTCAACGATAGCGACCGATGTACTCCATGCATATCGATTTGAATTTTCCCAATCACTGTGGGATTCTGCCCTCATGACCTCATCGCTGGGTGCTTCGTACGCGAAACTGTGGGCGTCGTCCGCGCTCTCGAACCTGGCGGACGGAGTGATGAAGGTCGCGCTCCCGCTGGTCGCCATCCGGTTCACCGACTCCCCCACCCTCATCGCAGGGCTCACCTTCGCGTTCACGTTGCCGTGGCTGTTGTTCGCGCTGACCGCCGGCGCACTGGCCGACCGATTCGACCGGCGCAAGCTGATGCTCGTCGCCAACACCGCGCGGGCCGGGTTCCTCGCCATCCTCACGGTCGCAACGGTCTTCGGCGCCGGATCGATCTGGGCGCTGTACATCGCCGCCGTTCTGATCGGGGTCGCCGAAACGATCTACGACACCTCGGCGCAGTCGATCCTGCCGCAGGTGGTCGACTCGGCCGTGCTCTCCCGGGCGAACGGGCGGCTGTATGCCGCCGAGCTCACCGCGAACCAGTTCGTCGGGCCGCCGCTCGGCGGCGTGCTCGTCGCGGCCGGCGCGGCCGTCGCCTTCGGGGCACCCGCCGCGCTCTGGGTGCTCGCGATCCTCGTGCTGCTGGTGCTGCGCGGTTCGTTCACCACCGGCCACAGCCGCACCACCACCGTTCGCGCCGACATCGCCGAGGGGCTGCGGTTCCTCTGGAGCAACAGGCTGCTCCGCGCGCTGGCCATCATGGTCGGTGTCTTCAACCTCGCGGGAAGCGCCACGTGGACCATCCTCGTGCTGTACGCGGTGGGCCCGAACTCCGCGATGCGGTTGACGGACCCCGGATACGGCCTCCTGCTCACAGCGTCAGCCGTCGGCAGTGTGGCCGGCTCACTGATCGCCGAGCGCGTCGAGGGCGTGCTCGGCCGCGCTCGCGCCCTCGTGCTCACCATCTTCGGCGGCGTCATTTCCGTGGCAACCCCCGCCTTCACCTCGAATCCGTGGGTCATCGGCGCGGCTTTCCTGATCGGAGGGGTCACGGTGTCCGTCTGGAACGTCATCACGGTCTCGCTCCGCCAGCGCATCACTCCCCACCGGCTCCTGGGGCGCGTCAACAGCGCCTACCGGCTTGTCGCCTGGGGCACGATGCCCCTCGGCGCCGCGGCCGGCGGCATCCTCGCGCAGGTGCTCGGGCTCCAGCCGGTGTTCGCCATCATGGGCGCCGTCACCCTGACCCTCCTGATCGGCATGTTCTGGGTGACCGACAAGCGGATGGCAGAGGCGGAGCGGTCCGCGGAGCCGGCGAGCGGCGCCGCGTCGCAGCCGAACGCGTGACCGCCGTACACACCACCCTCCCAGGCTCTGTACCCGTTCTGCCCAGCCAGACCCTTTACGGTTGACGGATCGAACGGCACTGTCAGCCGTTCCGTCACGCACGACCCGCATCCCTGCTGAACCCCGCGACGACGTCGAACCCCCGACTCCCCCGTCACCGGATGCCTGTCGCGCGGGACGCCCGCGTCGCACGCCGCACGCCCTCTGAGCCCCCGCTCCCCGGACGATTCCGCACGTGCGCGCGGTCTCCAACCCGTCGGATCGCGTTTCCTCCAGGACTTCGCCGATCGCCACCGGAACGCCTGCGCGCTGGTCCGGTCGCCGACGGGGCCGCGAAGAACTCTGGAAGAGAATGCTCAGAACCATCCGCAAGACCAGCCTCACCTTCAACCACCTCGTCAAAGGCGTCGCCGCCACCATGCTCGTCGCCTCCGTGATCGGCCCGACCCTGGCCCAGGAGCAGAGCGTCAAAGACACCCGCGAGCTCTCCGAGTCCACCGGGATGCGCCACGAACAGCTCTCCGTCTACGAGAGCATCGTGCGTCAGCGCCTCGAGAGCGAGGCGAAGACCACGCTCGACGGCGCCACCGCCACGGTGACCGCCAACCAGTCGAAGGTCGACACCTCGGCGGCCAAGACCGCCATCGCCGGGCTCGGCGCGTACCGCAAGCTCGACGATTCCGCGCTCCGCAAGACGATCGACAACACGAAGGCCGCGTCCGACAGTGTCGCCGCCGCCGGCGCCGAGGCCGACCGCAAGGCCGCCGAGGCGGCAGCCCAGGCAGCGGCGCTCGCCAATACTCCGGACGGGGCGAAAGCGACGGCCCGCTCCCTCGCCGCCAGCATGCACGGTTGGGGCGACGGCGAGTTCCAGTGCCTGAGCAACCTCTGGCAGAAGGAATCCGGCTGGAACTACCAGGCCTCGAACTCCGGCAGTGGGGCCGCGGGCATCCCGCAGGCGCTCCCCGGCAGCAAGATGGCCACCGCCGGCGCCGACTGGCAGACCAACGCGAGCACCCAGATCAAGTGGGGCCTCGACTACATCGCCCGCGGCTACGGCACGCCGTGCAGCGCATGGTCGCACTCGCAGTCGGTCAACTGGTACTGATCGGAGTGCGCCGGCCGGGTCGGCGCCGGTAGGCTCGCGGAGTGAACTCCGCCACCTCCCCCGCCGGCCCGCAGCCCGACGTTCAGGGCGCGCACCTCCTCGGAAGCGTCAACCTCCCGAACGCCGACGCGGTCTTCCGCACAGTGGCCGCGCATCTGGGCGACCGGATGCGTCGTCTTCCCGATGGCGAGGTCGGCGAACGCTTCTACTGGATCCAGTTTCAGAAGAGCCGGTTCGACACGATGGCGGGTCTCTCGCGCGTGCCGACCGAGCCCTTCTACATCCGCGAGATCTTCGACGGCCGCCCCTTCTTCATCGAAGACGGCGTCTCGGCCGACGACCTCGTCTTCCCCGACATCGGGTACGCGGACGCCGCCCTCGAGTCGTACGCCACGTTCTCCCGGCTGCGCGATGAAGGCGCGATCCCTCAAGGAGTGCGGTTCCAGGTGTCGCTTCCGACGCCGGCGGCGATCGCCGGCTCGTTCTTCGTCGCCGAGAACCGCGCCGCGTTCGAGGTTGCGTACGAGCGCGCGCTGTTCGGCGAGTTGGAGCGCATCCTCGCCGGTGTGCCGCACGCCGATCTCGCCATCCAGTGGGACACCGCCCTGGAGTTCGCTCTGCTCGAATCGGCGAACATCCGCTCGGCCCACGCGATCTCTCCGTGGTTCGACGACGTGCTCGGCGGCGTGACCGATCGCGTCGCGCGCCAGGCAGCGGCCGTACCGGAGGACGTCGAGGTCGGCTACCACCTCTGCTACGGCGATGTCGAAGAATCCCACTTCGTGCAGCCGACGGATGCGGGCCACCTCGCCGACGTGATCGCGGGCGCTCTGGAGAAGTCGACCCGGCCCATCACCTTCTTCCATCTGCCTGTACCGATCGAGCGGGATGACGCGGAGTTCTTCGCGCCCCTGGCGGGTGTCAGCATCCCGGATGACACCGAGCTCTACCTGGGGCTCGTGCACCACGAAGACGGGGTCGAGGGCGCCGAGCGTCGCATCGCGGCTGCCGCGGCCGCCGTGCGGCGGTTCGGCGTCGCCACCGAGTGCGGCTTCGGTCGTGGACCGAGCGAGCGCACGGCGGGCCTGCTCGATCTGCACGCCGCCGTGACGAGCGCCTGGTGATGCCGTGATCGACCTCGACGCCGACGCCTTCGAAGCCCTGGTCACGGATGAGCTCGACGAACTGCCCGACGACATGGTGGACGGGCTCGACAACGTGGTGTTCGTCGTCGAGGACAGGCCGGAAGACGGCTCGCTCGATCTGCTCGGTCTCTATGACGGCGTCGCCCTCACGGAGCGCGACACGTACGGGTTCGGCGAGATGCCCGATCGGATCATCCTCTATCGCGAACCCCTCCTCGCGATCTGCGCGGACGAGGCCGAGTTGCGCGACGAGGTCCACATCACGCTCGTGCACGAGATCGCGCACTATTACGGCATCGACGACGAACGCCTGCACGAGCTCGGCTGGGCCTGAGCTCGTG
>NZ_JBHVYL010000055.1:0-14524 GCF_042880955.1 Leifsonia sp. NPDC058292
GGCGTGTTGGGACCCCTCGATGCCGCGCGATGGGAGGGCGCGAGTCGCTAGAGTTCGCCGCGGCGCGCGCCGGCCCAGAGGTCGACGCCGGCGTCGACCGCGTGCTCGTCGATCGCGGCGAGCTCCTCGGCGGTGAACGACAGGTTGTCGAGCGCTCCGACGTTCTGCTCCAGTTGCTGCACGCTACTCGCGCCGATCACGAGGGAGGTGACCCGCTCATCCCGCAACGCCCACGCCAGGGCGAGCTGGGACAGCGACTGCCCGCGCCCCGCAGCGATGTCGGCCAGCGCGCGCAGGTGGCCGACAGCCTCGTCGGTGAGCCACTCGCGATCGAACGACGTTCCCGCCGCCGCGCGGGAGCCCTCGGGAACCCCGTCGAGGTACTTGCCGGTCAGCATCCCTTGCGCGAGTGCGGTGAAACCGATGACGCCGAAGCCGAGCTCGCCCGCGGCGTCGAGCAGGCCTTCGTTCTCGATCCAGCGATTGAGCATCGAATACGAGGGCTGGTGGATGAGCAACGGCGTGCCGAGGTCGCGCAGGATGGCCGCCGCGCGGCGGGTCTCGTCGGCGCTGTAAGAGGAGAGGCCGACGTAGAGCGCCCGGCCCGACCGCACGGCCGTGTCGAGGGCCTGCATCGTCTCTTCGAGCGGCGTCGTCGGGTCGGGCCGGTGGGAGTAGAAGATGTCGACGTAGTCGAGCCCCAGCCGGTTCAGCGACTGGTCGAGGCTCGCCAGCATGTATTTGCGCCCGCCGCCGCCCTGGCCGTACGGGCCCGGCCACATGTCCCAGCCTGCCTTCGACGACACCACGATCTCGTCGCGGAACGGCTTCAGGTCGTCGCGCACGATGCGCCCGAAGTTCGTCTCGGCGGCGCCGTAGGGCGGCCCGTAGTTGTTGGCGAGGTCGAAGTGGGTGACGCCCAGGTCGAACGCGCGGAGCACGGTGTCGCGCTGCGTCTCGTGGGAGCGGTCGTCACCGAAGTTGTGCCAGAGGCCGAGCGAGAGGGCGGGGAGGTCGAGCCCGCTGCGCCCGGTGCGTCGGTAGGTCATCCGGTCGTAGCGGTCGGGATTCGGTTCGTAGGCCATGAGGCAACTCTCGTGCGATCCGGCCCGGCTGTCCAACAGGGAGACGCGATGCCAGTAAGCATCGAATCGGATGAATGACTCGCCGTTGCTTGACCCGGCCACTCGATGAGAGTTACCTCGGAGACATGATCGCTCTCATCATCATCCTTCTCGTCGTGTGGGCCGTGCTCGCCATTCTGGGCTTCGCCATCAAGGGTCTGCTCTGGCTGGCCATCCTCGGCCTCGTCTTCTTCGTCATCACCGTCATCATCGGTTTCCTCCGGCGCGGGGCGTCGAAGGGGTAGCCCGCCTTCGTCCGCTGCGCCGTCTTCGAGCCGTCCACGCTCGTGGGCGGCGCTTTTTTGTGAGCGGCGAGCGGCCCGGTTGACAGATCTGCGTTTTGTATACAGAATACAGATGGGCTCACCGCAGTACCCGCCGGGCGGCCCGACCGAGAGACACTTCAAGGAATGAGGTAGGCATGTCCCGCGTCGACTCAAAGGTGAGAAGGCTGGTGGCTGTTGGGGCGGCTGTCGCGCTCGCACTCAGCATGGCCGCTTGTTCGGGCTCAGGGGGTTCTGGAGGCAAGACCGTCGTCTGGTCGAGCTGGGGCACCCCCGAGGAGATCGCCCGCTACAAGGCGTTCGACACGCAGTTCATGAAAGACCACCCCGACATCAAGGTCGTCTTCCAGCCCGTGGCCGACTACGGCGACTATCACACCAAGCTGCTCGCCCAGCTGGCGTCGGGAACAGCACCCGACGTGTTCTACATCGGCGACGACAAGATCGGCCAGTTCGTCAGTTCGAAGGCACTGCTGCCGCTGACCGACCTGATGGAGTCGAGCGCCAGCAAGACCAAGCCCGACGACTTCGCTCAGGGCCTGTTCGGTGCCACGAAGAAGGGCGACGAGTACTACGCCGCCCCGAACGACTCGAACCCGGATGCTCTCTGGTACGACAAGGCCGCTCTCAAGGCAGCCGGCGTCAAGGACGATCCGGCCACCCTCGCCGAACAGGGCAAGTGGACCACCGAGGCGTACCTCGACATGAACGCCAAGCTCAAGAAGGCGGGCCTCACCGGCTCGATGTTCTGGAACTACTGGTCGACCCACTACAGCTGGATCTCGTCGCAGGGTGGCACCGCGTTCGACAAGTCGGGTGAGTTCGTCGCGAACACCGACCCCACCAGCGTGAAGGCGGTGGATGTGCTCGCGAAGAACTTCCAGAACGGAACGTTCGTTGTGGCCGACACCCTGCCCGAGGGCGCCGGGGCCGACAGCGTCTTCGTCAGCCACAAGGCGGGCTTCTTCGTGCAGGGCCGGTACACGATCGGCACAGTCAAGGCCGCGGGCGACCCCGACGACTACGACGTGGTGCGCTGGCCGACGCCCGACGGCAAGGCCGCACCCACAGGCGTGGCCGTGAGCTATCTCGCCATCAACGCCAAGACGAAGAACAAGGACGCCGCGTTCGACTTCTGGACGAACTTCCTGAGCGCCGAGGGCCAGACGGCTCGCCTGAAGGGCGGCGGCAACGCCGTTCCGTCGATCAAGGGCGCCGACGACGTCGTGCTCGACGGCTACCCCGAGCACGCGCAGACGTTGCTCGACATGCGCGACATCGGCTTCGAGGATGACGCGACGGAGGCATCCGTGCCCGGCCTGTCGAGCGATATCAGCGACAAGATGCTCGCGCTCTACCAGGGCAAGGAGTCGACCAAGTCGACGCTCGACGACATCGCCAAGTTGATCTCCGACAAGACAGGCAAGTAGAGGTTCAGCAGTGAGTGCACCTTCCGGTTCTGTCACCATCGAAGCGCCGGCACCGCGCACACCATCAGGCGGGCTCCGCGCGGAGCCCGCCTGGCGGCGTCGTGATCGCCGCTGGGGCTACGTGTTCGTCGGCCCGCAACTGATCGGCATGGGGCTCTTCGTCGTTCTGCCGTTCGTCGCGAGCCTGGTGCTCGCGTTCGCGCAGTGGGACGGTCTCAACCCGCTCAGCTGGGTCGGGTTCGACAACTTCCGCACCGAGCTGAGCGACCCTCTGCTCGGCCGGTCGATCGTCAACACGCTTCTCATCGCGCTGATCACCGTTCCCGTGGGTCTCGGACTCGCCGTCGTGATCGCGGTCGCGCTGGAGAAGCTGAAGACGCGCACGCTGTACCTCATCCTCTTCTTCGCCCCGGTCGTCACCTCGAGTGTGGCCGTGGCGATGATCTGGCAGCAGCTGTTCCGCAAAGACGGCGTGCTCTCCGGCTTCATCCACGATGTGTTCCACGTGCCGGCGCCCGACTGGCTCGGTGACCCGCATCTCGCGCTCATCGCCGTGTGCATCGTCTCGATCTGGTCGTCGCTCGGGCTGAACGTCATCATCTTCCTCGCCGGCCTGCAGAACATCTCGCCGTCGGTGATCGAGGCGGCCCGCATCGACGGGGCCGGCGCTCTCACCCTGTTCTTCCGCATCCGGCTGCCGCTGCTGTCGCCGATCATGTTCTTCTCGACGGTCATCGCCTTCATCAGTTCGCTGCAGACGTTCGACACCGTCTTCATCCTCACCGCCAACGCCGGGCCGGACAATGCGACCCGCACGATCGTCTACCACATCTACGATCTCGGCTTCGGCAAGTTCCAGTTCGGTCCGGCGAGCGCCGCGTCGATCATCCTGCTCGTGCTGACCCTCGTGATCACCGGCATCCAGTTCACCGCCCAGAAGAAGTTCGTCCACTACGAGGATGCCGACGCATGACGACCACAGTGACGCCCTCTCCCAGCCGCGAGACACCGGCGGGCTCGGCCCCGGCATCCCCGACCCGTCCCCCTCGGGAGGGCAGCGCGGGCACCCGCACCCGCAAGGTCGTGCTGCATGTCGTGCTGCTCGTCGGCGGCATCGCGATGGTGTTCCCTTTTCTCTGGATGCTGCTCACCTCGTTCAAGACGCTGCCGCAGCTGCTCGGTGCTCCCCTCAGCGTGTGGCCCGCCCCGTGGACGTTCCAGAACTTCATCGACGCCTGGAACGACGCTCCATTCGCACAGGCGTACTTCAACAGCATCTACATCGCGGTGCTCGTGGTGATCGGAACCCTGATCACCGCGGCGATGGCCGGCTACGCCTTCGCCCGCATCAAGTTCCGCGGCAGCCGGGCGCTCTTCATCGTGTTCCTCGCCACGCAGATGATCCCGATGCAGGTCACGCTCATCCCGTTCTACTTCTTGATGGCACGCCTCGGCTGGGTCGACTCGCATCTCTCGCTGATCATCCCCGCCGCCCTCGCGAATCCCTTCGCCGTCTTCCTGATGCGGCAGTTCGTGCTGTCGCTGCCCCAGGAGCTCGAGGAGGCCGCGCTGGTCGACGGCGCCGGCCGCTGGCGCATCTTCTGGAGCATCATCCTGCCCAACCTGAAGCCGGGCCTCGGCGCTCTGGCGATCATCGTGGCGCTCAGTACCTGGAACAACTTCCTGCTGCCGCTCGTGCTGCTGAACAGCCAGGACCTGTTCACCGTGCCCCTTCTGCTGCAGAGCTTCCGAGGGCAGTTCGGCTCGATCAACTACGGGCTCATCATGGCGGCCTCGGCCGTCGCGACCATCCCGATGCTCATCGCGTTCGTGATCGGCCAGCGCCGCATCCTCAACAGCATGGCCTCGTCCGGCCTGGGCGGCCGGTGAGCGCCGCCGGAGACCGCGCCGCGCGGTATCTCGACCTGGAGAACGCTCCGTTCACGTTTCCCGGTTCGCGCATCCTCGTGCAGCGGGCCGATGGGGCCCTGACCGTTCGGCTCGCCGAGTACGAGCGACCGCTCGACGAGTGCGTGCTGGTGCGAACGCTGCGGGTGTACACGGCAGACGGTCGAGTCGCGCCCGTCACGGATGTTCTTCCCGACAGGATCGAGTTCGCGGATGCCGGGGTGACGCTGACGTTCGACGGCCCGTCAGCACTGAGCCTCGGGGGCGGGGGCCGCTGGAGCGTTGAACTCGATGTTCCGTCGCTCGCCGACGCCGGGCTCGACGCGGGTCTCTGGCGGCCCGGCCTTCCTTCGGCCGCGACGGCGTCGTGGAGCGCCGTCGGCGCGGACGATCTGCTCGTGCGCGGCGACACCGTGCGCCTGTCGTTCTCGGGGTCGTCGCTGCGGCTCGACATCGCGTCGGGCGCCAGCGCAGACGGCGCCAGCGCAGACGACGGCAGGGCCGACGTCTCACACGTCCGCGCGCTCGCCGCAACCGCGCAGGTCTGGAACGACTGGTTCGCCCGGTGTCCCGTCGTGCGCGACGACCTCGCCGACATGACCGCCTTCTGCTGGTGGGTGCTCGGCGCGAACATCGTGACCCTCCCCGGCCGCGGGGGCGCCAGGGCCGTCGTGCCGTCGAAGATCGGCTACGTCGGGCTCTGGCAGTGGGATGCGTACTTCATCGCCGCCGGTCTGCGCCACGGCGACCCCGAGCTCGCGCGCGAACAGCTCGACCTGGCGTTCGGCTTCCCGACCGCCGCCGGTCAGCTGCCCGACGTGGTGCACGACGATGGCGTGCTCGCCTCGAGTGACGACCTCCCGCCGGGCGACAGGGACAACTTGCGCCGTGCCGGCTCCGCCATCGCAGACCCCACCGCGCCCATACCGCTCACCAAGCCGCCGCTCGCCGCCTGGGCGCTGCGTGCGCTCGAAGGCCGGGTGGATGATCCGGCCTGGTTCGAGCGGGCCTGGGCGACCGTGGCGCGCAGCCAGGACTGGTGGTTCCGCGACTCCGATCTCGACGGCGACGGGATGCCCGAATACGGCCATCCGTACTCGTCGGGGCTCGACGACAGCCCTGTGTTCGACGCCGAGCTGCCCGTCGCGTCCCCTGATCTCGCCGCCTATCTGATCCTGCAAGACGATCTGCTGGCCGCCCACGCCCGCGACCGCGGCGACCGGGCAGCTGACGCGATGCACCGCGAGCGGGCCGAGGCCACCCTCGCGGCGCTCGAGCGGATGTGGGATGACGAGGCCGGCTTCTTCCGGTCGTCGGGGGCCGGGCATCCGCTCGCCGCCCAGACCGCCGTGAGCCTGCTGCCGCTGCTCACCGGCCGGCTTCCTGGCCGCATCGTCGGCCGGATGCTCGCCGCCATCGACGACCCCGAGCGCTTCGCGACGCCGTTCGCCGTTCCCACCGTCGCCGCGCGCGACCCGGACTTCTCGCCCGAGCGGATGTGGCGCGGGCCGGTCTGGATCAACGTCAACGCGCTGCTGGTCGAGGGTCTGGCGGTCTCCGGTCACGCCGAGCGCAGCCGTGCCCTCGCCGAGGCGACCCTGAGCCTCGTGATCGACGGTGGCGGCCCCCACGAATACTTCAACCCGCTCACGGGCGGCAAGGCGCGCACCGCGACGACCTCGTTCGGCTGGTCGGCCGCCCTCTTCGTCGACCTCGCGGTTCGCGTCTCCGCGTGACGTGTCAGGCCAGGCGCTCCCAGGAGATGCCGGCGTCGGCGAGGAGGCGGCGCATCCCGTTGGTCCAGTTGGCCTCGAGCGCCCGCTGGGCGGCCGGAACGTCACCGGCGATGAGGTACCGCGCGATGTCGGCGTGCTCGATCGCGCTGCGCTCCACCATGACCTCGTCGGGCACGAGCAGCGACTCGTATCGGTGGATGGCCAGGCGCACGGCCGCGATCTGTTCGAGCAGCCGCTTGTTCGGGCACGCGCTCAGCATGAGGTTGTGCCACTCGTCGTCTCGGCGATTGACAAGCGCGTGTTCGGCGACGTCGTCGTTGAACTCGGCGGCGAGCGCGGCCAGGCGGCCGCCGAGCGCCTCCAGCTCGTCGATGGGGGAGAGTTCGAGCGCGAGCGACTCGAGCGTCACGATGATCGGAGACAGTTCTTCGAACTCGCGGGCGCTCAGGGGCACGAACCGAAAGCCCTTGCCGTTCTCGCTCTCGATCTGGCCTTCGCTCTCGAGCGCGATGAGGGCCTCCCGCAGCGGTGTGCGCGAGACGCCGAGCTCAGCGGCGAGCTGCACCTCGTTGATGCTCTCGCCCGGTCGCACTTCTCCTGCACGCATTCTCGCGATCAATTCTTCGCGCACCTGTGATCGCAGATTCTTGCGCTCGATCGTCATGCACCCCTCCAGGCGTCCTGCGCACCGAGGCGTCGTGGGGCCTCGTCGGCGTCGCCAGCTTAGGGGTTGACCCGTCTTGGCATTCGCCTTAGCGTTGCTGTATACAGAATACAGTTACTCGAACGTCGTTGTAAAGCGACCGTTCGGTCCGCTCCGACCAGCACCCGAACCGACCGGGCCCGAACCGACAAGGGGAGACCAATGACGACCGCCTCGCCGCGAAGCATCCGCCTCGACGCGCTCGCCTACGGAGGCGACTACAACCCCGACCAGTGGCCCGAAGAGGTGTGGCAGGAGGATGCCCGCCTCATGGTCGAGGCCGGCGTGACGCTCGTGACCCTCCCCGTGTTCTCCTGGCCGCTCCTCGAACCGCGCCCCGGCGAGTTCGACTTCGCCGGGCTCGACCGCGTGATCGACCTGCTGTGGAGCCACGGCATCCGCCTCGATCTCGCCACCGCCACCGCCACGCCGCCGGCCTGGCTCGTCCGCGAGCATCCCGAGGTGCTGCCGCACAACGTCGACGGCGTTCGGCTCGAGTTCGGCTCGCGCCAGACGTACTGCCCGAGTTCCCCCGTGTTCAGGGATGTGGCCGTCCGCCTGACCCGCGCGCTCGCCGAGCGCTACGGCGAGCATCCCGCGCTCGCGCTCTGGCACGTCTCCAACGAGTACGGCGATCACGTGTCGCGGTGCTGGTGCCCAGTGTCGGCGCAGCACTTCCGCCGTTGGCTACAAGACCGGTATACGACCATCGACGGCCTCAACGAGGCGTGGGGCACCAGTTGCTGGGGTCAGCACTACCTCGACTTCGAGCAGATCGAGCCGCCTCGCACGGCCACCGGACCGATCAACCCCGCTCAGCAGGTCGACTTCGAGCGGTTCTCCTCCGACGCGCTGCTCGAACTCTTCCAGGCGGAGATCGACGTGCTCCGCGAAGTGACCCCCGGGGTCGCCGTCACCACGAACTTCATGAGCCTGTTCCGTGAGCTCGACTACTGGGATTTCGCCGCCGCCGAAGACCTGGTGACCGACGACGCGTATCCCGACCCCGCCGATCCCGACGCGCACGTCGGCGCCGCCCTCAACTACGGTCTGATGCGCTCGCTCAAGGACGGGCGACCCTGGCTGCTGCTGGAGCAGGCGCCGAGCGCGGTGAGCTGGCGCGACGTCAACGTGCCGAAGGCGCCGGGGCAGATGCGCCTCGGCAGCATGCAGGCGCTCGCGCACGGCTCCGACGGCGTGATGTTCTTCCAGTGGCGGCAGGCCAGGTTCGGCCCCGAGAAGTTCCACTCGGCGATGCTGGGCCACCGCGGTGAGCGCAGCCGCACCTTCGAGGAGACGAAGAAGCTCGGCGCCGAACTGAAGAAGCTCTCCGCCATCAAAGACACCCGGGTTCGCGCCTCCGTCGCCCTCGTCGCCGACTGGGATTCCTGGTGGGGAGTGAGCGCTCCGGATTCGCTGCCCTCGCTGCGCCTGAACTGGCTGACCGAGGCGCGCGCCTGGCACGCGGCCGCGTTCGCCCTCGGTCAGCCGGTCGACGTCGCCCGCGCCGCCGGTCCATTCGGAGACCACACCGTGCTGCTGGTCCCGAACCTCTACGCCGTGACCGACGAGCAGGCGGATGCCCTCACCACCTTCGTCGCCGGCGGCGGCCAGCTCGTCGTCGGTCCGTTCAGCGGGGTCGTCGACCACCGCGAGCAGATCCACCCCGGCGGTGCGCCCGGCCCTCTGCGCGACCTACTCGGCGTCGAGGTCGACGAGTGGTGGCCGCTGGCCGACGGCGATGCCCGCAGCATCCGCTTGCACGGCTCAGACGACAGCTTCGCCGTGCGGGTGTGGAGCGAATGGCTCGTCGCCGAGGGGGTCGATGTGATCGCCTCGTTCGCCGACGGCGACCTGGCGGGGCGACCGGCCATCACCCGCCGAGCCCGCGGGAAGGGAGCCGCCTGGTATCTCGGCGCTGGCCTCGACGCCCCGGGCATGCGAGCCATCCTCGCGCGCGTCTTCGCCGACGCCGGGGTTCGGCCGCCGTTCGACTCGTTCGACGCGAGCGACGCATCCGGGGCCGTCGAGGTCGTCACGCGCACAGACGGCTCCACCGATTTCACGTTCCTGCTCAACCACGGCCGCGAGTCGGTGACCCTACCCGGCATCGACGGCGGCACCGACCTGCTGAGCGGCGCCGACGCATCCCTCCCCATCGTTCTCGGCGCGTTCGACGTCGCAGTCGTGCGGCATCCGGCCGGCCGCCCCTCCGTTTCATCCGTCCCATCCGCAAGCGACCGCGAGGCAGCACTATGACCAAGCCCTTCGTCCATCCGTATCTGCCGAACACGGCGCCCGAGTCGCGACAGGCGATGCTCGAGGCCGTCGGCGCCGCCGACGTGGAGGAGTTCTACGCCGACATCCCGGCCGACCTGCGCCTGGGTCGCGCGCTCGATCTGCCGGAGCCACTCGTGGCCGAGCAAGACCTCACCCGTCACGTCGGCGGTCTGCTGAGGCGCAACCGGCCGCTCGAGCCCGGTCGTTCCTTCCTGGGTGCGGGCACCTACCACCACACCGTGCCGGCGGTGGTCGACGAGGTGATCAACCGCAGCGAGTTCCTCACCGCATACGCGGGCGAGCCGTACGAGGATCACGGCCGGTTCCAGGCCCTGTTCCAGTACCAGTCGCTGATGGGCGAGCTGCTGAACCAGGATGTGGTCAACGTGCCGACGTACGACGGCTACCAGGCCGCGGCCACCTCGGTGGCGATGAGCGGGCGCATCACCGGCCGCCGCCGCGTGCTGCTCGTCAGCGACGCGCATCCCGACAAGCTCTCGAAGGTGCTCGACTTCGTGGCCCCCACGATCGACCTGGAGCTCGTGCCCACCGTCGACGGCATCGCCGACATCGCGGCCGTGGCCGCCCGGATCGACGACGAGACGGCGGCCGTCTGGGTGGAGACCCCCAGCTTCACCGGAGCGCTCGAGACGGCCATCGCCGAGCTCGCAGAAGCTGCCCATGCCGTCGGCGCCCTGCTGATCGTCGGCACCGACCCGATCGGCCTCGGCGTTCTCACGCCTCCCGCCGATCTCGGCGCCGACATCGTGCACGGCGACATCCAGTCGCTCGGGCTGCATCCGTGGTTCGGCGGAGCGCACGCCGGCTTCATCGCGGTTCACGACGACCCCCGTCTGGTCATGGAGCTTCCGTCGCGCCTGTTCGGTCTGGCGTCGACGGATGTCGCGGGCGAGTACGGCTTCGGCGACGTCGCCTACGACCGCACCTCCTTCGCTCTCCGCGAGGAAGGGAAGGAGTGGGTCGGCACGGCCGCGGCCCTCTGGGGCATCGCGGCCGGCGTCTACCTCTCCCTCATGGGCCCGCAGGGCATGGCCGAGCTGGGGGAGACCCTGCTCGCCCGCACCGCCTATGCCGCTCGTGCACTCAGCGCGCTTCCCGGGGTGCGACTCGCCGACAGCGCGGTGCACCTGCGCGAATTCGTCGTCGACCTCACGGATGCGCGGCTCACCGCCCCCGAACTCGTCACCGTGCTTCGGGCGGACGGCTTCGAGCCCGGCGTCGTCGTCGGCGAGAACCACCTGCTCGTGTGCGTCACCGAGCAGAACACCCAGTCCGACATCGACGACCTCACCGGAGCTTTCGGCGCGGCCCTCGACAACACCGCCTCCAAGGAGAACGTCGCGTGAGCCTTCCCATCGCACCCAAGCCGGCCCTGCGCCGGTTCCACCAGGCCCGCTGGGACGAGCCGATCGTGTTCGAGCTGCACACCCCGGGCGAGCGCGGCGTGCTCGTCTCGCGCGCCGAACCGGGTGTGCTCGCCCAGGTCGGCGACGTGGTCGCCGACCTGCCCGCATCCCTGCGCCGCACCTCGGCGCCTGCGCTGCCCGAGATCGCTCAGATGCGAGTGCTCAAGCACTACCTGCGACTCAGCCAGGAGAACCTCGGCGCCGACCTGAACGTCGACGTCGGGCAGGGTACGTGCACGATGAAGTACGCCCCGAAGGTCAACGAGGCGATCGTGCGCACGCCCGAGCTCACCGAGCTGCATCCGCTGCAGGGTCAGGCGAGCGTGCAGGGCATCCTCGAGATCGTCTGGCGCACCGAGCGGATGCTCGCCGAGATCTCCGGCATGAGCCGCGTCTCATTGCAGACCAGCGGGGGCTCCGAGGCCATCTGGGCGAACATCTCGATGATCCGCGCCTACCACGCGTCGCGCGGGGAGGCGGAGCAACGGGACGAGGTCATCACGACGATCTTCTCGCATCCCTCGAACGCGGCGACCGCCAAGGCGGCCGGCTACAAGGTGATCACGATCCACCCCGACGCCGACGGCTACCCCGACGTCGAGGCCTTGCGTGCCGCGATCGGCCCGCGCACCGCGGCGATCATGGTGACGAACCCCGAAGACACCGGCATCTACAATCCGCGCATCCGCGACTGGGTCGACCTCGCCCACTCGGTCGGCGCGCTCGCCGCCTACGACCAGGCGAACGCGAACGGCATCCTGGGCATCACACGCGCCCGCGACGCCGGATTCGACGTGTGCCACTTCAACCTGCACAAGACGTTCGGCACGCCCCACGGATGCGGTGGCCCGGGCTCCGGCGCCAACGCCGTCTCCGAGGCGCTCGCGCCGTTCCTCCCCGGCCCCGTGGTCGAGCGCGACGGCGACCGGTTCTTCTTCGACGCCGACCGCCCGCAGTCGATCGGCTCTGTCGCTCCGTTCTACGGCGTCATCCCGAACATCGTGCGGACATACTCGTGGATCATGGCGCTCGGCGCCGACGGGCTGCGAGCGGTCGCCGAGACGGCCGTGCTGAACAACAATTACCTGATGCGCCGCATCCTCGAGATCCCCGGGGCGAGTGCGCCGTACGCGACCGGCCGGCGTCGCATCGAGCAGGTTCGCTACTCGTGGCAGGAACTCTTCGAGCAGACCGGCATCAGCAGCGAGGAGATCGGGGTTCGCGCCGCCGACTTCGGCATGCACTACTGGACGAGCCACCACCCGTACATCGTGCCGCAGCCGTTCACCCTGGAGCCGACGGAGTCGTACTCGATGGCCGAGCTCGACGAGTACGCTGCCGTTCTCGCCGAGGTGGCCCGCGAGGCGCGCGAGACGCCCGACGTCGTGCGCACCGCTCCGCACAACCAGACCGTGCACCACACGCACCACGACGACCTCGACGACCCCGACCGGTGGGCCGTCACCTGGCGCGCCTACCGTCGCAAGTACTTCGGCGAGACTCCGGCGGGCGCTGGGGCGGCCGCTGGCGCTTCGGCGTCGGTGTCGGTCGGGGCCGCGGTCTAGCGTGGGTCCGATGCATGCACCGGGCCAGACGATCGGGTTCCTCCTGAACCCGGTCGCCGGCGTCGGCGGGCCGGCCGGCCTGGTCGGCAGCGACGGCGCCGAGGTGCAGCGGGAGGCCGCAGCGCGTGGCGCCGTGCCGCGCGCCGCGGCGCGGGCTGCCGCTGCCCTCGCCGTCATCGCCCGGTCGCATCCGCAGCTCGAGGTCATCACGGCGGCGGGGGCGCTCGGAGAAGACGCCGTGCGCGCCGCCGGTCTGACGCCCCGCGTCGTCTACGCCGCTCACGGCGCCGGCCGAGGAACCACCGGCGACGACACCAGGCGTGCGACCGTCGCGCTCGGCGCAGCAGGGGCGTCGCTCATCCTGTTCACCGGCGGAGACGGAACGGCTCGCGATGTCGCGGCCGGTCTGGCGCCGGGCGTGGCCGTGCTCGGCGTTCCAGCCGGGGTCAAGATGTACTCCGCGTGCTTCGCCGTCTCGCCGACCGCGGCGGGCGCCCTGGCTGCGGAGTGGCTCGCCCGAGGCCCGCTTCCCGTGGGGCCGAGCGAGGTGCTCGACCTGGATGAGAGCCTCCTGCGCGCCGGCCGCCCCGATCCCCGTCTCTTCGCCCTGGTCCCCGTTCCTTCGGCTCCCGGCCGCACCCAGGCGCGCAAGGCGGCGACGCCCGCGGGCGAAGCCGAGGCGGTGCGTCGCGCGGCGACCGGTCTCGTGGGGCAGTTGCGCCCCGGCGTGCGCTACCTTCTCGGGCCGGGCGGAACGCTCGCAGAGGTCGCACGGGTGCTCGGCATCCCTGCCACACCGCTCGGCGTCGACGTTGTCGAGGACGGCCGTCTTCTCGTGCGCGACGCCTCCGAGTCGCAGGTGCTCGCCGCGATCGACGGCCACGATGCGAGTGCGGTGGTCACCGTGATCGGCGGGCAAGGATTCCTCCTCGGGCGAGGCAACCAGCAGCTGTCGTCGCGCGTGCTCGACGCGCTCGGCGCCGATCCGCTGCTCGTCGTCGCCACCGAACAGAAACTCATCGAGCTCGGCGGCCGCCCGCTGCTGGTCGACACCGGTGACGCAGCGGTCGATGCCCGCCTCGCCGGCCGCATCCGCGTCATCACCGGTCGTCGATCGTCGAGCATCTACCCTGTCGAGGCGGCGGCGGCGGCCGCTGCGCCGCCGATCGTCGACCCTTCATCCCTCGTCACGTCACACCCCACCACTGAAGGAGCATCCCCATGCGTCTAGACAACAAGACCGCCATCGTCACCGGAGGAGCCGGAGGCATCGGGCGTGCCACCTCGCTCGCCTTCGCCGCGGAGGGCGCCCGCGTCGCCGTCGTCGACGTGCAGCCGGGCGCCGCAGAGACCGTCGCCGAAGAGATCCGTGCCGCGGGAGGCACGGCGCTCGCGCTGACCGCCGACGTCTCGAGCGAGACCGACATCGAACGCGTGGTCGCCGACACGGTCGCCGAGTTCGGCGGGGTCGACGTCGTGTTCAACAACGCGGGGATCATCCGGCGCACCACCGCCGTCGAGACCACGGCCGAGGAGTGGGACAGGGTGTTCGGTGTCAACGTCAAAGGCATCTTCCTGATGTGCAAGCACGTCGTGCCCGTGATGGCGCAGAACGGCGGCGGCTCCATCATCAACACCGGGTCGGGATGGGGGCTCAAGGGCGGAGCCCAGGCCATCTCCTACTGCGCATCCAAGGGCGCCGTCGTCAACATGACCAGGGCGCTCGCCATCGATCACGGCCCCCAGGGCATCCGTGTCAACTCGGTGAACCCGGGCGACGTGAACACCGGCATGCTGCGCGACGAGGCTCGCCAACTCGGCCAGGAGACCGGTTCTTTCCTCGCCGAAGCCGCTGACCGTCCGCTGCAGCGCATGGGCGAGCCGCGCGAGATCGCCGCCGCTGTCGTCTGGCTGGCGAGCGACGAGTCCAGTTACGTCACGGGTTCCGCGCTCGTCGTCGACGGGGGCGGCATCGCGTAGCGCTCCGGCCCCGGCCTCGCCGAGTGTGGCCGTTCCTCGTGAGTGTGGCCGTTCCGGTCGAGTGTGGCAGGCAGACCGGCCACACTC
>NZ_JBHVYL010000056.1:0-14466 GCF_042880955.1 Leifsonia sp. NPDC058292
CGTGGCAGGTGTGCCGGCCACGCTCGACCGCATTGGCCACACTCGATGGGATGGGCCACGCTCGACGAGATGGGTCTCTCGATGAGATGGGCCACACTCGACGAGATTGGCCACGCTCGATGGGATGGGCCACGCTCGACGAGCGGAGCCGCACTCGCTGAGAGGGATCGCACGGCTCTCTGGCCGCTGTCACCCGGGGGCGCTAGCGTGACCCGCATGAGAATCCTCCTCGTGGGCGCCGGCGGTGTTGGCGACGCCATCGCAAAGATCGCCGCGCGACGCACCTTCTTCGAAGCGATCATCGTCAGCGACTACGACGTCTCGCGTGCCGAACGCACCATCGCCTGGATCAAAGGCAAGCACGGTGACGAGATCGCCTCCCGGTTCTCCGCGGTGGCGATCGACGCGTCCGATCCGGATGCGGTCGCAGCGGTCGCCCGCGAGAACGGCGCGACCCACGTGATGAACGCAGTCGAGCCGAAGTTCGTCCCCACGATCTTCGCCGGGGCCCTCGCGGCCGGCGCCGATTATCTGGACATGGCGATGAGTCTGTCGGAGCCGCATCCCACGGATCCGTACGCGAAGACGGGCGTGAAACTGGGCGACGACCAGTTCGCGCAGCGCGGCGACTGGGAGACGGCGGGCCGCCTGGCGCTCGTGGGGATGGGCGTCGAGCCCGGTCTCAGCGATGTGTTCGCCCGTTACGCCGCCGACAAGCTCTTCAGCAGCATCGATGAACTGGGTACGCGCGACGGTGCGAACCTGGTCGTCCGCGACTCCGACGGTGCAGAGATCTTCGCGCCGTCGTTCAGCATCTGGACGACCATCGAGGAATGCCTCAACCCGCCCGTCATCTTCGAGAAGGACGTGGGGTGGTTCACGACGGAGCCGTTCAGCGAGCCGGAGATCTTCGAGTTCCCGGAGGGGATCGGACCCGTCGAGTGCGTCAACGTCGAGCACGAAGAGGTGCTGCTCATGCCGCGCTGGATCGACGCGAAACGGGTCACGTTCAAGTACGGGCTCGGCGAAGAGTTCATCGGCATCCTGCGCACGCTGCACCAGCTCGGGCTCGACTCGACGACGCCGGTGACGGTGCGGAGTGCGAACGGTCCGGTCGAGGTCGCGCCGCGGGATGTGGTGGCCGCCGCCCTGCCCGACCCGGCGACCATCGGGCCGCGGATGACGGGAAAGACCTGCGCGGGCGTGTGGGTGACCGGCCGGGGTCAGGACGGCGAACCGCGCGAGGTCTACCTCTACCATGTGAGCGACAACGAGTGGACGATGCGCGAATACGAGTCCCAGTGTGTTGTCTGGCAGACGGCGCTCAACCCGGTAATCGCGCTCGAGCTCTTGGCCACCGGTGTCTGGTCGGGGCTCGGCGTGCTCGGCCCGGAGGCGTTCGACGCCGAGCCGTACCTCGAACTCATGGCCCGCGCCGAGTCCGAAGGCGGCTACGGCCAACGCTGGGGCCTCAGCGACCGCCTCTGACCATACGCAGCCCGCGGCCCGCGGCACAGAAACCGCGGCCATAGCCGCCGAACGAGCCCGTCTCCTTGTGCTCGCGGGCGCAAGCTCGCGGTGGATAGAGTGAGCCGCATGAGCGACGCCGAAGCACTCCTGAAAGCCCAGGCCGACGCGGCGGCAGCCGCCGAGAATGCGGCGAAGCTGCAGGCCCAGGCGGCGGAGGCGCTGAAAGCGGCACAGGATGCGGCAGCGGCGGCCCAAGCGCAAGCCGATGCAGCGCAGGCTGCCGTTGTCGCGGCGCAAGCCCAGGCGGCGGCCCAGGCGGAGCAAGCGCAAGCCGCCCAACCAGCCCCGGCCCCGCCGACAGCCGCGGCCCCGCCGACAGCGCCGGCCGCGCCGCCGGCGCTGGCCGCGCCTGCGGCACCGCTCGACGCCGCGCAGGTCGCCACCATCCGTGACGGCTACGCGTTCGCCGGCGCCGCGCTGGAGATGGGGGCGCTCGTCAACGGGGAGGCCCAGCCTGACGTGCCCGTTCGCATCCCTCTGGCCATGACGAACCGTCACGGGCTCGTGGCCGGTGCCACCGGGACGGGCAAGACGAAGACGTTGCAGGTGCTGGCGGAGCAGTTGGCGGCGGCAGGCGTTCCGGTGTTCGCCGCCGACATCAAAGGCGACCTCTCGGGCATCGCGACGCCGGGGGAGTCGAGCGAGAAGCTGCTGGAGCGCACGTCGGGCATCGGCCAGAACTGGACGCCGCGCGCCTCCGTCACCGAGTACTTCTCGCTGGGCGGGATCGGCAAAGGCGTTCCCATCCGGGCGACCGTCGCCGGGTTCGGACCGCTGCTGCTGTCGAAAGTGCTCGGTTTGAACGACACCCAGGAGTCGAGCCTCGGACTGGTCTTCCACTACGCCGAACAGGCCGGGCTGCCGCTGCTCGATCTCAGCGATCTGCGGGCCGTGCTCACCTACCTGAACAGCGCCGACGGCAAGGCCGAGCTCGCGAATCTGGGTGGCCTCTCCAGCGCGACCGTCGGCGTCATTCTGCGCGAGCTGATCACGTTCGCCGATCAGGGAGCCGACACGTTCTTCGGCGAGCCCGAGATCGACACGGCCGAGTTCTTGAAACTCGCGCCCGACGGCACCGGCGTGGTGAGCCTGCTCGAGGTTCCCGGAGTCCAGGACAAGCCCGCGCTCTTCTCGACCTTTCTCATGTGGCTGCTCGCCGACCTGTTCAACGATCTGCCCGAGGTCGGCGACCTCGACAAGCCGAAGCTGGTGTTCTTCTTCGATGAGGCCCACCTGCTGTTCAGAGACGCGTCGAAAGACTTTCTCGCGTCGATCACTCAGACCGTGCGCCTCATCCGGTCGAAGGGCGTCGGGATCTTCTTCGTCACGCAGACGCCGAAGGATGTTCCCTCCGACGTACTCGCTCAGCTCGGCTCGCGCGTGCAGCACCAGTTGCGCGCCTTCACCCCGGATGACGCGAAGGCCCTGAAGGCGACCGTCTCGACGTATCCGCGGTCGGGCTACGACCTGGCCGACGTGCTGCAGTCGCTCGGCACCGGTGAGGCGATCGTCACCGTGATGAACGAGAAGGGTGCACCGAGCCCCGTCGCTTGGACGCGGTTGCGCGCACCGCAGGGCTCGATGTCTCCGACCCCAGAGGCTCAGATCGATGCGACCGTCGCCGCGTCGCCGCTGCTCGCCACATACGGCGAGGCGGTCGACCGTGATTCGGCACGGGAGATGCTCACCCGCAAACTGGATGCGGCTGCGGCCGCGGCTGACGAGCAGGAGCGCATCCTCGAACAGGCGAAGGCGGCCGTCGACGCGCAGAAGGCGGCCGACAAGGCCGCCGCCGCGCAGGCCAAGGCTCAGAAGGCGGCCGAGGCGGAGTACAACCGGCTGCTGAAGGCGACCGGGCCCACCGCGCGCGCCAGGCGCACCACTCCGAAGGCGCAGCCGAAACTGCTCGAACAGGTGCTCGGCTCGAAGGCTACGTCGTCCATCCTCACCGGCGTCGTCGAGGGGATCTTCGGCACCCGTCGCCGCCGCTGACCCGAGCCGCGAGCCCCGGGGCCGCGAGCCCCGGGGTCGGGGGGTCGGCGTCAGCCGAGCAGGCGCTGCGCGGCGAGCCCGAGCGTGAGGGTGTGCCCGGGATCGAGCCCCGACCGTTCCAGCCAGCACGCCGAGAGTCCCGTCCACGCGACCGCCCAACGGAGCATCCGATGCTGGTCGATCCCGGTGGCGTCGGCGATCACGCCGAGCTGACGAACGAAGCGGCCCGGCGCCAGCGCGATGCCGGCATCCGGGTTGCAGAGGATGTTCGCGAAGTCGAACCCAGGATCCCCGACGACGTGCTTCGGGTCGATGGCGAGCCAGCCGTCGGCGCCGAAATCGAGCACGTTCCCGTGATGGAGGTCGCCGTGGAGCACCACGCGGCCGGCGGGTTCCGCCAAGAGGTCGCGTGCGACCGTCGCGGCACGCGGGTAGAAGCGGCCGTGGGCATCCGGATGCTCGTCCGCTTGCAGAAACAGCTCGCGGAACCACACGCCCAGGTCGACCAGCCCGGCCGGCTCCGGTGTCTCGTCGACGACGTGCAACCGGAGCCCCGCGCCGCAGAGGATTCGAGTGGCAGCGTCATCTCCGGCGGGACCGGTGGCGGCGATTGTCGCCAGCGATCTGTCTCCCGTCGCTCGTTCCATGACTACGGCGTCGCCGTCGTGGGCGAACACGGGCGCGGCTCCGCGGCCGTGCCACCAGGTCAGCACGCGATTGCCGGCGGCCTCCTCGGCCACCGTGGCGACCTTGAGGTAGGCGGCGCGACCCTTGAAGCGCACCGGTTGCAGCACACTGCTCGGCGTGGCGAAGGATGCGCCGTCCGCGACGAGACCCCACCGGGCGAACCAGGGGGCGAGCAGCGGATGCGGTGCGTGCTGCGCGTCGGTGGCGCGGTCGCTCTCCGTCATCGACTCGTCGTCTCGCCGGGCTCAGCGCCCGCACCGTCAGCGCCGGCCGCCAGAGCCGCCGCGAGGTACGCCCCGGGCGTCGCTCCGATCACGGCTTTGAACTCACGACCGAAGTGCGCCTGGTCCGCGTAGCCCAGCCGAGCGGCAACCTCGGCGAGTGGGGGAGCATCCCCCGACCGCAGCGCGGCGGCGGCTTCCTGCAGGCGGTAACGCTGGATGAGCCATTTCGGCCCGAATCCGATGTGTCCGGCGACGAGACGTTGAAGGTGACGCACGCCGAGATCGAATCGGCTCGCGAGCTGTTCCACCCGGGTGATGTCGTGATCGTTCTCGACCTCGTACACGATGGCGTCGACCAGTGCGGCGTCATCGTCCGGAGCCGCCACGCTCGTCACGAGCCAGGTCTCGAACGCCTCGATGGCCCCGCGGTCGTCTCCGGCGAGCATCCTGGTGCGCACGCGTTCGGTGAGACCGGCGACATCGGGCAGGGCGAGCGAGTCGAGCCGGATCACCGCCGGAGCCGCGCGCAGGCTCCCGCCGACCAGGCCCCTTGCTGCGCCGGGGCGCAGCAACACGCCCAACGCCCATCCCGAGCCCGACAGCACTCGGGCGCTCCGGCCGCGCCGGGCGCGATACAGTGCGGCCGCATCCGGCTCGATGGCCAGGTTCGCGGTCGGGTATTCCAGGATGTCCTGCCGCACCGAGACGCCGGGCGCGAGCGTCCATCGGGGAATCCAGTAATGCCGCACGAACGCCGCGGCTTCCTCACTCGGCCAGTGACGCTCGACCGTCACCGCTTCGTCAGGACGCACGGTGAGCACGCCCTTGCTCTGAGGACGCTCGAGCCCAGCGGTCGCAGCGTCGCGACCCTCGGTGGCGATGACGGCGCCGGATGCGTTCACACTGCAATACTTTCACGGTGACTGCGATCCGTGCCTACCGTCCGGCCGACCGGAATGACGTCTTCGAGATCTGCGTGCGCACGGGCGCCAGCGGCGGCGACGCCACCGGCCTCTACAGTGACGAGACCTTGCTGCCCGACATCTTCGCCGACCCGTACCTGACCTTTCAGCCCGACCTCGCCTTCGTGGTCGACACGGGGGAGCGCGCGGCGGGATACATCATCTCGGTGGGCGACAGCGTCGCGTTCGCCGACTGGTATCGCAGCGAGTGGGCGCCCGGATTCGAGGCTCGGCATCCCGTGACCGCTGCGACGTCGGAGGAGGAACGCGAACTCATCGCGTATGGCGCCAACCCGGGTGGCATCCTGATTCCCGAGGTCGCCGAGTTTCCCGCCCACCTGCACATCGACCTGCTGCCCGAGCTGCAAGGGCAGGGATTCGGCCGCGGGCTCATCCGCACGCTGCTCGCGGAACTCCACCGGCGCGGCGTGCCCGGGGTCTTCCTGTCGATGTCGGCGTCGAACACGTCGGCGCGCGCGTTCTACGACCGCCTCGGCTTCACTGAGGTGCCGTCGAGCACGCCGGGCGGGCCGGTGCTCGCCATCGCGACGGATGCGGTGGTCTGAGCGACGCGGTGGTCTGACGGACGCGGTGGTCTAGCGGCCGAACCGCGGAAAACGCTCGAACCAGTAGAGCAGCTCGGGCGAGGTGCGGCGCAGCTCCGTGAGCGTCACCGATTCGGGGCGCCTTGTGATCGGCACGTCGAGCTCCTCGGCGACTCGCTCCATGTCTTCGAGCGCCCAGAACTGGCCGCGCATCCGGATGAGCACCCGGCCGTCTTTGCCGGTGATGAAGAACTGCGGCTGCGTGTCGAGGGTGCTGCTCTCGTACAGGTCGATGAGCAGCGCGGCCCCGACCATCCCGTGACGCACATCGATCGTGCGCCCGAAGAAGCCGCGTTCGCGCACGCCGTCGGGGATGAACTGGATGGTCGTGCTGAAGAACGCGAGCACCGCCAGCACGGTGGCGATGACGACGGCCAGGTGCAGTCCGAGCACGAGCGGCCAAGCGCCGTCGGGGATCGTGAGCCAGTACAGCACGGCGAACACCGGGGTTGTGAGCGCGAGGATGGCGACCAGTCCGCGGGTGAAGAGATGGGAGTGGGGGCGCAGCTGAGTGCGCTGCTGCTTCACTGCCTTTTCCATCTCAAGCGGCTGCCCCTCCATACGTTCGAGCCTTGCTCATCCGCGCACCGCCTGGTAGCGGCATTTTGGGGGACACCGCTGCCCCAATTCGGGGTGGACGACGTCGTACGCCCCACGATACCCGCCGCACGCGGGCAGCGATCACCGAGTCGGGAGCGGTGGCGCCTGGAAGTAGGTCGGAGCGAGCCCGGCGGTCACTCCGCACGCGACGCCCACCAGCGCGATCGTGAGCACGGGAAGGCCCACGAGAGACGCGATGAAGGCGATCAGGAACAGCCCGAGAACCGCCCACGGCGCTGAGCGCTGGGTGTAGTAGGCCACCGTGCGCGGCCCGGAACGGTAACGGAGGTCGGTCTGCGCTCCACGACTGGAGGCGAATCTACCGAGGGTGGCGTACGCGGCCACCACCGCGAGGCCGATCCACGACCAGCGTGCACCGAGCGGATCCGGCCATTTGAGAGCCAGACCGCAGAGGACGAGGGCGAGCACGATCGTCGCCACAGCAAGGTTCAGGTACCCGTACGGGCCGAACGTCACCGCGCGCACACGACGGAGGCCCGCGCTCGGTGTCGGCTCTTCCGGAGGCGTCACGCTGCCGTTGCCGCCCATGGTCGCCCCGCCGACCACCCGATTCTGAAGCATGCGCCGACCCTACCCCCCCCCCCCCACATCCCCACACCCCCACACGCCCGGGCCGCGAGTTGCGCCGAAGTGTTGTTCTGGGGTGCGCTTCACCCCACTTCGGCGCAATTCACCCGCAGGCGATCGGGGGGAGAGGGGGGATGCGGGGAGAGGGGGGAGCGGGGGATGGGGTGAGCGTTCGGGTGACGCGTCCTGCTTCTCGGTGTCTATGCTTTGGCGGGGAGCTTCGACGGGAGGAAGGGCTGTATGACCGCCACCAAGCCCAGGGTGCTGTTCGTCTGCGTTCACAACGCCGGCCGCTCCCAGATGGCCGCCGCCTACCTGCGTGAGCTCTCGCGGGGTCGCGTCGAGGTTCTCTCGGCCGGGTCGGAGCCGAAGGAACGGCTCAACCCGGTCGCGATCCAGGTGATGGCCGAAGAGGGGATCGACATTGCAAGCGAGAGGCCGAAGATCCTCACTGTGGACGCCGTCCAAGAGTCCGACGTCGTGATCACGATGGGCTGCGGCGACACCTGCCCGATCTTCCCGGGCAAACGCTACGAGGAGTGGGAACTCACCGACCCTGCGGGCCGCCCGGTCGAGGAGGTGCGCGCGATCCGCGACGACATCAAGCAGCGGGTGCAGGCGCTGCTCGGCGAGCTGCTGCCCGGCTAGCCGCGTTCCCCGCTGGGCTGCGGGACAAGTCCGGCCAGCCAATCCGTGAAGTGCGTCCTGAACACGGCGGCGTCGAGCCCCGGCAGCAGGTCGTGGTCGGCGAGCTTCGCGCCGAAGTAGTCGCCTTGGGCATCCGGTGCGACCTCGCGGGCGTCGTGCGACCAGAGAAGCTGGCGTGACACGAGGTCACCGAGCCGAAACTGGTCCGGACCGGCGATCTCGCCGGTGCGCATGGTCGGGGTGGCCAGAACTGCACCCACGACCGCGGTCGCGACATCGTCGGCGGCGATCGGCTGCACGAGCGCGTCGACGACCCGCGCCACACCGGCCTCCGTCGCCGAGTCGGCGATGGCACGGGCGAACTCGAAGAACTGGGTCGAGTGCACGATCGAGAACGGGATGCCCGAGTCGGTCACAAGGCGCTCCTGCTGCGCCTTCGCCTGGAAGTAGCGGCCTCCGGCGCGAGCGAGCCTGTCGGTTCCCACGACGGAGAGCACGACGTGATGCCGCACTCCGGCGGCCGCGCCGAACGTGAGGAGGTTGAGGGTCGCCGTTTCGAAGAAGTCGAGTGCGCCCTCGTAGTCCGCGTACGGCGAGTTCGAGACGTCGACGACGGCCTCGGCTTCATCGAGCGCGCCCTCCAGCCCCTCGCTCGTGTACAGGTTGACGCCTGTCTTGCGTGAGGCAACGACGACGTCGTGACCGCTCATCCTCAGCCTGTCGACGACTTTCGTGCCGATCAGTCCTGTTCCTCCTGCTACGACGACCTTCATGGTCTTCCCTTCGGCTTGTTCACGGGTATTCGGATGGTGGGGTCGGGTCGAGGGCTCTCCTCCTGCGAGGGGAGCGCGGCCACGTCGGCGACAGCAGCGGCGAAGGCTTCCGGCGCCTCTTGTGGAAGGTTGTGCCCGGCATTCGGCACTTGGTGGTGGATGCGCGGGCCGGTGAAGTGCCGGGCGCCCGCCGAGCCGTCCGTCGCCGGAAAGTTGCCGTCCGCCGTTCCGTCGAGGGTGACGGTCGGCACCGAGATCGTCGGCGCGGCGGCGAGCATTCGCTCATCGTCGTCGTACTCCGGGGCTCCGGGAGCGTAGCCGAGCCGGTGGCGGTACGAGTGGATGACCACATCCACGTAGTCCGGGTTGTCGAAGGCCGCTGCTGCGCGGTCGAGGGTCTCGTCGTCGAACGGCCAGAGGGGCGAGTTGCGGCGCCAGATCACCTCGGCGACCCCGCGACGATCGGCGGCGAGACCGGCCTCGCCGCGCTCGGTCAAGAAGTAGAAGAAGTACCAGAATCCGGCTTCGATCGGAGGAGTAAGCGGCTTCGTGGCCGCGGCGATGTCTTGGATGAGGTACCCGTTCACCACCACGAGCCCGGCGACGCGCTCCGGATGGAGTGCCGCGACGACGCACGCGGCCCGGCCGCCCCAGTCGTATCCGGCCAGGATTGCCCGAGGGATGCGCAGCGCATCCATCAACTCGACGACGTCCGCGCCGAGGGCGGCCTGCTGTCCCGTGCGCGGGGCGTCCGGCCTGGCGAATCGCGTGGAGCCGTGACCGCGCAGGAAGGGAACGATCACACGGAAGCCGCGCTCGGCGAGCAGGGGAGCGACATCCGCGTAGCTGTGGATGTCGTAGGGGAAGCCGTGAAGCAGGATGACCGGCTGCCCGGACGGGTCGCCGGTTTCGTGGTAGCCGACATCGAGCGTCGCGGTTCGGATGCGCTCGATCGGCTCGAGCCGTGTGATGGTCATGGGTCTCCGTCTCGTCGTGGTTGGCCCTTGTGAGCTATGACCGAGCACATCCGCCACGTGTGACGCGTTTGCGAAGACGTGTCACACAGCGCGGCCGCGCCTTGTCTTCCTTGTCGAGACCGCCGACCCCCGAGCGGTACAGGAGACGATGAGATGGATACACCGCACGATTCGCCCGCCTTTCTCGGCGCGCTGAGCAGCGAGCAGTTCATGCTGGAGTCGATCGCCGGCTCCACCATCAGCGAGGGCGGCACGCGCTCGTCGATCTATCTGTCGACCCTGTCGGGCGGACTCGTCGCGATCGGGTTCGCGAGCTCGTCGCCCGACCTGCTGACCGCGTTCGTGCTGACCGTGCTGCCGACGATCTTCGTGCTCGGCTGTTTCACGGTCGTGCGCCTGGTCGACACGAGCGTGGAGAACATCGCCGTCAGCCGCCGCATCGAGCGCATCCGTTCGTACTATGCGACGCTCGGCCCGGTCGCGGCTGCCGTGTTCGCCGCCGAGGATCCGCTCACGAACGGCAAGTTCGGCGTGCGGTACTCGCGGTGGTCGGTGCTGTTCACGATGGCGAGCATGATCGCGGTCGTGAACGCGGTCGTCGCCGGAGCGATCTGCGCCCTCATCCTCTCGCTGCTGCTCGGTGTGACGACCGCCTTCGCGGCGCTGACGGGGGTGGTGGTCGGGGGAGCGCTCCTCACGGCCACGCTGGTCTATCAGCGTCGTCGCATCGCTCGGCTCGACATGGCGTGAGCACCGGTGTCACAAACCGGCGGCCTGCCCGGTCTCCCTTGTGAGGAGTCATGCGCTCGGCCTGTTCGTCGAGCGCGCGAACGGCGAGAATCGAAGCGGAACGGGGAACTGATGAACGGGAGCACGCGGGCCGACGACGAGTCGCTCGAGATCTTCAATCGCGAGCGGCGGCGCGTTTTCGGCACGGCCTACCGGATGCTCGGCTCGGTCTCCGACGCCGAGGACATCGTGCAGGACACCTGGCTGCGGTGGCAGGCCGTCGACCCGGCCGAGATCGAGCAGCCGGGCGCCTTCCTCACGACCATCGCCACACGGCTGTCCATCAACATGCTGCAGTCGGCGCACTCCCGGCGTGAGACCTACATCGGTCCGTGGTTGCCCGAGCCGGTGAACACCGAAGGCGACCCGACGCTCGGTGCGGAGAACACGGAGGCGCTCGAGTTCGCCTGCCTGCTCCTTTTGGAGGCGCTGACCCCGACGGAGCGGGCCGCCTACGTCTTGCGCGAGGCTCTCGACTACCCGTACGAGCGCATCGCCGAGGTCATCGACTCGTCGCCCGCGAACGCCAGGCAGCTGGTCAGCCGCGCGCGCAAACACCTGGCCTCCGGCCGCGGCGACACGGTTGCGCCGAGCGAATCCCGTCGGCTGCTCGAGGCTTTCATCGGCGCCGCCCGCACCGGAGACGTCGAACAGCTCGAACAGCTGTTCGCGTCGGACATCGTCAGCTACACCGACGGCAACGGCGTCAAGCTCGCCGCCCGCATCCCCGTGGCCGGCCGCACGCGCGTCGCCAAGTTCGTCTCCGCCTTCTCCAGCCACTTCTGGACGAAGAAGCTCATCGGCTGGACGACGCTCAACGGCCAGCCGGCCGTCACCCTGTCGGAAGACGGGCAGATCACCACCGTGCTGACGGTCACTGCCTCGCGCGAAGGCATTCTGCAGCTGCTCTGGGTGATGAGCCCCGACAAGCTCCGCCACGTCGCACCGGTGGGGGCATGACGGGCGGCTCGCCCGGGCCCCGGTTGCACCTCTCCTCCCGATCGACCGCCCGGGCATACGCGCGCTCGATCGGTGCGGTGCGCGCGATCCAGGGTGCGTTCGACTCGGGTGACGTCGGCAGGCTGGTCTCGCGGCTGCACGAGGACGCGCAGTTGGTCGTGGACACGGGAGGCCGGGTTGCGGGGCCGGAGTCGGCGTGCGGTCGCGCATCCGTGCTCCACTCCCTGGGTCGGGTGCTGGGTGACCCGGATGTCGCAGCGACGACCGCGCACTCCGTGAACGGTTCCGCCGGCCTGGCGCTGCGCGATGCGGACGATCGGGTGGTCGGGATCATCACGATCGCGGTTCGCCGACGCCTCGTGCGCCGCATCTGGATCGTGCTCAACCCCGACAAGCTGCGCCGCTGGAACTGACTCAGCCCAGCGGCAGCAGCCACCCTCAGCGCTTCGGCGCAGGGTTGGCCGGCAGCCAGTCGGCGAACCGGGTCTCGAAGTGGGTCGCGTCGGGCCCCGGGAGCAGCATGTCGTCGGACAGCTTCTCGCCGAAGTACGTCGCGTCGGGGTCGGTGACCACGGTGCGCGGGTCGCCGCGGAACGTCAGGCCGGTGCGCACGAAGTCGTCGAGGCCGAAGATCTCGGGTCCGGCCACCTCGGCCGTCGCGTTCAAGGGTGCGCCGGCTGTGACGCGCGCGACCGCCGTGGCCACATCCTCCGCGGCCATCGGCTGGATGCGTGCGTGCGACAGGCGCACCTCGTCGCCCGTCGTGGCGCTGCCGGCGATACTGCCGACGAACTCGAAGAACTGTGTCGCGTGCACCAGCGAATACGGGATGCCGCTGCCGGTGATCAGCTTCTCCTGCGCGAGCTTGGCCCGCATGTAGCCGCTGTCGGTCATCCGATCGGAGCCGACGACGGAGAGGGCGACGTAGTGTGCGACCCCGGCGTGCTTCGCGGCCGCGACGATGTTGGTGGTGGCCGTCGTGAAGAAGTCCATCACGTCGTCGTCGGCGAACGACGGCGAGTTGGAGACGTCGAGCACGGCATCGGCTCCGTCGAGCACCTCGGCCAGCCCCTCGCCCGTGAGCGTGTTCACGCCCGAGTTCGGGGATGCTGCGACGGCGTCGTGGCCGTGCGCACCGAGCTTCGCGACCACTTTCGAGCCGATCAGACCCGTTCCTCCAATGACGACGATCTTCGACATGACTGCACCTTCCGGTCTGCGCGGCGCGGCGATCGCCGCGCCCGTCACCAGCTCTGACCGGGTAGGCGGGCCTGGCGTGACAGCGGACAGTCGGCGCATCCTTGTCACACCAGGGGAGTCGTGGCGGTCAGAGCTGGGCGAGGGGTCGAGTGAACGAGATCCCTCTTCCACCCACTTGAAGGAGAAGGCAATGAACAGACCCGTTCTCGAGAAGGAGGCTCAGGGCATCGTCGACGCGACGTCCAGCCCGCCTTTCATCTACGAACTCGCACCCGACGGCGCCAGGAAAGTGCTCGACGACCTGCAGTCCGCGCCCATCGACAAACTCGACGTCGACGAGACGTGGATCACCGTTCCGGCGGCGGTCGGGGATGTGCGAGTGCGCATCGTGAAGCCCGTCGGCGCTCGCTCCGGGTTGCCGGTCATCCTCTACCTTCACGGTGGCGGCTGGGTCCTCGGCAACGCGGGCACCCACGACCGACTGGTGCGTGAGCTCGCTGTCGGCGCTCGGGCGGCCCTGGCCTTCGTCGAGTACGACCGTTCGCCCGAAGTTCGGTATCCGGTCGCCATCGAGCAGGCGTATGCGACGGCGCAGTGGCTCACAGCGCATGGCCAGGAGCACGACCTCGACGTCTCACGGCTCGCGATCGCGGGTGACTCGGCGGGCGGAAACATGACGGCGGCGGTCGCGATTCTCGCGAAGCAGCGCGGAGATGTCACCTTCGTGCATCAGTCGATGTACTACCCGGTGACGGATGCCGCTGGCGACACCGACTCCTACCGCGAGTTCGCCGAGGGTGCATACCTGACGGCCATGGCGATGGCGTGGTTCTGGGACGCCTACCTCCCCGACGCCGACCGGCGGAGCGAGATCACGGCATCGCCGCTGCGTGCGACGGCCGAGGACCTCGCGGGACTGCCGGAGGCGTTCGTGATCGTCGACGAGAACGACGTGCTCCGCGACGAGGGCGAAGCGTATGCCCGCAAGCTCGTCGAGGCGGGCGTGCGAACCACATCCGTTCGCTACAACGGCACGATCCACGACTTCATGATGCTGAACCCGCTGCGGCCCTCCGCGGCGGTGACCGCGGCCGTCGAGCAGGCCGTGCACATCCTGCGCAAAGCGCTCGGAACCGAAGACTGAGAACAGAGGAGAACGAAATGACTGAACTGAAACCCGCCGTCGTGCTCGTGCACGGGGCGTTCGCTGAATCGGCAAGCTGGAACGGTGTGATCGAGCTCCTTCAGAAGGAGGGAGTCGAGTGCATCGCGGCAGCCAACCCCCTCCGCAGCCTGTCGGGCGACGCGGCCTACGTGCGCGATGTCGTCGCGGCGGCAGGCCGACCCGTCGTGCTGGTCGGCCACTCGTACGGAGGGCTGGTGATCTCCGAAGCGGCGGCCGGCAACGAGTCGGTGGCCGCGCTCGTCTACGTCAACGCCTTCGTGCCCGAGCACGGGCAGACCGCCTTCGACCTGTCGACCGAGTTCCCCGGAAGCACGCTCGGTGACGCCCTCGCGCCGCGCACGCTGGCCGACGGGACGGTCGATCTGACCATCCAGCCCCCACTGTTCCGTCACCAGTTCTGCGCGGATGTGCCGGAGGAGGTCGCGGCTCTCATGGCGGTCACCCAGCGCCCGGTGACACAGGCGGCCCTGACCGAACCGCTGCCCACGCAGACCCCGGCGTGGAAGAGCATCCCCTCGTGGTGCGTCTTCAGCGACCAGGACCTGAACATCCCTGTCGCCGAGCACCGCGCGGCGGCCGAGCGGGCGAACGCGCGCGTCGCCCGCGAGGTGCCGGGCGGCTCTCACGCCCTGTCGGTCTCGCAGCCGGCCGCCGTCGCGGAGACGATCCTCGCCGCAGTCGCCGCGGTCGGGACCGTCAGCGCCGGGGCGTGAACTGAGGGCGTCCCCGGCGAACGGCCGGGGAC
>NZ_JBHVYL010000057.1:0-13845 GCF_042880955.1 Leifsonia sp. NPDC058292
GAACCACCGAGGGGTCCCAACACGCCGTCTGGTGCATCGCCCAGACGGCGTGTCGGGACCCCTCGGTGGTCGAGCGGAAGGTCAGGTGCGTTTGCGCTTCTCGCGCACGCGCATGTTGAGCTGGATGGGCGTTCCCTCGAACCCGTAGACCTCGCGCAGCCTGCGGATGATGTACCGCCGGTATCCGGGGTCGAGGAACCCGGTGGTGAACACGACGAAGGTCGGCGGCCGGCTGGTGGCCTGCGTTCCGAACAGCACGCGAGGCTGCTTGCCGCCGCGGACGGGGTGCGGATGCGCCGCCGTGAGCTCGGCGAGGAAGGCGTTGAACTTGCCGGTGGGGATGCGGGTGTCCCATGACTCGAGCGCCTGCTCGAGGGCGGGCACCAGCTTCTCCAGGTGTCGTCCGGTACGAGCCGAGATGTTGACCCGCGGCGCCCACGAGACGTGGGCGAGGTCCTGCTCGATCTCGCGTTCGAGGTAGCGGCGGCGGTCGTCGTCGAGCAGGTCCCACTTGTTGAAGGCGAGAACGAGTGCTCGGCCCGATTCGAGCACGAGGTCGATGATGCGCACATCCTGCTCACTGATCGCTTCGGTCACGTCGAGCACGACGACGGCGACCTCGGCCTTCTCGAGGGCGGTCGAGGTGCGCAGCGAGGCGTAGAAGTCGGCGCCCTGCGCCAGGTGCACGCGACGCCGGATGCCGGCGGTGTCGACGAAGCGCCACACCTTGCCGGCGATCTCGACCTGCTCGTCGACCGGGTCGCGCGTGGTGCCCGCGAGCTCGTTGACGACCACGCGCTCCTCCCCCGCCGCCTTGTTCAGCAGCGAAGACTTGCCCACGTTCGGGCGGCCGACGATGGCGACGCGGCGGGGTCCGCCGACCTCCTGCTTGGCGACCGCGGACACCTCCGGGAGGGCCTTCAGGATGATGTCGAGCAGGTCGGCGACGCCGCGGCCGTGCAGTGCCGACACGGGCAGGGGCTCACCCAGGCCGAGCGACCAGAGGGCCGAAGCGTTGGGCTCCTGACGGAGGTCGTCCACCTTGTTGGCGGCGAGGAAGACGGGCTTGTCGGACTTGCGCAGCAGACGAACGACGTGCTCGTCGGTCGACGTGGCGCCGACGTTCGCGTCGACCACGAACAGCACGGCGTCGGCCAGGTCGATCGCGACCTCGGCCTGCGCTGCGACGGAAGCGTCGATGCCCTTGGCGTCGGGCTCCCAGCCGCCGGTGTCGACGAGCGTGAAACGGCGCCCGTTCCACTCCGCTTGATACGAGACCCTGTCGCGAGTGACACCGGGAGTGTCCTCCACGACGGCTTCGCGGCGGCCGAGGATGCGGTTCACGAGCGCCGACTTGCCCACGTTCGGGCGGCCGACGATCGCCAGCACGGGCAGCGCCGGAAGGTAGGTGATCGCGTCGGGGTCTTCGCTGACGGTCTCGAGGATGTCGATGTCGTCGTCTTCGAGCTGATACTCGTCGAGTCCGCTCCGCAGCGCCGCTGCGCGCTGGGTCGCCAGCTCCTCGTCGAGGTCGGTGAGACGCTCGACGAGGTCGTCGGCGCCGTCCGGCTCTTCCAGTTCGGTCTTGTCAGGCATGGGTTTCCTTCTGCACGACCGCGATGACCGCATCCACGGTCTGGTCGAAGTCAAGTTCGGTTGAATCGACGGTGGTCACACCGTCGGCGGCGTTCATGAAGTCCACGACTCGGGAGTCGGCGCGGTCACGGCGATGAAGCTGTTCGCCGACATGGGCGGCCGATTGGCCGACGAGTTCCGCGGAACGCCTGGCTATTCTAGCCTCTTCGCTGGCAGTGAGCAGGATGCGCACATCCGCGTCCGGGGCCACCACCGTCGTGATGTCACGCCCCTCGACCACGATGCCCGGCCTGTCGGTGTGCCGCATGATGTCTCGGAACAGCCCGGTGAGGTGTGTGCGCACCTCGGCGACCCGGGCGATCGCGCTGACCACGGCGGTCACGTCGGGCTCGCGGATGGCGTCCGTCACGTCGTGCGAGCCGACCGAGACGTGGTAGCCGTCGGGGTCGGTTCCGATGCGGAAGTCGAAGTCGGGCAGCGCGTCGACGACCGCTGCCGAGTCGGTCGGGTCGAGCTTCCGCTGCACCACGAACCAGCTGAGCGCGCGGTAGGCGGCGCCGGTGTCGAGGTAGGCGAATCCGAGCCGGCGGGCCGTGGCCTTGCTGACGCTCGACTTGCCGCTGCCGGCCGGCCCATCGACGGCGACGACGATCGTGCGGATGCCCGATCCCGTGGCCGTGTCGTTCGGGTTGCGGTCGCTCATCCGGCGATCCTCCATCCTCGTGCGCCGAGCTCGTCGACGGTGCGCTGTACGGCCTCGGGAAGCACGGAGATCTCGGCGAGACCCACCTGCGCACCCGGCGAGTGCTCGAGCCGCAGGTCTTCCAGGTTCACACCGATCTCGCCCAGCTCGGTGAACAAACGCCCGAGCTCGCCCGGCTTGTCGTCCACGAGCACGACGAGCTGCGTGAAACGTCTGTCCTGTCCGTGCTTGCCTGGCAACCGGGAGACCCCGACGTTGCCGCCGGCGAGCTCTTCGGCGAGCGACCGCCGGGCGCCGGCCGCACCGACGTCGCCGAGCGCGACGAGCACGCGGTCGAGGTCGTCGCGGTACGCGTGCAGGATCTCGACGACGGCCGGAGCGTTGGCGCCGAGGATCTGCACCCACAGCTCCGGCTCGCTGCCGGCGATGCGCGTCACGTCGCGCAGGCCCTGGCCGGCCAGCGCGAGCGCGGCATCCGTCGAGTCCGCGAGTCGTTTGGCCATCAGGCTCGAGACGATCTGCGGGGTGTGCGACACGAGGGCGACGGCGGCGTCGTGCGCGGCCGTCTCCATCTCGATCGGCGTCGCACCCAGGTCGAGGATCAGCGCCTCGACCAGGTTCACGCTGGCGCGGTCGTTCTCGGGCCGGGCGCAGACCACCCAGGGGCGGCCGTTGAAGAGATCGGCTCGCCCCGAACTGGGGCCGCCGCGCTCCCGGCCGGCGAGCGGATGCGAGCCGACGTACCGCGACAGATCGGTCGCCGCATCAGCGTGCCCTGAACCTGCCGTCTGCAGCTCGGACAGCGGCGCCACCTTCACACTGGCGACGTCGGTGACGACGGCATCCGGATGCGCTGCGAGCTCCGCCCGCACCACCGACGACACGAGGTCGGGCGGCACCGCGACCACGATCAACGCGGGCTCGGCGGTGCCGTCGTCGGCGCGACCCGCGCCGTAGTCGATGGCGAGATCGAGGTTGGCGGGAGAGGCGTCGGCGAGCAGCACATCGACGCCGCGAGCCCGGAGACCGAGCCCCACGGAGGCGCCGAGCAGACCGGCGCCGACGACGCGGACCGGCCCCGTCACCCGGGAGGTGCTGTCGTTCACTTCGAGTCCTTCTGGCGCGAGATGGTCAGCAGATCGCCGAGTTCCACCTTAGTGAGGTCGCGCATCTGACCGACCCGCAGGGTGCCGAGGTGCAGCGGCCCGAACTGCCGGCGCACCAGCTCGATCACCGGATGCCCGACCTCGGCCATCATGCGCCGCACGATGCGGTTGCGCCCGGAGTGCAGGGTCAGCTCCACCAGGCTGTCCTGGCTGGCCGAGCTGCGTTCGAGCAGCCTCGCCCTGTCGGCGGCGATGGGTCCGTCTTCGAGCTCGACGCCGCGTGTCAGCGTGGCGATCGTCTGAGGCGTCACGGCGCCGCGCACGCGCGCGATGTACGTCTTCGTCACCCCGAAGCTCGGATGCGCGAGCACGTGCGCGAGCTCGCCGTCGTTCGTGAGGACGAGCAGGCCCGAGGTCTCGGCATCCAGCCGCCCGACGTTGAACAGGCGCTCCTCGTAGCCGCCCGTGAACTGCCGCAGGTCAGGGCGCCCCTGTTCGTCGCGCAGCGAGCTGACCACACCGACCGGCTTGTTCAGCATCACGTACCGCCGGCTCGTGTCCAGCTGCACGGCCGACCCGTCGACGGCGACCTGGTCGGTCAGCGGGTCGACGCGGCGGCCGAGCTCGGTGACGACGACACCGTTGACGGTGACGCGTCCGGCGGAGATGAGGTCTTCGGAGACGCGTCGCGACGCCACTCCGGCCGCAGCCATGACCTTCTGCAGACGTTCGCCCTGAGGCTCTGTCGAATCAACGGACATCGCCATCGAACCCTTCGGTGCCGTCGGCGAGCAGCGGAGAGATCTTCGGCAGCTCGTCGATCGAATTGATTCCGAGCTGGCTGAGCAGCAGATCGGTCGTGCCGTAGTTGATGGCGCCGGTCTCGCTGTCGGTGAACATCTCGGTGATGAGACCCCGGCCGAGCAGCGTGCGCACGACCGAGTCGACGTTGACGGCGCGGATCGACGCGATCGCGCCGCGGCTGATCGGCTGCTTGTACGCGATCACGGCGAGCGTCTCGAGCGCGGCCTGCGACAGCTTGGTCGGGTTCTGCGCAAGCACGTAATCGGCCACCACGGCGTCGTACTCGGCTCTCACGTAGATGCGCCAGCCGCCGCCCACCTCCCGCAGCTCGAACCCTCGCCTGACGCCGCCGTCGACGCCGTCGAAGTCGGCGACGAGCGCATCCACCGCCGCGCGCACCCGCTTCACCGGGGCGCCGACCGCCGTGGCCAGCGTCACGACGCTCATCGGCTCGTCGGCGACCATGAGGATGGCCTCCAGGGCGCGCTCGAGATCGGCCTCGGCCACGGCCGGCTCGGCAGTCTCGGCCGACACCGCGGTCTCGGGCGACTCCGCCGTCTCGGTCGCTTCCAGATTCTCAACCGTCATAATCGGCTCCCAGGTTCGACAGGTTCTCTTCCGACCAGTGCTCGGCCGTCCAGCGCAGCGTCAGTTCGCCCAGGGGCTCCAGCTGTTCGAAGGCGATCGCGGCGTGCCGGTACAGCTCCAGCACGGCCAGAAAACGCGCGATGACGACGCCTTTCTGGTCGGCGCCGGCCACGAGCTGGCGAAACGTGAGCGATTCGCCGGAGCGCAGCATCCCGACCACGTGAGCGGCCTGCTCCCGGATGCTCACGAGCGGCGCGTGCAGGTGATCGAGGCCGACGACGGGGATCTCCCGCGGCGTGAGCGCGAGCGTTCCGAGGGCGGCGAAATCTTCGGGGGTGAGCGTCCACACGAGCTCCGGCGTGCGTTGACGGTACTTGTCTTCGAGCCGCACCGAGCGGGTGTGGCGCGTGGCCTCGGCCTCCAGCCCGGCCGCGAACCAGGCCGACGCCTCCTTGAACGCGCGGTACTGCAGCAGCCTCGCGAACAGGAGATCGCGCGCCTCGAGCAGCGCGACGTCTTCGGCGTCGACGAGTTCGCCCTGCGGCAGCAGCCCGGCGACCTTCAGGTCGAGCAGCGTCGCCGCGACGAGGAGGAACTCGCTCGCCTCGTCCAGGCTGTCGTCGGAGTCGAGCCCGCGCAGGTAGCTGATGAACTCGTCGGTGACCCGGCTGAGCGAGATCTCGGTGATGTCGAGCTCGTGCTTCGAGATCAGCGAGAGCAGCAGATCGAACGGACCCTCGAACTCGCCGAGCGCGACCCGGAAGGTGACGGCCTCGGCCGGCTCGCTCGGGGCCGGGCTAGGCGACGGCGCCACGCGAGATCAGTTCCCTCGCCAACTGGCGGTACGCCTCGGCGGCAGGGTGCTCGGGCGCGAACTGGGTGATCGGGGTGCCGGCGACCGACGCATCCGGAAACTTGACCGTGCGCGAGATCACCGTCTCCAGAACGTTGTCGCCGAACGCGTCGACGACCCGCTCCAGCACCTCGCGCGAGTGCAGCGTGCGCGAGTCGTACATGGTGGCGAGGATGCCGTCGAGCTCGATCGCGGGGTTCAGGCGCTCGCGCACCTTGTCGATCGTCTCGATGAGCAGCGCGACGCCGCGCAGCGCGAAATACTCGCACTCGAGCGGGATGAGCACGCCGTGCGCCGCCGTGAGCGCGTTGACGGTCAGGATGCCGAGCGACGGCTGGCAGTCGATGAGGATCACGTCGTAGTCGGCGCTCACCTTGCGCAGCACGCTGGCGAGGATCTGCTCGCGGGCGACCTCGTTCACGAGGTGCACCTCGGCGGCGGAGAGGTCGATGTTGGCCGGAATGATGTCGAGCCCCGGAGTGCCGGTGTGCTGGATGGCCTCCGCCGGCTCCTTCGACCGCGAGAGCAGCAGGTCGTAGATCGTCGTGACATCGTGCGTCTGCGCGCCGAGACCGGCGGAGAGTGCGCCCTGCGGGTCGAAATCGATCGCGAGCACGCGACGGCCGTACTCGGCGAGGGACGCACCCAGGCTGATGCTGGTCGTCGTCTTGCCGACGCCGCCCTTCTGGTTGCAGAGTGCGATGATGCGGGCGGGGCCGTGGCCCTTCAACGGGGACGGCTTGGCAAACGCGCGGAACGGACGGCCGGTGGGCCCGAGCTTGGCGATGGAGGTCTCATCCATGCCGGGGAGCTCTGTCCTTACCTCGTCGTTGCGCGTCACCTGCGTGTTCCTCGTCCCTCGTCGCGTCGCCGGTCGTGCGGCCCGTCACCAGCGCCCAGTCTAACGGCGCTGTCCCCACTCCGCGGGTCGCACCGCCGCGCATCCCCCTTGCCATCCCGCCGCATCCACCCCCGTCCGTTCGTGCGAAAAGCGCGGTTGGCGGGCCCCGGAGCGCGCGTTTCGCACGAACGGACAGGGTGGGAGAGGGCGGTCAGCGCGCGCGGGGGTGGGATGAGGTGTAGACGTCGCGCAGGGTGTCGGCGGTGACGAGGGTGTAGATCTGCGTGGTGGCGACGGAGGAGTGGCCGAGCAACTCTTGCACGACCCGCACATCCGCGCCACCGGCCAGAAGATGCGTGGCGAACGAGTGGCGCAGCGTGTGCGGTGAGATCTCGGCGTCGAGGTGCGCACGGTCGGCGGCGGCCCGGATGATGAGCCACGCGTTCTGGCGGGACACCCTCGCCCCGCGCATCCCGAGGAAGAGAGCGGGCGTTGCCCTCCCCCTGGTGGAGAGCGCCGGCCGCGCACGCACGAGGTAGGCGTCGATCGCGGCTCTCGCGTAGCTGCCGAGCGGAACGATCCGCTGCTTGTTGCCCTTGCCGGTGAGTCGCACGATGTCCTGGTCGATCACGTCGTCCACGTTGAGGTCGACGGCCTCGCTGACGCGGGCGCCCGTGGCGTAGAGGAGTTCGAGCAGCGCCTTGTCACGCAGCGCCTGCAGACTGTCGCCGTCGGTCGCCGCCAGCAGCGCAGCGACCTGGTCGACGCTGATCGCCTTGGGCAGCCGGCTGCCCGACTTCGGCGGCTTGACCTCGTGCGCCGCATCCGTGTCGACCAGGCCCTCGTCGAGGAGAAAGCGGTGGAAGCCCCGCACTGTCGACAGCATCCGCGCCAGCGACGACGCGATCAGCGGAGACTCCTCCCGCGTACCGAGCTGAATCGAGAACTGGGAGATGGTCGCCGGCGTGACCTCGCGAAGCTCGTCGATCCCCTGCTCGGCGAGCCAGCCCGAGTAGACGCCCAGGTCACGCCGGTACGCGGCGACGGTGTTCGCCGAGAGCCCGCGCTCGATCGAGACGTGCCGCAGGTAGGAGTCCACAGCCGCCTCGATCGTCATCGTGAGCCGATCAAGATCCGAGCTGGGGATGCCGTGGCCAGGGCTCGTCCGCCGCCCCGAGCTGCGCCCATCCGCTCTCCCGCGCCACCCGGGCGGAGAGCGCCCCGACGATCAGCGACGGATTCTGCACACGGCGCGACAGGATGGACTCCACGACGTCGTCGAGCGGCACCCAGCGCACCTCGATGTCGGCCTCCTCGTCGGAGCGGCCGAACGCCTCGGCCGTGGCGTGCACGCCCCGGGCCAGGTAGATGCGGATCGCCTCGTTGTTGCCGCCGGGCGTCGTGTAGAACTCGCCGAGCACGTTCCACGTGTCGGCGGTCAGATCGGCCTCTTCGGCGAGCTCGCGCTTCGCGGCGGCGAGCGGCTGCTCGCCCTTCACATCCAGCAGCCCCGCCGGAATCTCCCACTCCCGGTGACGCACCGGATGCCGGTACTGCTTGATCAGCAGCACGCGGTCGTCGTCGTCGAGAGCGAGCACCGCCACGGCGCCGGTGTGATCGACGTACTCACGGGTGATCGCGTCGCCGTTGTAGCGGAACTCGTCGCGCCGGACGTCCCAGATCTTTCCGTGGAAAGGAACCTCCGTCGACACGATCTCCGGAGAGAACGGCTCGTCGGCGAGAAGGTCGGACATCAGGCCTCTGCCGCGACTTCGAACAGACGGCTCGCCTTCTGGCGATCCAGGGCCGCGCCGACGAGACCGCGGAACAGCGGGTGCGCGCGGTTCGGCCGCGACCGCAGCTCCGGGTGAGCCTGCGTGCCCACGTAGAACGGGTGCACCTCGCGCGGCAGCTCGACGTACTCGACCAGGTGGCCGTCGGGCGACGTGCCCGAGAACCAGAGGCCCGCATCCGCGATCTGCTCGCGGTAGTTGTTGTTCACCTCGTAGCGGTGACGGTGACGCTCGCTCGCCTCGGGCGCGCCGTAGAGCTCCGCCACGATCGACCCCTCGGCGAGAGCGGCCGGGTAGAGGCCCAGACGCATGGTGCCGCCGAGGTCGCCGCCGGCGATGATCTCGACCTGCTCGGCCATCGTCGCGATGACAGGGAACTCGGTCTCCGGGTCGAACTCCGACGACGACGCCCCTTCGAGGCCGGCCTCGTGACGTGCGTACTCGATGACCATGCACTGCAGCCCGAGGCACAGCCCGAGCGCGGGGATGCCGTTCTCGCGCGCGAACCGCAGGGCGCCGAGCTTGCCCTCGATGCCGCGCACGCCGAAGCCGCCGGGAACGCAGATCGCGTCGATGTCGGACAGCATGTGGGCGGCGCCCTCGGCGGTCTGGCACTCGTCGGAGGCGATCCACTTGAGCTTGACCTTGGCTCCGTGCGCGAAGCCGCCCGCGCGCAATGCCTCCGTGACCGAGAGGTAGGCGTCGGGCAGGTCGATGTACTTGCCGACGAGACCGATGGTCACCTCGTGCTTGGGGTCGTGAACCGCGTTCAGCAGTTCGCTCCAGCCGTCCCAGTCGACCTCGCCGGCGTCGAGCCCCAGCTGGTCGATGATGTAGGCGTCGAGGCCCTGGTCGTGCAGCATGGTGGGGATGTCGTAGATGCTCGGCACGTCGACCGCGTTCACCACGGCGCCCTCGTCGACGTCGCACATCAGCGCGATCTTGCGCTTGTTCGACTCCGAGACGGGACGGTCGCTGCGCAGCACGAGCGCGTCGGGCTGGATTCCGATCGAGCGGAGGGCGGCGACGGAGTGCTGGGTGGGTTTGGTCTTCTGCTCGCCCGAGGCGTTCATGTACGGCACGAGGGAGACGTGCACGAAGAAGCAGTTCTTGCGGCCGAGCTCGTGGCGCACCTGGCGCGCCGACTCGATGAACGGCTGCGACTCGATGTCGCCGACCGTTCCGCCGATCTCGGTGATGATGACGTCGGGCTGCGGCTCACCGTCTTGTCCCGGCTGAGCCTGCAGACGCATCCGGCGCTTGATCTCGTCGGTGATGTGCGGGATGACCTGCACCGTGTCGCCGAGGTATTCGCCGCGACGCTCCTTGGCGATCACGTTCGAGTAGATCTGGCCGGTGGTCACGTTCGCCGACTGTCCGAGGTTGATGTCGAGGAACCGCTCGTAGTGGCCGATGTCGAGGTCGGTCTCCGCACCGTCGTCGGTGACGAACACCTCGCCGTGCTGGAACGGGTTCATCGTTCCGGGATCGACGTTGAGGTAGGGGTCGAGTTTCTGCATCACGACGCGGAGCCCGCGCGCCGTCAGAAGATTGCCGAGGCTGGCCGCTGTGAGGCCCTTGCCCAACGACGAAACGACACCACCTGTCACGAAAATGTGCTTGGTAATGCCGTTCGAATTGTCCGCGTCTGTTTTATCCACCACGGGCTTTTATCCTATCACCACGATCGGCGAAGTCGGTGGCCGGATGCGCGGCTCAGCGCCGCGCGCTGGCCATGTCGACGAGTTCGCGGGCGTGGGCGAGCCCGCTCTCCGAGTCGGGCAGCCCGGAGAGCAGGCGTGCCATCTCGGCGATGCGCTCCTCCCCCGTGAGCTGCCGGACGCTGGACTCGGTGACGGAGCCGTCGCTGCCTTTGACCACGGTGAGGTGGTTGCCGGCGAACGCGGCCACCTGGGCGAGGTGCGTCACGACGATCACCTGCGAGTTCTCCGCGAGTCTCGCCAGCCGGCGCCCGATCTCGATCGCCGACGCGCCACCGACGCCAGCGTCGATCTCGTCGAAGATGAAGGTCGGAACCGGGTCGCTGCCCGCGATGACGACCTCGATCGCCAGCATCACGCGCGAGAGCTCTCCGCCCGACGCGCCCTTGCCGAGCGGTCGGGGTTCGGCGCCGGAGTGCGGCTGCAGCAGGATGGCGACCTGGTCGCGTCCGCTCGCCGTGTACTCGTCGCGCTCGGTGAGCTCCACCACCACGCGGGCGTCGGCCATCGCCAGCGCCGTCAGTTCGTCGGAGACGGCCGCGCTCAACCGCTCCGCCGCCTCTCGACGCTGAGCGGTGAGACCGGCGGCGAGCTCCTCCACGAGCGCCTCGTCGGCCTCGACCTCCGCGCGCAGCTGGTCGATGCGCTCCGAGTCTCCGTCCAACTCGAACAGCCGCGAGCTGCCCGTCTCGAGCGCCTCGATGACGTCGTCGAGGGTCGGCCCGTACTTGCGCACGAGGGTGGCCAGTTCTGCCCGCCTCTCCTGCACGATCTCCAACTCACGAGCCCCCTCGGTGTCGAGCGTCGCCAGGTAGGTCGAGAGCTGCGCGGCGACGTCCGAAACGAGGTAGTTCGCGTTCGCGACCGCCTCCGTCACCTCCACGAGGGCGGAGTCGTGGGCGGAGACGCGCTCGAGCTGGCGGCGGGCGTTGTCGAGCAGGCCGAGCACATCCGCACCCTCCGACTCTTCGGCGGAGAGCAGCTCGCGCGCCGTCGCCGCAGCGAGTCGCAGGTCTTCGAGGTTGGTCAAGCGCTCCGCCCGCCCCGCGAGTTCTTCGTCTTCGCCGGGTTGGGGCGCGACGGCCTCGATCTCCGCCATCGCGATGCGCAGGTCTTCGGCCTCGCGCGCGCGCCGCTCCTGGTCGGCGACGAGCTCTTCGAGCTCTGAGCGGTTGTCGCGCCAGCGGTGGAACACGTGCGAGTAGGTGTCGATGGCATCGGCCAGGGGCGCCCCGGCGAAGCGGTCGAGCGCCTCGCGCTGTGCAACGGCCGACCGCAGCCGGATCTGGTCGGACTGCCCGTGCACCACGACGAGCTGCCCGCCGAGCTCGGTCAGCACGCTCACGGGAGCGCTGCGACCGCCCACCACGGCGCGCGAGCGCCCCTCTGCGGAGACCGAGCGGGAGAGCACGAGCTCGGCCGCTCCGGAGCCGAGGGGATCGACGTCGCCGCCGGCGTCTCGCACCCTCTCGACCACGTCACCGCCGTCGGCGACCCGCCACCGGCCTTCGACCCACGCCTGCGGGCTGCCGAGACGCACGGCGCCGGTGTCGGCGCGTTCGCCGAGCAGCAGCCCGAGCGCCGACACGACCATCGTCTTGCCTGCACCGGTCTCGCCCGTGATCGCCGTGAACCCCGGCCCGAGCGGCAGTGAAGCGTCTGCGATGACGCCCAGGTCTTTGATCGAGATCTCCTCGATGCCCCCACGCGTCTCAGTCACGTCCGGCCGGCCCTCTCCACCCGGTGACCGGAAGGTCGAACTTCTGCACCAGGCGATCGGTGAACGGCCCGGGATGCAGGCGGGCGAGTCGCACCGGGATCGGCGAGCGCCGCACGACCACGCGGGCGCCGGGAGGCAGGTCGTAGGCCCGGCGTCCGTCGCACCAGAGGATTCCCTCCCCCTCGGCGCGCTCGAGCAGTTCGACGGCGAGCGAGGAATCGGCGTCGACCACGAGCGGCCGCGAGAACAGGGCGTGGGCGCTCAAGGGCACCAGGAGCAGCGCGGCGACACCCGGCCACACGACCGGGCCGCCCGCGGAGAACGAATAGGCGGTGGACCCCGTCGGGGTCGACATGACGACACCGTCGCAGCCGAAGCTCGACATGGGGCGGCCGTCGACCTCGATGACGACCTCGAGCATCCTCTCGCGGCTGGCCTTCTCGACGGTGGCCTCGTTGAGCGCCCAGCTCTCGTAGACGACCTCTTTGCCGACCTTCACCCGGGCCGAGAGGGTCATGCGCTCCTCGACCTCGTAGTCTTTGGCGAGCCCGCGCTCGACCGCGAGCTTCAGGTCGTCGCGCTCGCTCTCGGCCAGAAAGCCCACGTGACCGAGGTTGACGCCGAGCAGCGGCGCCGAGCATCCCCGCACCAGCTCGGCGGCGCGCAGGATGGTGCCGTCGCCGCCCAGCACGATCACGAGCTCGAGCTCGCTCGGCATCACGTCGACGCCGAGAACGGCCACCTGATCGAAGCTCGGCTCAGCGGCCAGCACGTCGCGGCGCTCGTCTTCGCTGAGCACCGGGATGACGCCCGCGTCGATCAGCTGGGCGCACACCTGCACCCCTGCTTCGAGAGAATCTTGGCGACCGGTGTGCGCGACGATGAGGATGTACCGTGCGGGTGCATCCATTCGCCTCACACTCCCAGTTCTCGGTCGATTCGGTCTACCCATTCTGTCTGATCATGCGCGCCCGTGGGTGAACCGGTGCCGGGCTGTGGAAGAAAACGCCGCTGTGGACAACCACTGAGCGCCCCATCCGCAGATCCGCTCACCCTCGCAGCGTGATCGACTCGACCTGGCCGAGCCACTCGGTCGGATTCGTGCCGACCGCCGCGCTCAACCACACCAGGTACTCGTGGTTGCCCTGGCTGCCCGCGATCGGCGACGGCACGACTCCTGCCGTGCCGACCCCGAGGTCATGGGCCGCCCAGAGCACACTGGTGACCGCCTCGGTGCGCAGCACCGGATCGCGCACGATGCCCTCCTTGATGCCGGTGCGCCCCACCTCGAACTGCGGTTTCACCAGCAGCACGAAATCGGCGTCGGCGGCGGCCGTGGCCACCAGGGCGGGCAGCACCTGGGTCAGCGAGATGAACGAGAGGTCGCCGACGACGAGCCCCGGTCTCACGGTGTCGCCGGTCAGGCCGGCGAGCACATCGGCGGTGAGCGACCGGGCGTTCACGCCCTCGAACGACCGCAACCTCGGCTCGAGAGCGAGGGTCGGCGAGAGCTGACCGTGACCGACATCGACGGCGACGACCTCGGTCGCGCCGCGTTCGAGCAGCACCTGGCTGAATCCGCCGGTGGATGCGCCGACATCGAGGGCGGTGCGACCCGCGACCGGCACACCGAACGCATCCAGAGCCGCGATCAGCTTGTGCGCACCGCGACTGACGTAGTGGTCGGCGCCGGCCACGACGATCACCTGGTCGGCGCGCACCTTCACCGACGCACGAACAGCAGCGCGGCCGTCGACCGTGACGAGGCCCTCGGCGATGATCGTCGCCGCGTGCGACCGCGAGCGCGCCAGGCCCCGGGCCGCGAGGGCCACATCCAGTCGCACCTCGGTGTCGGGCGGCGTCGCCTCGAACGGATCGTCAGCCATGCCGTTGAACGTCTCCGCCCTCGAGTTCGGCGCGCAGCTCGTCGTGCACCTGCGAGTATGCGTCGGCCCGCGAGGCGAGCGGCTGGTCTTCGATCAGGTTCAGCCGCGACACCAGCGCCGCCTCCGCACCGGCCGCGTCACTCGCACCGGCCGCGTCGCCCGCGTCGTGGTTCGCGTCGTCGTTCCGCTGAGCATCCATCCCCCTACGCTACGCGAAACGAGGGGTCCCGACAC
>NZ_JBHVYL010000058.1:0-13717 GCF_042880955.1 Leifsonia sp. NPDC058292
GTCCCGACTCGCCGCTACATCGGTGCATGTAACGGCGAGTCGGGACCCCTCGATGGCTGTGGGCCCTACCGGGATCGAACCGATGACATCCACGGTGTAAACGTGGCGCTCTACCAGCTGAGCTAAAGGCCCTGACGTCGCTGTGCGACCCGACCAGCTTACCGGTCGGCGCGGTGTGTCGGTTCGAGCGAATCGAGAGGGTCAGCCGACGTGCGCGGGAAGCTTCTCCAGCGCGTCGCGGTACGCCTCGACCGATCGCGCCTCACCCGGCGCGGTGATGAAGGATGCGCGGATGATGCCCGACTCGTCGATCACGAACGTCGCGCGGTTGGCGAAACCCTTCTCGGGCAGGAACACGCCGTACTCCTTCGCGATCTCGCCGTGCGGCCAGAAGTCGGCGAGCAGCGTGAAGTCGTAGCCCTCCTGCTCGGCCCACGCTCGCAGCGTGAACTTCGAGTCGACCGAGATCCCGATGAGTTCGACCGCATGGTCTTTGAACAGCGCCAGGTTGTCGCGCAGTGCGCAGAGCTCTCCGGTGCAGGTTCCCGAGAACGCCAAGGGGAAGAAGACAAGGGCGACAGCGCGCTTGCCGCGGAAGTCGCTGAGGCGAACCGTCTCGCCGAACTGGCTGAGCAATTCGAAATCGGGAGCCTGGGTGTCGTTCTCCAGAGCCATGGTGTGTTCCTTTCAGCGGCGGCCTGCCGGATCCGTCGCCGACGCACGAGCACACAGCCTAGACCCGCCGGCCGAGACTTCCAAGGAGGCGGTCAACGGAGCGCTCGGAGTGAGGCTAGGCTGACAGATGGTGCCTTCGCACTTGTCGTAACCCGACAGCGAAAGACGCCTCTCACGATCTATCCGACACAAGAAAGAGGTCGAGGGTGACTGTAAACGACCAGGACCCGTACTCGATGAATAACATCGATTCGGACCCGGAGGAGACCGCCGAATGGCAGGAATCCCTCGACGCACTGGTTGCGGCTCACGGTCACGAGCGTGCTCGTGACATCATGCTGAGCCTGCTGAAGCGCTCCAAAGAATTGCACCTTGGTGTCCCGATGGTTCCGACCACCGACTACATCAACACCATCTCCCCGGAGAACGAGCCGGAGTTCCCCGGCGACGAGGAGATCGAACGCCGCTATCGTGCGTGGATCCGCTGGAACGCGGCCATCCTCGTGCACCGGGCGCAGCGCCCCGGCATCGCGGTCGGTGGCCACATCTCGACGTACGCGTCGAGCGCCGCGCTCTACGAGGTGGGCTTCAACCACTTCTTCCGCGGCCAGGACCACCCCGGCGGCGGCGACCAGATCTTCATCCAGGGCCACGCCTCCCCCGGCACCTACGCCCGCGCCTTCCTCGAGGGCCGCCTGAGCGCCGACCAGCTCGACGGCTTCCGCCAGGAGAAGTCGCACGCGGGCGGCGGTCTCTCGTCGTATCCGCACCCCCGCCTCATGCCGGAGTTCTGGCAGTTCCCGACCGTGTCGATGGGTCTCGGGCCGATCAACGCGATCTACCAGGCTCAGGCCAACAAGTACCTCACCAACCGCGGCATCAGGGATGCGAGCGACCAGCACGTCTGGGCCTTCCTCGGCGACGGCGAGATGGACGAGGTCGAGAGCCGCGGTCAGCTGCAGGTCGCCGCCAACGAGAAGCTCGACAACCTGACCTTCGTCATCAACGCGAACCTTCAGCGCCTCGACGGGCCGGTGCGCGGCAACGGCAAGATCATCCAGGAGCTGGAGAGCTACTTCCGTGGCGCCGGCTGGAACGTCATCAAGGTCATCTGGGGTCGAGAGTGGGATGAACTCCTCGCCCGCGACTCGGACGGCGCGCTCGTCAACCTGATGAACCAGACCCCCGACGGCGACTACCAGACCTACAAGACCGAGAACGGCGCCTACGTGCGCGAGAACTTCTTCGGTCGCGACCCGCGCACCCTGAAGCTCGTCGAGGATTACAGCGACGACCAGGTGTGGGGCCTCAAGCGCGGTGGTCACGACTACCGCAAGGTCTACGCGGCGTTCAAGGCCGCCGTCGAGCACAAGGGCCAGCCGACCGTCATCATCGCGAAGACCATCAAGGGCTACGGCCTCGGTCCGAGCTTCGAGGGCCGCAACGCGACCCACCAGATGAAGAAGATGACGCTCGACAACCTGAAGACGTTCCGTGACGCGATGCGCATCCCGGTGTCCGACGCGCAGCTCGAAGAGAACCCGTATCTGCCCCCGTACTACAACCCGGGAGCCGACGACGAGGCGATCCAGTACCTGCACGAGCGCCGTCGCGCCCTCGGCGGCTACGTTCCCGAGCGTCGCACCAAGTACACGCAGCTGAACCTGCCGGACGACTCGGCCTACGCGATCTCGAAGAAGGGCTCCGGCACGCAGGAGATCGCCACCACCATGGCGTTCGTGCGACTGCTGAAAGACCTGCTGCGCTCCAAGGACTTCGGTCACCGCATCGTGCCGATCATCCCGGATGAGGCGCGCACGTTCGGCATGGACGCGTTCTTCCCGAACGCGAAGATCTACAACCCGAACGGCCAGCATTACACCTCGGTCGACCGCGAGCTGCTCCTGGCCTACAAGGAGAGCCCGCAGGGTCAGATCATCCACGTCGGCATCAACGAGGCGGGCGCACTCGCGGCGTTCACCAACATCGGAACGTCGTACTCCACTCAGGGCGAGCCGCTCATCCCGGTGTACGTCTTCTACTCGATGTTCGGGTTCCAGCGCACCGGCGACGCCATGTGGGCGGCCGGCGACCAGATGGCGCGCGGATTCATGATCGGCGCCACCGCAGGACGCACCACCCTCACCGGTGAAGGCCTCCAGCACGCCGACGGCCACTCGCTCGTGCTCTCGTCGACCAACCCGGCCGTCGTCTCGTACGACCCGGCCTACGGCTACGAGATCGGGCACATCGTGCGCGCCGGCCTCGAGCGGATGTACGGCGACAACCACCCGGACCCCAACGTCATGTACTACCTCACGGTGTACAACGAGCCGCTCGTGCAGCCCGCCGAGCCGGAGAACGTCGACGTCGATGGGATCGTGCGCGGCATCTACAAGCTGCGCGGCAACGACACCGCCGGCCCCAAGGCCCAGCTGCTCGCCTCGGGCGTCTCGGTGCCGTGGGCGCTCGAAGCCCAGCACCTGCTCGCGCAGGACTGGGGCGTGTCGGCCGACGTGTGGTCGGTGACCTCCTGGTTGGAGCTCCGTCGCGACGGTCTGAGGGCGGAGGAGCACAACTTCCTCTACCCGCAGCAGGAGGCGCAGGTTCCGTACGTCACCCGCAAGCTGGAAGGCTCCGACGGCCCGTTCGTCGCGGTCACGGACTACATGCACGCCGTGCCCGACCAGATCCGTCAGTTCGTCCCCGGTGAGTTCGCCACGCTCGGCGCCGATGGCTTCGGCTTCTCGGACACGCGCGCGGCCGCTCGACGGTTCTTCAAGATCGACGGCCCCTCGATGGTGGTCCGCACCCTCGAGTTGCTCGCTGCCCGGGGTCAGGTCGACCCGAACGCGCCGGCCTGGGCGATCGAGAAGTACCTGCTGCACGACGTGAACGCTGGCACCACCGGTACCGCCGGCGGCGAAAGCTGACCTCGGGCCGCACTCCGGTGCCGAAGACGAAGGAAGAAACGCTCACCTGGCTTCGCAAGATCTCGGGTGAGCTGGCTACGGCTACCCTGAAACGCCTCGAAGACACCCTGCCGTGGTACCGCGACATGCCCCCTGGGCGGCGGTCCGCGGTGGGGTTGGTGGCTCAGGCCGGCATCTCGTCGTTCATCTCGTGGTTCGACGATCCTCGGTCGACCCCGTGGATCGCGGCGGATGTGTTCGGCGCGGCTCCTCGCGAGCTGCTGCGGTCGGTGAGTCTCCAGCAGACGCTCCAGCTCATCAAGGTGACCGTCGAGGTCGTCGAAGACAGGGTGAAGAACGGCGGTGAGGCCCTGCGCGAGGCGATCCTGCTCTACTCGCGCGAAATCGCCTTCGGCGCCGCGGATGTGTACGCTCGCGCCGCCGAGGCCCGCGGCCTGTGGGACGCACGCCTCGAAGCGCTCGTGGTCGACAGCATCCTCACCGGTGAATACGACGACGAGCTCCCGAGCCGCATCGCGGCCCTGGGCTGGCACGGACACGGCGAGGTGAGCGTGCTCGTGGGCACGGCTCCGAAGATGCTCGACGTCGACCAGCTGCGTCGCACCGCGAGGCACATGTCGGCGGATGTGCTGATCGGCGTGCAAGGAAGCCGGCTCGTGCTCGTGATCGGGCGCGCTTTCCCGAGCACGGATGCGCACGACGACGCCATCGGCGCCTCCCCCGTCGTCAGCTTTCTGGAGATCGCCTCCCAGCTCGAACCCGGCTTCGGGCAGGGGCATCTCGTGCTCGGCCACGAGGTCGCCAGCCTGGTCGACGCCTCGAAGAGCGCGAAGGCTGCGCTCGCAGGATTCGCTGTCGCGAAGGCGTGGCGCAACTGCCCGCGCCCGGTGCACGCCGACGATCTGCTGCCCGAGCGGGCTCTCGCCGGCGATGGCCTGGCGCGCGCGACACTGATCAACCGGATCTACCGTCCCCTGCAGGCGCACTCGACCGAACTCCTCACAACCCTCTGGTGCTACCTCGACAACGGACGCTCGCTCGAAGCGACGGCGCGCGAACTGTTCGTGCACCCGAACACCGTGCGGTACCGCCTGAAGCGTGTCTCCGAGGTGATCGGCTGGGATGCGACAGGCGCGCGTGAAGCGCTCATTCTGCAGGCGGCGCTCATCGTCGGCTCGATCAACGAACCGGACTCGACGCGCCGCGGCTGACCCGCGCGTTTGTAGACATTGACAAAGGATCTCGGAATACTTCGTATCCGATCGACACATCCGCACGGCGGAGGATTGGCAGACTAGAACTCGTGATTGTGATCGTGTGCCCCGGTCAGGGCTCCCAGACCCCGGGCTTTCTCGAACCCTGGCTCGCCGAGCCGTCGTTCCGCGACCAGCTCTCCGGCATTTCGGACGCCGTCGGCATCGACCTCGTCGCCCACGGAACGGTCAGTGACGCCGACACCATCCGCGACACAGCGATCGCACAGCCGCTCATCGTGTCCGCGGGCCTGCTGACCCTGTCGGCGCTCCTGGCCGACGGTCGTCGCGACCGCGTGGGCGGCATCGCCGGTCACTCGGTCGGCGAGCTGACCGCTGCAGCGGGTGCGGGCATCCTCAGTGAGACGGATGCCGTCGCCTTCGTTCGCGAGCGCGGCTCGGCCATGGCCGCCGCCGCCGCAGAGGTGGCGACCGGCATGAGCGCTGTCATCGGAGCCGACGAGACGGAGCTGTTCGCGAAGCTCGACGAGTTCGGTCTCTCCCCCGCCAACTTCAACGGCGGCGGGCAGATCGTGGTCGCCGGCGCCCTCGACGGCCTCGCGAAGCTCGCGGAGAACCCGCCGGCACGCGCCCGGGTCATCCCGCTGCAGGTCGCAGGCGCGTTCCACACCCGCTACATGGAGCCGGCCGTCGGGCGCCTCCGTGAGTTCGCGGCGACCCTCAGCGTCTCCGACCCGACTCTGCCGATCTGGACCAACAAGAACGGCTCGCTCGTCGAATCCGGAGCCGAATACCTCGACCTCCTGGTCGGTCAGGTCTCGTCGCCCGTGCGCTGGGATCTCACCATGGAGTCGTTCCAGCAGGCCGGCGTCACCGGCATCATCGAGGTCGCGCCCGCCGGGGCTCTCGTCGGACTCGCCAAGCGCGGGCTGAAGGGTGTTCCTTCTGTCGCCATCAAGACGCCGGACGATCTGCCCGCCGCGTTCGAGCTCATCGACCAGGCCGCCTAGGAGGACCAGGATGACCCACCCCACACTGCAGCAGGCCCACGGGCCGCAGTACACCCGCATCCTCTCCGTCGGCGCTGCGCGGGGCGACATCGTCGTGCCGAACGACGACCTCGTCGGCCCCATCAACTCGTCGGACGAGTGGATCCAGCAGCGCACCGGCATCATCACGCGCACCCGCGCGAGCCACGATGTGCTCGCGGTCGATCTCGCCACCGAGGCGTCCCGTGAGGCGATCGCCAAGTCGGGTGTGGACCCGCAGCTCATCGACGCGGTGATCGTCGCCACCATCAGCAATTCGCGCCAGACGCCGTCGCTGGCGGCCGTGCTCGCCGACCGCGTCGGCGCCAACCCGGCCGCGGCGTACGACATGAACGCCGCCTGCGCCGGGTACACGTACGGCATCGCCCAAGCGGATGCGCTCATCCGCACCGGGGTCGCCCACTACGTTCTCGTCGTCGGCGCCGAGAAGCTCTCCGACGTCGTCGATCCCACCGATCGCACGATCTCGTTCCTGCTGGGCGACGGCGCCGGCGCCGTCGTCGTGGGCCCGAGCGAGTACCCGGGCATCTCGAAGACGATCTGGGGCTCCGACGGGTCGAAGGCCGACGCCGTCGGCATGAACGGCACCCTCGTCGACTTCCGCGACGGCGTCGCGGAATGGCCCACGCTGCGCCAGGAGGGCCAGACGGTCTTCCGCTGGGCGGTCTGGGAGATGGCGAAGGTCGCCAAGCAGGCCCTGGATGCGGCGGGCGTCACGAGCGACCAGCTCGCTGCGTTCATCCCCCACCAGGCCAACATGCGCGTCGTCGACGAGTTCGCCAAGCAGCTCAAGCTGCCCGACACCGTCGCGATCGCCCGTGACATCGAGACGACCGGCAACACGTCGGCCGCCTCGATCCCCCTCGCCACCCACCGTCTGCTCGAAGAGAATCCCGAGCTGAGCGGCGGCCTCGCGCTGCAGATCGGCTTCGGAGCCGGTCTCGTGTTCGGCGCACAGGTCGTCGTGCTGCCCTAAACTGTTCAACGGTCAAAACGACACCCCCTCAAGGAGAAAACACATGGCATTGTCCACCGAAGAAGTTCTCGCCGGCTTGGCCGAGCTCATCAACGACGAGACCGGCATCGCGACCGACACCGTTGAGTTGGGCAAGTCGTTCACCGACGACCTCGACATCGACTCCATCTCGATGATGACCATCGTTGTCAACGCCGAGGACAAGTTCGACGTGAAGATCCCCGACGAAGAGGTCAAGAACCTCAAGACCGTCGGCGACGCCGTCGAGTTCATCGTCAAGGCCCAGGCCTAGGCACCGCAAGAAGACTCTTCACTCGCGGTCACGGCCGGCCCGGTTCACGTCGGGCCGGCCTGCCCGCGATCGACTGTGCCGTCGCGCAGTCGTGATCTCACCAACGGAGAAGTGTTGTTATGACCAAGAAGATCGTCGTCACCGGAATCGGCGCCTCCACGCCGCTCGGTGGAACCGCCCCGGAGAGCTGGGATGCGCTGCTCGCCGGCGTCTCCGGCGCTCGCACCCTGGAGCACGACTGGGTGGCCGAGTACGACCTTCCGGTCACGTTCGCCGCAGAGGCGAAGGTTCGGCCGGAAGAGGTGCTCGCACGCCCGGTGTCGAAGCGACTCGACCCCTCCAGCCAGTTCGCTCTCATCTCGGCGATGGAGGCGTGGGCCGACGCAGGCTCCCCTGACGTCGCTCCCGAGCGTCTGGGCGTCGACTACGCCACCGGGATCGGCGGCCTCTGGACGCTGCTCGACGCCTGGGACACCCTGCGGGAGCGCGGACCGCGCCGAGTTCTGCCGTTGACCGTTCCGATGCTGATGCCGAACGCCGCATCCGCAGCGGTGTCGATGCACTTCGAGGCCCGCGCCTTCGCGCACACGGTCGCCTCGGCCTGCGCGTCGAGCACCGAGTCGCTCGTGAACGCGTTCAACCACCTGCAGGAGGGCCTCGCCGATGTGGTGATCGCCGGCGGCACCGAGTCGGCCATCCACCCGATCACCATCGCCTCGTTCTCGTCGATGCAGGCGCTCTCGCGCCGCAACGACGACCCGGCGTCCGCTTCGCGGCCGTACAGCGTCGACCGTGACGGCTTCGTGATGGGCGAGGGCGCAGCCAGCCTCGTGCTCGAGACCGAGGAGCACGCGATCGCTCGCGGCGCGAAGATCTACGGGGAGGTCGTCGGTGGCGGCGTGACCGCGGACTCGTACCACATCACGGCGAACGATCCCGAGGGTCGCGGCGCGAGCCGCGCGGTGCACCTCGCCCTGGCCCAGGCGGGCGCCACGCCCGACGAGGTCACCCACATCAACGCGCACGCGACGAGCACGCCGGTCGGCGATCCTGCCGAGTACACCGCTCTGCGCAACGTGTTCGGAGATCGGGTGCACGAGATCCCCGTCTCGGCCACCAAGGCGTCGACCGGTCACCTGCTCGGTGGAACGGGCGCGCTCGAAGCCGTCTTCACGATCCTCGCGCTCCGAGACCGCATCGCCCCACCGACCATCAACATCTCCGAGCTCGACCCGGCCATCCCGCTCACGGTCTCCGGCACCGCGCAGCCTTTGGGCAGCGGTCCGCAGCTCGCGATCAGCAACTCCTTCGGCTTCGGCGGTCACAACGCCGTGGTCGCGTTCCGCTCGGTCTGATCGAGCCGGTTCCGCTGCTACACCAAGAGACCCCGACCGGATGAACCGGTCGGGGTCTTTTCGTTCACCGTGTACGGGCGGCAGCGCGCGATGCCTGATCCGGCCCGCCACGGGAGTCTTCGGCGGTCAGCCGACCTTGTGCAGCCAGACGACAGGCGTCGTGTCGCTCGCGTGACGGAAAGGCTCGAGCTCGTCGTCCCACGACTGGCCGAGCGCGAGCCGCAGCTCGCGGTGCAGCTCGGCCGGGTTCGCGCCGGCGATCTCCATCGCGTAACGCACGCGGTCTTCGGGGATGACGGTGTTGCCCGCGCTGTCGGTCTGAGCGAAGAAGATGCCGAGGTCGGGGGTGTGCATCCAGCGCCCACCGTCGGTGCCCGGGCCTGGATCTTCGGTCACCTCGAAGCGCAGGTGCTCCCAGCCGCGCAGCGACGAGGCGATCGCCGCGCCGGTGCCCTGCGGGCCCTCCCAGTAGAACTCGGCGCGCTTGGCGCCCCTCAGCACCGGTTGTGCCTCCCAGGTGAAGTTCACGGCACGACCGATCGCACGACCTGCCGCCCACTCGATGTGAGGGCAGAGCGCGCCAGGTGAGGAGTGCACGTAGAGCACTCCTCTAGCTGCAGATGCCGCCATGATTTCCTCCGTCTCGATTTCGGTACGTCTTCCCCAACGACCGAACGACAGTGAAACCACTGAGCACCACTATGAAATTAGGAACGACCATTCGGCCGATGCTCTGAATTATGCCGTAGAACCCGCCGAAGTTACAAGATTGTGATTCGGTGGGTCTGCGAGACGTATCGGGGCAGAAGTAATAGCATACTGAGTATGTCCGTTCAGAACGGTTTTCTGGCTCTGCTCACTCTGGGCCCCGCCTACGGCTCGCAACTGCAGAGCGAGTTTCTCGCGCGCGCCGCGAATCGACGGCAGTTGAACGCCGGTCAGGTTTATTCGACCCTCGACCGGTTGGTGGACCAGGGTCTCGTCGTCTCCGCCGGCACCACCGACGACGGGCTCCCCCTCTACGAGTTGACCGCGGAGGGCACGGAGCAGGCGACCGGCTGGTTGACCCACGGCCCGACCGACGGCCGGCCCGACTGGGATGAGATGCAGGACCAGGTGCTCATCGCGGCCTCGCTCGCGGAGGCCGATGTGTCCAGCGTCCTCCAGGACTACCGAGCGTCGTTCGCCGAGAAGATCCGTGAACTGGCGCACGAGGCCGACTCACGCGCCCTTCTGGCCGCCAATCGCGCCGCAGAACTCGGGGCGAAAGCCGCCATCGAGTGGATCGACGAGGTGGCGGCGACACTCGACGCGCATCCGGATGCCCTGGTTCAACACCGCTCCCCCGAACGTCCACGACGGGGCCGACGACCGGGCAGCTGACCGGCACGCGGTCAATGCTCCGGGATCAGCCGTGCAGCAATTCGCCGGACTTGTTCAGCACATTCTTCTCACCGGCGCGGATCGGCACGCTGAAGCGGTTCTGTGCCGGTGGCAGGGGGCAGTTGAAGTTGTAGCTGAACGCGCAAGGCGGAAGCACGGCGAGGTTGAAGTCGAGGGTCACGGTTCCGTCGGGATTCGGCGCGACGAACAGGAAGCGGCCCACCGAGTACGTCTCGGAGCCGTTCGTCGAGTCGGCGAAGACGAGCTGCAGCGCGCGACCGGACTTGAAGGCGGCGAGGTTGTAGTCGACGCCGTCCTTCGTGAACGTGATCTCGCCGGGGACGACCATGTCGCGGGTCTTGCCCTCGTCTTTGAGGTGCTCGAAGCCGACGGTCTTACCGCCCTCGATGGGCGAGAACGTAGCCTTGATGATCCACTCGGGGTCGAAGTCGTACGCGTCGATCGAGCCGAACTCCTGGATGGCCTCGGAGTTCGCATCCCACACCCGCAGGGCGTACTCGCCCTCCTCGCTGGCGATGACGAAGCCGGTGACAGTGTCGCTGAACGCGATCTCACCGGGCGCCGGGTCGTCTTTTCCGCGCACGATGGTTTCTCCGTCGACGAGTTCACCGTCGACGCGGATGCCGTCGGCAGCGGCGGCCGTGACCTTCAGCCCCGACTGGCCTGCCGGCAGTGGCGACCAGAGACCGGGCACGCCCCAGATCGGCTGAGGCGGCGCTGCCGGATCCCCGCTGATCCACTGCGTGTTCACGAGCGCCAGGTTGCCCTTCGGCGCGGTGACGACCTGTTCACGCCGTTGACGGTAGCGCGCAAGGATGTCGCGGGGGTCGGCGGGCGCGGTGGCGGTGTCAGTCATGGTGTCCATCCTCGATCAGTTCGGCAACAACAACCAAGTGCGACACAGCTTTATGCCGCCCCGGATCATTTCGCTGCGGCGTAGTCGTCCACGATCGCCGTGGTCACGGGAAACTCCACCGGGAACTCCCCGAACAAGAGCCGGCCGGCCTGCTCGGCCGACGCGCGCACCGCGGCGGCGGCAGCCTCCGCCAGTTCCTCCGGCGCGTGCACGATCACCTCGTCGTGCAAGAAGTAGACCAGGTGGGGTCCGCGCACCAGCGGAGCGTCCGGAGCCAGCGCCATGAGGCGCCGACGGAGATCGGCCATCCAGCAGAGCGCCCATTCCGCCGCACTCGCCTGCACCACGAAGTTGCGCGTGAACCGGCCCCAGTCGCGGGCTTGAGTTCGTGCCCGGCGCTCCTCGACATCGGTGGAGTCGGGGCCGGAGGCCGCAGACTGGGCGGCCTGCCACGAGCCGCCGGGCTTGGGCGAGCTGCGGCCCAGCCGCGAGGTGACGATCTCCCCGCGCTCGCCGGCGCGGGCGGCGTCTTCGACGAGCCGAACCGCGCGCGGGAACGCCCGGGTCAACCGCGGCATCAGACGGCCGCTCTCCCCCGTCGTCGCGCCGTACATCGCTCCGAGCATGGCGACCTTGGCCTGCGCTCGCTCCTCGACGGCGCCGGAAGCCACGATGCCCTCGTACAGATCTTTGCCGCGACCGGCGCCGGCCATCGCGGTGTCATGAGCCAGCCCGGTGAGGATGCGCGGCTCCAGCTGCGCCGCATCCGCCACCACGAGCTTCCAGCCGTCGTCGGCAACCACGGCACCGCGCACCTGGCGCGGAAGCTGAAGAGCACCGCCGCCGCGCGTCGCCCACCGGCCGGTGACCACACCGCCCGGAACGTAGTCGGGCCGGAACCGGCCCTCCGCGATCCAGGAATCGAGCCACGACCATCCGTTGGCCGTCAACAGCCGCGACAGCTTCTTGTACCGCAGCAGCGGCTCGATCACCGGATGGTCGATCTCGCGCAACTCCCACGACCGGGTCGAGGTGGCGAGCACGCCCGCGCGGTTCAGGGCACGCAGAAGCTCGGGCGGGCTGTCGGGATTGAGCGTCGGCGCCTCCAGTTCGCGCCGGATTTCGACGACGAGCGACTCGAGACGGGCCGGACGCGAACCGGGCGCCGGACGCGGCCCCAGAAGCTCGGTGAGCAGGCGGTCGTGGCGCTCGACGCTGTACGGGAGCCCGGCGAACCTCATCTCGGCAGCGATGAGGGCGCCCGCCGACTCCGCGGCCAGGAGGAGCCGAAGACGTCCCGGTGCGGTGCTCTCCGCCACGGCGCTCCGCTGGGCGCGGAACTCGTCGAGCGATGATCCTCCCGCGCCGGCCGCGCCAACCGTCGTCTCCGAATCGAGCTCGAAGAGCGCCTCTGCCCGTGCGGGTGGTTCGTCGTCGAGCGCCGGGGCGGCATCCCATGGGCTCAACGGGGAACGCGCGAGCTCGGACCCGGCCGACAGCGTCGACATCCTCAGGATGGTGTGGCTCAGCTGCAGGTCGACGCACCGGTCGACACGCACGCCGGCAGCGAGGAGTCGTGGATACCAGACGCGGGTGTCACTCCACGCCCAGCGGGGCGTCTGCTCCCGCCCTTCCAGCTGCCGGACGAACGCGGGCAGGTCGTCGTCGCTCAGCGTTCGTTCGACGCCGGTGGTGTCGCCCTCGTCGTCGCCGAGGGTCGTGGCGCGCACCGTCGAGGGCCCTGACCGGTCGAGAACGATGTGCACACCACCATTCTCCCGGGCACGAGCGACATCGGCCGTCGCGGAGGGCGCGTTCGTCAGTCGGTGAGTCCGATCAGCCGAGCGCGCAGTTCGGGCCAGGACTGCGCGAATCCGGGATGCAGGGGAAGCTCGGTGATCTCCTGCACCGGAACCCAGCGCAGTTCGATGCTCTCCGGGTCGGCCATGCGCGCTTCGAACGGCCTCTGCAACTCGGCGACGACGGTCGTGTACGACCAGAACCCGAGGTCGAGCGTGCTGGTGAAGAGCACGGAGACGGCGTCGGCCGGCACATCCGCTTCCTCATGAGCCTCACGGAGCGCCCCATCGATCGCGGACTCCCCCTCGTGTCGTGCGCCGCCGGGCAGCCCCCAGGTGCCGCCGAAATGGCTCCAATCGGCGCGGTGCTGCAACAGGATGCCGCGCAGCCTGTCGTGCACGAGCAGTCCGGCCGCACCGAACCTGCCCCAGAATCGTTCGCCGTTCGGGCCCTCGACCCACGCATCGCCGGAGTTCACCCTTCCACGTTAGTCGCGACTCAGAGGGCCGCCGTGCGCATCCGACACGCGGTGTCATCCCGGGCGCGTAGTCTGGGGCGATGAGCACGCGAGCCCGATGGCCCCGGTGAGAAGCGCCGGCATCCTCCTGTTCCGCAGGGGTGCCGCCTCGTCGCCGGAAGCGCTGCAAGTCTGGATCGCGCACATGGGCGGCCCGTTCTGGGCCCGCAAGGACGACGGCGCTTGGTCGCTCCCCAAAGGCATCGTGGACGCCGACGATCTGGGCGATGAGCTGGCGGCCGCGCGGCGCGAGTTCACGGAGGAGATCGGATCCCCTCCCCCAGCAGACGCCCATTTCGAGCTTCTCGGCGAGTTCAAACAGTCGTCGGGCAAGACGATCGTGGTGTTCGCCGCAGAGACCGAGTTCGCGCCCGAGTCGATCGTGAGCAACGCGTTCCCGCTCGAATGGCCGCCGCGGTCGGGCAAGGTGCAGGAGTTCCCGGAGGTCGACGACGCCCGCTGGGTCGACCTCGACGAGGCGCGCCTCAAACTCGCGAAAGGCCAGCGCCCCATCCTGGATGCCCTGCTCGCGCTGCTCGCTCGGTCGTCCTGAACCGCGCTTTTCCCATCGAGGGGTGCCCCCCCCCCCCCCGGGGGGGGCCCCCGAAGGCGGGGGGGGGCCCCCCCCGGGGGGGGGGGGGCGCCC
>NZ_JBHVYL010000059.1:0-12344 GCF_042880955.1 Leifsonia sp. NPDC058292
GCGCGTGCGCGAGAAGCGCAACCGCACCTTACTTTCCGCTCGACAACCGTGGGGTCGCTACACGCCGTCGGGGCTATGCACCAGACGGCGTGTTGGGACCCCTCGGTGGTTCTAGGCGTGGTTCTAGGCGAGCGGAGCGGACTCGAAGCGGCCGGCGACGACGGCGGCGCGCAGGGCCTCGAAGTCGGCGAGCGATTGGTCGGCGTAGGCGTGCGACCACTCGATGACCGCATCCGTGAATGCCGTCCCCCGGCCGATGTAGCCGGCGATGAAGGCGCCGTCGGGGCTGCGGGAGTGTGCGCGGGCGAGGATGGTGGCGCAGGCGTACGCGTAGTCCTCGAACGTCTCGTCGGCCATGTCCGCGATCTCGAACGACACGTTGCGGTCGCGGAACTGACGAACGTAGAAGCCGTAGCCCTCGAAGGTGACGTGGCCGAGGAACGGGTCGGAGACGGCCTGCAGGATGCGCTGGTTCGCCGTGACGCGGTAGCCGTGGTTCGCCGAGAACGTGTCGGGGTTCACTCCGCTGATCGGGTTCTTCGGCGCCCGGCCGAACTCATGGATCACCGAGTCGGACGCCTCCTTGAGCTGCAGGATGAGCGGTTCGCCGTGCGGGCCCGTGAGCACCACGATGAAGCAGCGCGAGCCGACGCTGCCGACGCCGACGACGCGACGGGCCACGTCGGTGATGGTGTGCTGCGCCAGCAGGAGCGAGACGTCGGGCGTCACGCTCGCGCGGTAGAGGTCGATGACCTCCGCCACCCGGCTCTCGATCTCCGGCCCGACGTGGGTCAGGCGCGGCGGGCTCTCGATCAGGTGCAGCGAGCCGTCGTCGGCGGTCTCGGTGATGCGCGCGATCACGCGGGCCGAGGTGCGTTTCTCCGATGACTTGACCGCGGCTTTCACGAGTTTCTGCGTCTGCTTGCCGAACTGGCGCCCACCCTGCACGACCGCTGCCTGAAAGAACCGATCGGTCACGTCGAGCTCGAGAGAGCGATGCAGTGCGTCGCGATAGGCGTGTGCGGCGAGGGATGCCGCCCGCCGCGTCTGCGCCTCGGTCGCCCCTCGCGAGCGCGCAGCGATCACCACGCTCGTGACGAGGCGCTTCACATCCCACTCCCACGGCCCGAATGCCGCTTCGTCGAAGTCGTTGAGGTCGAAGACCATGGAACGCTCGGGCGAGGCGAAGAGGCCGAAGTTGCCGATGTGGGCGTCGCCGCAGAGCACGACACCGGCGCCCGTGTTCGCCTCACCCGCCAGGTCGGCGGCCTGGATGGCGGCGGTTCCGCGATAGAAGGCGAACGGGTTCTGCAGCATCCGGGCGACGCGCAGTGGCACGAGGTCGGGCAGTCGCGTCTCGTGCTGCCGGTCGAGAACGCCGAGGGGGTCGCGGTGGGCGTCTGCTTCGTAGCGCCCGTGGGCGGAACGGGGGAGGGCGGCGCGAGCGGCGCGGCCCCGCTGAAACCGCTCGTCGTGCGTGACCACGGGGGCGTGGTCGAAGCGCAGCCGACCCGGTGCGCGGTTCATGGCGCGTCTGACCGTGTTCGGTTCATAGCGCAAATCTAGCGCTCGGGAGGGCAGACACGCTTGACCAGAAAGGGGGGTTTTGTACCCCACTTGTCCTCACTAATGTGGACATAGTCGAGAGCTTCCCGACCGCGCGATCCGAAAGCGCGGGCTCTCCTAATCTCCAAGGACACATACCCGAAAATGAGTTCTACAAGTTCATACGATCCTGCCCGAAAACGACAGCTGGGCGCGGAACGCCGCACCGAACCGCTGCCGACCGTTCACCCCACCCCCTCCGATCGCAAGATCACCTTCAGCCGTGTCGCCATCGTGCTCACCGTGCTGTTCTGGGTGATCTACGTCGTGACCACCATCGTTCGTCAGTTCATCGACGGCGGCCAGAACTTCCGGTTCACGATGGAGGCGATCGGCTATCTGGTGGTCGTCACCTTCCTCACCTTCTCCGCGCTGATGTACCTGGTCGCCCGCCAGGGAGCGCTGCAGCGGTTCAAGAAGCACGTTCGCGTTCCCCGTGCCGAACTCGACCGCCACTTCGCGTCGAGCCAGCCGTCGATCACCGTTCTGGTGCCCTCGTACGCAGAAGAGCCGGAGGTCGTGAAGATGACGCTCCTCTCCGCCGCGCTGCAGGAGTATCCGTCGATGCGCGTGGTGCTGCTGCTCGACGACAACCCGAACCCGAAGGATGCGGCCGTCGCCGACCGCCTGAACACCACGCGCGCCCTCGCCGACGACATCAGCACCATGCTCGCCGAGCCCCGCACCCGGTTCACGGATGCCCTGCTCCGGTTCGAGCTGAGCGACCCCGACACGTTCGTGGCCCCGTACATCGCGCTCGACCTGGCCGAAGAGTACGCGTGGGCCGCAGCCTGGCTGCACGCCGAAGCAGACGCGCACGGGCTCGACGACCACGTGGACCTGTTCTTCGCCGACCAGGTGCTCCGCGGCCTCGCTGACGAGCTCGCGCTCGTCGGCAAGGCGGTCGAGGCCGCCGTCGCCGACGGCGCATCCCTCAGCTCCGAGCGCGTGGCGCAGCTCTACCGCCGCCTCGCCTGGACCTTCGACGCCGACCTCGCCGTCTTCGAGCGCAAGCAGTGGGCCTCCCTCTCGCACGAGGCCAACAAGGCGATGAACCTGAACGCGTACATCGGTCTGATGGGAGGGACCTACCGCGTCGAGCAGACGCCGGAAGGGCCCATCCTCACGCCCGTCAGCCAGCGCCGCGCCGGTGACATCGTCATCCCCGACAGCGACTTCCTGCTCACCCTCGATGCCGACTCCATCCTGCTGCGCGAGTACTGCCTCCGGCTCACGTACTTCTTGCAGCAGCCCGACAACGCCCGGGTCGCCGTCACGCAGACGCCGTACTCGTCGTTCCGCGGAGCCGGCACCCGCATCGAGCGTCTCGCCGGTGCGACCACCGACATCCAGCACATCCTGCACCAGGGGATGAGCCACTTCGGTGCCACGTTCTGGGTCGGCGCGAACGCGGTCATCCGCAAGCGCGCGATCGAGGACATCGTGGAGACCGAGTTCGTCGGCGGATTCGAGGTGCGCCGCTACGTTCAGGACCGCACCGTCATCGAAGACACCGAGTCGAGCATCGACCTCGGAACGCACGGCTGGACGCTCGTCAACTACCCCGAGCGGCTCAGCTACTCCGCCACCCCGCCCGACTTCGGCTCGCTCATCGTGCAGCGTCGCCGCTGGGCGAACGGCGGGCTCCTCATCCTGCCGAAGCTGTGGCGCCAGGTTCGCGAGCGCAAACGTCGCGGCGAGGTGGTCTCGCGCACCGAGTTGCTGCTCCGCGTGAACTACATGGCGTCGATCGCCTGGGCGAGCTTCGGCCTCATCTTCCTGCTGGCGTACCCGTACGACGGTCGCTTGCTCAGCCCCGTGGTGCTGCTCGCCGCCCTGCCGTACTTCATCGCCATGGCCAGCGACCTGCGCTATGCCGGGTACAAGGCGTCGGATGTGTTCCGCATCTACGGCTTCAACCTCATCCTGCTTCCGGTGAACCTGGCCGGTGTGCTGAAGTCGATCCAGCAGTCGCTGACCGGCAAGAAGATCCCGTTCGTGCGCACCCCGAAGGTGAAGAACCGCACGGCATCCCCGCTGCTCTACGTGGTGACGCCTTTTCTGATCGTCGCGTTCTCGCTGTTCACGCTCTGGCGGGATGTCAACGCGCAGAACTGGGGAAATGCAGCCTTCGCCGCGTTCAACGCGACGCTCGCGATCTGGGCGATCATCAGCTACATCGGCATCGGCAACGCCATCGTCGACATCTGGCTCGGCGTCACGAAGCCGCTGTATGTCGACCGTGCGCGTCGTTCGACGACCGAGGAGGCGCATCCGGTCACGGCGTCGCTCGACTGGCGCTCGGTGCTGTACCACGGTCACGCCGGCGGCCAGGTGCCGCGGGCGGGCCACGGGCTGAGCGCCGTGGCGGCCACCCCCGCCCAGCCGGCCGAGTCCGAACGGCAGGCCGCCTGATGGCGCGCCGCGCAGGGGAGCCGGCAGCGGCTCCCGCCGTTCAGGACGCCCAGGCGCCCTCCGGTGGAAACTCGGAGGGCGGCCGCAGGCTCTCACCGCTCCGCGTGATCGGCGCCGCTCTCGTCGCCATCATCGTGGTCTCCGGCGGCGTCGTCGGGCTCCAGTGGTGGAGCGCCAAGGCCGCGGTCGACTCCCGGCCCTGGTTCGCCTCCTACGTCGATGTCGCCGCCACCCCGCGGTTCGCCTTCGAGAATCTCGGCACGTCGAAGACGAAGGATGCGGTTCTCTCGTTCGTCGTCTCCTCCAAGTCCGACGCGTGCACGCCGACCTGGGGCGGCGCGTACACGCTCGACCAGGCACGCGGCTCGCTCGACCTCGACCGGCGCATCGCCAGGCTTCAGCAGCAGGGCGGCACCGTCGCGGTGTCGTTCGGCGGCCAGCTGAACGACGAGCTCGCCGTCGGGTGCGACGACGGCACGGCGCTCGAGAACGCGTATGCGGCCGTCATCGACCGCTACAACGTCGGAACGATCGACCTCGACCTCGAGGGCGCCGGCCTGGCGAACACGGACGCGAACGCTCGCCGCGCGACAGCCATCGCCGCGCTGCAGAAGGAGCGCAGGGATGCGGGCAAGAGCCTGGCCGTCTGGCTCACGCTGCCCGTCGCCCCGAGCGGCATGACGTCCGCCGCCACGGATGCCATCGACGCCATGTTGAAGGCCAAGGTCGACATCGCCGGCGTGAACGTCATGACCATGGACTACGGCAGCGCCAAGAAGACCTCGGCGTCGATGGCCCAGGCGAGCGAGGATGCGGTCACGGCCGCCCAGCGTCAGCTCGGCATCCTCTACGACCGCAACAAGCTGCACCTCAGCGACCCCAGCCTCTGGGCGAAGGTCGGAGCCACCCCGATGATCGGCCAGAACGACGTCGAGAAGGAGGTCTTCTCGCTCGCCGACGCCAAGACGTTCAACGCCTGGGCCGTCTCGACGGGCCTCGGGCGGATGTCGATGTGGTCGGCGAACCGCGACAAGACGTGCGGCGCGAACTATGTCGACACCACCGTGGTGTCGGATGCGTGCAGTGGTGTCAAGCAGGGCAAGTCCACGTTCGCCTCGGTGCTCGCCAAGGGCTTCAACGGTCACATCGCCCTCGGCGAGTCCGCGGTGACCACCGCGGAGCCGACCAGCACCGCCGCCGTGAAAGACGACCCGGCCTCCTCTCCGTACGCGATCTGGTCGCAGGGCGCCTCGTACCTCGAGGGCACGAAGATCGTCTGGCACCACAACGTCTACGCGGCCAAGTGGTGGACGAAGGGTGACGTTCCCGACAACCCCGTGCTGAACTCGTGGGAGACGCCGTGGGAGCTCGTGGGCCCCGTGCTCCCTGGTGAGACGCCCATCCCGCAGCCGACCCTTCCGCCCGGCACGTTCCCCGCCTGGGCCGGCGCGACGGCCTACGAAAAGGGCGCCCGTGTGCTCTTCGACGGCACCCCGTACGAGGCGAAATGGTGGACGCAGGGCGACAGCCCCGAAGCCGCGAGCTCCGACCCCGACTCGTCGCCGTGGACCCCGCTCACGCAGGACGAGATCGATGACCTGCTCGGCGGTGACGCCACCACCGAGTGAAGACCGGGCGGCGGGGTGCTGCTTCGATGCGTACCCCGTCGTCCCTCGACCCGGACTCCGCTGCGGGGCGGAGTCACGGGCGCGCGCGTCCGCGTGCGCTGTGTCGGCGGGGTGGTGCGCTTTCGGGTAGTGCACCCCACGACCCCGCCGACACGCTTGACGCCTGCGTACCGACGCATGGGTACTGTTAGGGCGAGCGGTTAGGAGCGACGTGTGACCCGGGTGACCATCAGCGGTCTCGCAGACCAGTTGGGGCTGTCGAAGGCATCCGTCTCGTATGCCCTCAACGGACAGCCCGGCGTCAGCGACGAGACCCGGATGCGCGTGCTCGAACTCGCGCGCAGCCTCGGCTGGCATCCCAGTTCGAGCGCCAGAGCGCTCTCGCGGTCGCGGAGCGACGCGATCGGCATCGTGCTGCGCCGCGATCCCAGCCTGCTCGGAACGGAACCGTTCTACATGAGCCTGCTCGCCGGCGTCGAGAGCGCGCTCGCGGAGACCGACCTCGCCCTGATGCTGAGGATGGTAGGAACCTCCCCGGGCCAGGACACCGCGACGTATCGGCGGTGGAGCGCCGAGCGCAGGGTCGACGGCGTGATGATGTTCGACATCATGGTCGACGATCCTCGACCCGCGCTGCTCGACGGACTCGGGATGCCGTACGTGCTCCACGGCGACCAGCCCGAGCTCGCTCCGGGACGGGTTCTCGCCTACGACGTCGCGCACGACGCCGAGCTCATCGTGGGAAACCTCGCCGAGCTCGGGCACCGTCACGTCTTGCACGTCGCCGGGCCGTCGGAGCTCGCCCACGAGCTCGACCGCCGTCGGGCGATCGCCGCCGAAGCGGGGCGGGCGGGCATGAGCGCCCGGTTCGCCGCATCCGACTACACGACCGAGACCGGCCACCGCATCGTGGAGGAGGTGCTCGCCGTCGACAGCGCGGTCACCGCCATCATCACCTCCAACGACATGCTCGCCCTCGGCGCCGCCGCAGCCCTCGAGCAGGCCCACCGCGAAGATGTCGCCCTGATCAGCTGGGACGACTCTTTCGTCTGCCGGCTCGGCCGGCGGCCGATCACAGCGCTCGCCCGCTTTCCGGAAGAGCAGGGGAGGCGCACCACGAGGTTGCTGCTCGACCTGCTCGCCGGCCTCACGCCCGGGCAGCTCGCCGCGAAGCGCAGCGAACTGGTCGTTCGGGCCACGAGCGTTCGGGCATCCGTGCACAATACGCTTGACTCCTGAACCGGTTAAGTTAGTGTCGATGGCACGGCCTTTGGCCCGCCACCAAGAGACAAGGGAGTCACTAATGAGAAAACGCGCCATATTCGCGGGGGCGATCGCCGCTGCGGTCGCGCTCGTCGCCGCGGGGTGCAGCGGCTCGGGAGGGTCGGGAGACTCGCCGAGCGGGTCCACGATCACCTACTGGGCGAGCAACCAGGGCACGAGCCTGGACAACGACAAGCAGGTGCTCACCCCCGTGCTGAACGACTTCACCAAGAAGACCGGCGTGAAGGTGAAGCTCGAGGTCATCGGGTGGAACGACCTGCAGACGCGCATCCAGACCGCCGTCACCAGCGGACAGGGCCCGGATGTGCTCAACATCGGCAACACGTGGGCCGCCTCCCTGCAGGCGACCGGCGCTTTCATGCCGTTCGATGACGCCGCCATGAAGGCGATCGGCGGCAAGGACAAGTTCGTCAAGACGGCTCTCGAGACCGGTGGTGTCGCAGGCAAAGACGTGACGAGCGTTCCGCTCTACGGTCTCGCCTACGGCCTGTACTACAACAAGGCGATGTTCACAGCGGCCGGCGTGCAGCCGCCGACCACCTGGGAAGAGCTGGTCACCGACGCGAAGGCGCTGACCACCGGAGGCAAGTACGGCTTCTCCCTCGCCGCCGGCAGCTACACCGAGAACGCGCACTTCGCGTTCATCAACGCAGCCCAGAACGGCGCCGAGTTCTTCGACAAAGACGGCAACCCCACCTTCACCTCCTCCGGTGCGGTCGACGGCATCAAGCGGTACCTCGACCTCATGCAGACCGACAAGGTCGTCAACACCTCGAACGCCCAGTACGACAACGGCGTGCAGGCGGTCAACGACTTCGCCACCGGCAAGGTCGCGATGATCCTCAGCCAGAACAACGCCGACTCGTCGATCAACGCCAACGGCATGAAGACCGACGCGTACGGTGTCGTCCCGTTCCCCGCGCCCAAGGGCGGCGAGGCCGTCGCCAGCCACGTGGCCGGCATCAACCTGTCGATCATGAAGAACACGAAGAACAAGGATGCGGCGCTCGAGTTCGTCAAGTACATGACGAGCGAAGACACCCAGGCCACCCTGGGCAAGCCGTACGCCACCCTTCCCGTGCTCGACGGTGCGAAGGCGAACTTCACCGACAACGCGGAAGAGGCAGCCACCTTCCAGAAGATCTACAACACGATGTCGAAGCCTCTGCCTCTGGTGCCGGCTGAAGACCAGTTCGAGAACACCGTCGGCAAGGCGATGAACGACATGTTCTCGAAGATCGCGACCGGAGGAACGGTCTCCGCCAGCGACGTCAAGTCGGCGCTGCAAGACGCGCAAGACCAGGTCAAGCAGTCCATGGGCGGCTAGCCCTCCCGCTCCATCCGGAAGAGGCGGTCCGCGACCTGAGCGCCGCGGGCCGCCTCTCTCCACCACGATCATCCAGACCAGACAGGGGTCACCATGTCGACGACGACATCCGCTGACAACCCCCGCGACGCCCGCATCATCGCAGGGCGCGAAACGGTGGCTGCGGCCGCGCCGCCCAAGCGGCGCAAGCGTCAGAAGGGCTGGTGGCTGCCTCTGGCGCTGCTCGCCCCCGCGATCATCTTCGAGATCATCATCCACGTCATCCCGATGCTCACGGGCATCTGGATCAGCTTCGTGCAGCTCACGAAGTTCTACATCGCGAACTGGAGCGCCGCCCCGTTCGTGGGCTTCAAGAACTACGCCATCGCGCTCGACTTCAACCAGGCCATCGGCGCCGGCCTGCTGCGCTCCTTCGCCATCACGTGCGCGTTCACGCTGCTCGTGGTCGGCATCTCCTGGAGCCTCGGGATGGCCGCGGCCGTCGCTTTGCAGCGCCGGTTCTGGGGGCGCGGCTTCTTCCGCACCCTCTTCCTGGTGCCTTACGCACTGCCCATGTACGCCGGCATCATCGCCTGGAAGTTCATGCTGCAGAAAGACACCGGAGCGGTCAACCACTTCCTCTACGACAATCTCGGCATCAGCGGCGACAAGCCGTTCTGGCTGATCGGCGGGAACGCGTTCTGGTCGATCGTGATCGTGGCCATCTGGCGGCTGTGGCCGTTCGCCTTCCTCATGCTGATGGCCGGGCTGCAGAGCATCCCCGAGGAGGTCTACGAGGCTTCTGCCGTCGACGGCGCCAAGCCGCTGCGTCAGTGGGCCGCCATCACCCTTCCCATGCTGCGCCCGGTGAACACCGTGCTGCTGCTGGTGATGTTCCTCTGGACGTTCAACGACTTCAACACTCCGTTCGTGCTGTTCGGCAACGCCCAACCGGCAGCGGGCGATCTCATCTCGTTCCACATCTACAACGCCTCGTTCCTCACCTGGAACTTCGGCTCTGGAGCCGCGATGAGCGTTCTGCTGCTGATCTTCCTGCTCATCGTCACCGGCATCTATCTGCTGGTCATCAACCGGAGGTCGCGTCGTGCGTGAAACAACCCCTTCCAAGGCGTTCCGCATCGTCGTGCTGACACTGCTCACGATCTTCACCGTCGTGCCGATCTACGTGATGGTCACCTCGTCGATGAAGTCGCTGCCGGATGTGCAGGGCGCGTTCACCTGGTGGCCGTCGCAGATCACGTTCCAGCCGTTCATCGACATGTGGTCGACGGTGCCGCTCGCGTCGTACTTCGTGAACAGCCTGATCGTCGCCGGCTCCGCCACCATCCTCAGCCTGGTGATCGCCGTGTTCGCCGCTTACGCCGTGTCTCGGTACCGCTTCAAAGGGCGCACCGTGTTCACCACCACCGTGCTCTCGACGCAGATGTTCCCCGGCGTGCTGTTCCTCCTCCCGCTGTTCCTGATCTTCGTGAACATCAACCAGGCGGTCGGCATCCAGCTCGTCGGCACCCGGTTCGGTCTCGTGATCACCTACCTCACGTTCGCTCTGCCCTTCTCGATCTGGATGCTCGCCGGCTACTTCGACGGCATCCCGCGCGACCTCGACGAAGCGGCGATGGTGGATGGCAGCGGGCCGATGGGCGCGCTCTGGCACGTCGTGCTGCCCGCCGCCAAACCCGGCCTCATCGCTGTGGCGATCTACTCCTTCATGACCAGTTGGGGTGAGGTGCTCTTCGCATCCGTGATGACGACGAACGAGAACCGCACCCTTGCCGTCGGGTTGCAGCTGTATTCGACGCAGACCAACGTCTACTGGAACCAGATCATGGCCGCGTCGCTCGTGGTGAGCATCCCCGTGGTGGTCGCGTTCCTGCTGCTGCAGCGTTCGTTCGTGGCCGGGCTGACCGCGGGCGCCGTGAAGTAGGCGCGCGCCGCCGTGGCTCGAACCCGGTTCCGTTCCGATTGAAAGGCGATCATGGAGCGTCATTCTTCCCTGCTCTCCGTCGAAGGCATGCCCACGGTCTGGCTCGGCGCCAACTTCTGGTCGCGCAGCGGCGGCCCGCTCATGTGGACCCGCTACGACCCCACGATCGTGCGGCAGGAGCTGGCCGTTCTCGCCGAGCACGGGCTCACCATGACGCGCTCGTTCTTCTACTGGCCGGACTTCCAGCCGACCCCTGACACGCTCGACGAGCAGTGCGTCGCGAACTTCACCGACTTTCTGGATGCGCACGAGGAACTCGGCATGACGTCCGTCCCCACGTTTCTCGTCGGGCACATGTCGGGCGAGAACTGGGACCCCGTCTGGCGCGACGGCCGTGACCTGTACAGCGACATCTGGTTCGTCGGCCGGCAGGCCTGGTACGTGCGCGAGCTCACCGCCAGATTCGCCGCGCATCCCGCCGTCTCGGGTTGGCTGCTGACCAACGAAGTGCCCATCTACGGCGGCGAGGCGCCCCGGCCCATCGTCGAGGCTTGGGCCTCCCTGCTCGTGGATGCCGTGCGCGCCGGCGGCGGAACGCAGCCCGTCTCCGTCGGCGACGGCGCCTGGGGCATCGAGACCACCGGGCACGACAACGGTTTCTCGTCGGTGGATCTCGCCGCGTTCACCGACTTCGTCGGCCCCCACGTCTACCGGATGGAGAGCGACCAGATCCGCCAGCACCTCAAGGCCGCTTACATCGCCGAGCTCTGTCACGTTGCCCGGCTGCCCGTGATCATGGAGGAGTTCGGGGTGACGAGCGACTTCGTCTCGCCCTCCGGCGCCGCTTCGTACTATCGGCAGCTGCTCTACAACACGCTGCTCGCCGGCGCCACCGGCTGGATCGCCTGGAACAACACCGACTACGACGACCTCGTCGAGCAGCGGCCGTACACCCACCACCCGTTCGAGATGCATTTCGGCATCACCGACTCGACCGGCGCCCCCAAGCCGCCGCTGCTCGAACTGGCAGGTTTCGCATCCACTCTGACCGCCGTCGACGTCGCCTCCGTCTCGCGCTCGGCCGTGGATGCGGCCCTCGTCGTTCCATCGCATCTCGCCGCCGACTACCCGTTCACCCAGGAGGCCGAGCGTGCGTTCATCGTCGCCGTCGGCGAGCAGGCCTACGTCGCCGCTCACGAAGCGCACCTTCCTGTCGCCGTCGTGCGGGAGGCCGAAGACGGAGGAGTGCCCGCCGGATACGGGCTCTACCTCGTCCCCTCGGTGAAGCAGCTCTGCGGGCCCACCTGGACGCAGCTGCGGTCTCTCGCCGAGGGCGGCGCCACCGTCTACGTCTCGTACGGTGTCGGCGACCTCGGTGTGCAGCGCGGCCCCTGGTGGGCTTACACCGACGAGCTCTTCGGCGTGACCCACGAGTCGGACTACGGCCTGGTCGCCCCCGTTCTCGACGACGAGGTCGTCGTGCGCTTTCTCGAACCCTTCGGCTCGCTCGCCGCGGGCGACACGCTTCGCTTTCGGGCCGCGGGCAACGAGCACTCCCGGTCGTTCCTCCCCGTCTCCGCCACCACCGGCACCGTGATCGCCGTGGACGCGCACGACCGCCCCGTCATCGTCTCGCAGCCCCACGGCGCCGGCCGCGCCGTGCTCTCGACGTATCCGCTCGAGTACTTCGCCTCCGCCCAGCCCCGTGTGAACCCCGAAGAGACCTGGCGCCTCTACGACGCGCTCGCCGTTGTCGCCGATGTCGAACGCGACGTGCTGCTCGACGACCCGCTCGTGTTCACGGACACCCTGGTGCACGTCGACGGCCGCCGTTTCGTCTTCTTCGTCTCACAGCATCCCTCGCCCGCTACCGTCACCCCGCAGGTCGTCGGCGGCTCCCTGCAGACGCTGGCAGGGGATGCGGTATCCTCGGTCTCCCTCGCCGGCTACGGCGTCGAGGTGCGCGAGCTGGTCTACGAGTAGCCCGGTGGCATTCGCTCCCGCGCGGACACGCTAGTATGGTCAAGTTGCTTTGGGGCTCCACCCTCGAAGCAGCATCGGGCTGTGGCGCAGCTTGGTAGCGCACTTGACTGGGGGTCAAGGGGTCGCAGGTTCAAATCCTGTCAGCCCGACGTAACGACAAAAAGAGGTGGGCCGCGGT
>NZ_JBHVYL010000060.1:0-12155 GCF_042880955.1 Leifsonia sp. NPDC058292
GCTGCACGCCCTTCAGCTCGGCGAGCTCCCGCTGGGCCTCGGCGAGACGCTTCAAAGCGTCCGCGAGGTCGCTGCGGAGGTCTGATCCGCCGGTGACGATGCGGGAGTAGCCGCGGGCAACGTACTCGAGGTCCCGGATGCGGGAGCGCAGGCCTTCGGGGTCGCGGTCCTGACGCAGCTCGGCAACCTCAGCCTCGAGTCGCTCGAAGTCCCTGGCGGTGCGCTGCTTCTGCCGTTCCTTGCCGCGGTCGTAGCCGCGCCGCCACTCGTCCCTCAACTCGTCTTCGGGCGCCTTCTCCAACCACTTCAGCAGGCGCCGGGCCGCTCTCCGGTGCGTGCGTGCCTGCTCGGGGTCTTCTTCCTCGAGCTCGTCCATGGTGTCACCGCAGTGGTAGATGCCGCAGAGAGTTGCCGCGAGGGCCTCGATGCGTTCCTCCCGCGTCGGCTCTGGCGCATCGTCTACGGGCGGCTGGTCGTCGGTGGTCATGCGTCCTCAACTCCGATGTACTCGTGGGCGTCGCGGTGCTTTCCGCACGGGACGGTGAACCATTCGGCCTCACAGGGCCCGCCACGGCCTTCGTAGTGGTGGTCGGCGATCGTGGCGACGGGTATGGCCTGCTGGCCCGGGAGAGGGGCGGGTGCGGCCTTCTCGAGGGCCTTCCGCGTGTCGGTGATACGGGCCAGCAGATCCGTCACTCGTCCTCCAGGCCGCCGCCGATGACCAGTCGAAGCCGAGCACGCGTCGGCACTGGGTCACTGCCAGGAACGGGCCAGTTGTCAGCCACGACGCCGTACGTCTTCGGTGGCTCCCAGCTCCGGTCGTAGTTCCATGCGGCGGCCTCCTTGTACAAGCGGGCCCACGCCTGCTCCTGCCCTTCAGCCATCAGGTACGAGGTGACGAGTCCGCCCGCGTTCGGGATGGGCTCCGGGCCGGGGTTGGCGAGACGCTGCGTGCGTAGGTCGCGGCCCCACGCCTCGTGACGGCGGCAGTACCAGACTGCTGTCCGCCACCCGGTGTCCTGGTCGACGGTGTAGTCGTGATCGACGCCAGGCTGGCCGCACAGGCCGGCCCGCCGGATCATGGGTGCTGCGCAGTGTCGCTGCTCCCATCCGTCGCGCTCAACCTCGTAGCGGGGGCGGTCGGCGTACAGCAGGTCTGCCAGGCGGGATGCTTTGCGCTGGCCGGGACCGTACTCGCCGAGGATCTTTGAGGCGCGCTTCCTCCAGCTGATGAGGTTCCCGTCGGTGTCGTACCGGTTCGGGTCGCGGGCGCTGAGCCAGGCGAGGAGGAGGATCAGTTCCCGGGCCTCGGGCGTCATGCGCTGGTCCTGGTAGACGCGGGCTATGAGGGCGTCGTAGTCGTCTCCGCCGCCGCTGCCGCCGCCCTTCCTTTTCCGCTTTCGGGTTGGCGTCTGCTGGACATGCGCGAGGTGCAGGGCTGCTCCCACGGTCAGCTCTCCCTGCCGTTGAGGGCTTCGATGGTGGGGCAGGGCCAGGGGACGTCGTAGTCCGGGTAGTCGCCGGCGGAGCAGTGCTCGCAGGATCCGGTGTGACGGTTGCGGACGTGCAGTTCGCGGACGCGGTCGACGTCCGCCTTCCATGCCGCGTTCGCTGCGTGGCAGCGCTGCGCCTCGGCAACGAGCTGCGACCAGTTCAGGTGCAGGCCCGCGTCCAGGGCTTCGGCGAGCGCCTTGCGGGTGATGTCGTGGGCGACCTGGATGTCGGATGTGGTGAGGGGGCGGCCGAGATCGCGGTACTTGCCTTCGGTGACGGCGGCCCGGATGCGCTCGAGTTCGGCTTCCGCTTCGGTCGTGACGATTGGGGCGATGGCGCCCGCGATCCAGGTGACCCATTCACGGATGCGCTGTGTGCCGGGTTCGTCGTGCAGTTCGGCGTCCTGGAGTCCGAGCAGCATGGTGGGGCCGATGACCTTCTCGATCCGGTCCGTAAGGCTTGAGTCGGTCACTTCCCCTCCAGGATGTCTGCGGCCTGGCCTTGGAGGCCCTGGACCATGTGGTGCACGGCGGTCCAGTACCGGGGGTCCTCCTGCGGTGCCTGCACGGCGTCCAGGACGCCCTGGAAGAACTCGGCGGACTTCCGGAGGGCGGCTGCTTCGAACCGGGCCTGGGCGGCGGTGATGCGGTCGTTGTAGTCCTGCTGCCGCCGCTTGCCCTCGTCGGTGAGCAGCTCGCCATTGGTGTAGGTGCAGTGTCCGTAGGCGGCGAGCCCGAACAGTTCGTACTTGGCGACGTTGTACGCCTTCTGTACCTCGGTCAGCTCCGGCTCGACGTCGTCGTCCTGCTGCTCGGGCATGGTCTTGTTCTCCTGTCAGGCGTTGCGGAGGATGTCGTACATTCGCTGCGCCCGATAGTTCAGCGGGGACAGCCAACCCTCACCGTGCTGGCGGCAGAACTGGGAGTCCTCCTCCGATCCGGGGGCGAGGGAGCACAGGTCGTGTTCGTTGACGCGGGGGCAGCAGTCGCAGGTCGCTTCGCAGCAGCCGTCGTCGGGCTCGCAGTCCTGGCAGCGGTAGCCGGTGCAGTAGGGCTTGCTCTCGTCGTCCTGTTCGGCGGCGCGGTCTTGGCAGTCGGGGGCGGGGCAGTTTTCGAGGAGTCCGCGGTGGAGGGTGAGGCCGCTGGCGGGGCCGCTGCCCTGATGCGTGCCGTCGTCGGTCATCGGCCCTCCCTCGCCTGCTGTGTCTCGTCGGTCAGCGGCTTGGTGCAGTCGTCGGGGCAGGGGTACCAGAGGCTATGGACACGGGACGGACACTGATCCTTCTGTTCCTTCATCCAATTCAGGTAGTAGTTGTCGCCGACGTGCTCGATGAAGCGCTGGGACGGGTTGCCGCCGGGAGGCTGGAGGAGGATGCCGAGGGCGTTGCGCAGGCCGATGGTTTCCCCGCGGACGACGTGCTCGGCGTCGGGGTCGCGGCGCTCGGGGCCGGTGCCGAGTTCGTGGAGGCGGGTGAGGCGGCGGTGGAGTTCGGCGGCGACAGTGTTGGCCCGGTCGCGGAGGTGGGCGTAGAAGTCGTCGCTGTAGGTGGGTTCAGGCACGGTCGACCTCCTGCTGCGCTCCGTCGGTCAGGCGGCGGGCCTCTTCGTAGTGCCTGCGCCAGCCCTCCCGGGGGTCCTCCAGCATGAATCCCACCTTGGCGCCGCAAGAGCAGGACACCTTCACCTGCGTCTTTCCGGCGGGGTCGAGGTTGTCGGTGCGCGGCAGGTGGCCGGCCAGGGCGTCCGGGTGGTTGGGGCACAGGTGCAGCTTGAACTGGCCCAGGCTGCGGGCACCGTCGGCGCTCGTTGCGCGGAGCCGGGAGCGCGGCGACTTCAACGGCGGCAGCGGGGGCCTGACATGGTGCGCGATGCTGGACACCACCGTCCAGTCGGCGGGTGCACCTTCTTCGGCGAGGGCCTCGGAAGGGCATCCGGTGGCGTCGCACCGGTAGCGGTACGTCCGCAGCATTTCGACGCTCATCGGTTCTCTCCCGCCTGCAGCGCCTCGTCGTGCATCGCTTGGACGTTCCGGCGTGCGTCGCGGAGCGCTGCGACGACGTGTTCGATGTCCTCGGGCAGGACGTACACGCCCTCGTCGGCCACCACGGACACGACGGGGCGGCCGCCGTCGTCGTGGGCTGCGATGGTGAGTTGGGCGGCGTCCGCGTCCGTGTAGACGAACGGTTCTCCCGCGAGGGTGTCGGCACGGTCAGCCTGCTGCGCCTCGTCGGCCATGCGGCTCGCGGTGCGCAGGAGGGGCTTCGGCACGATGCTGTGGCCGTCCTCGGCGGGCACGGTGTGGTTCCACCAACCACCGTTCGCCCCGTCAACCCAGATCACGGGGGCTAGGCACTCACGGCACACCATGGCCAGGTCGCTGGCGTCGGCTCCGCTGTCCTGCTGCGCATCATCGGCCGCGCGGCGAAGTAGTTCGGCGAAGGTGAAGGCGGACACGTTCACGGGCTCAACTGCGCCCGGATCGTAGTCATGTCCCTCGATCAGGTCGGCGGCCTCCCGCAGCACGGCGGCCCGGTCGGCAGGCGCGGGGAGGACGGCCAGGAACGCGCTGGCGTCGTCGCTGAATGCGGCCCGGTCATGCGGGCTGGCATCAATCCAGCGGAAGCCAGGGTTGCTGTACTCGAACAGGGCGGCAGCCACCCGCTCGCGAAGGTCGGTGTCGGCGGGCACAGACGGCACGGCGGGCTCGGCGAGCATGGCGGCGATCTCGTTGAGGCCGTATCCGTCACGGGCGAGGCTGCCAACCATCGGGTCTGCGTCGTCGGCTGTGTTGCGCAGCGCTGTGCCGATCTCCAACACGCTCATGCCGTCGCGGAAGTGCGCGTCACGAAGGTGGTCGGCGGCCTCGAGGAGTGTGAGGGCGCGGATCCGGTCGGCTGTGGTCGGTTCGGTCATGGTCGCCTCCTGGGCGGTGCGAGAGGATGGGGCGTGCAGCGCCCCGATTCGCCCCGGGCGCTGCGCTGCTGTGGTCACGAGGCGCTCATGCGGCGCCGCCGAAGTCGAGGACGCCCTGCGCGAAGCGGTCCTTCGCGAGGTCGTGGTACTCGGGGTTGAGGTCGATGCCGATGTACTTCCGGCCGAGCTCCCGAGCTGCGGCGCCGGTGGTGCCACTGCCGGAGAACGGGTCCAGCACGGTCCCACCGGGCTTGCAGCCGGCCTTGATGCAGCGCAGCGGCAGATCGATCGGGAACACCGCGAAATGCGCGCCCGGATACGGCTTGGTCGTTATCGACCACACGTCGCCTGGGTTGCGCCCAAGCGGGTTCACCTTTGCGTATTGCAGGGTGCTGGACGATCCGCTGTGCTTGATGCCGGGCGGCTCGTATTGCGCGTCATATCGGCCGCCGTACTTTTCGTGATGATCTACGCTGGCCGGTTTCCACGGCTCACGAATGGCGTCCAGGTCAAAGTGGTAGCGCTGCGACTTCGAGAATAGGAACAGGTGCTCGTGCCTGCTGCTGAGACGGTCGCGTACGGACTCGGGCATCGCGTTCGGCTTCTGCCATATGACCTCGTTACGCAAGATCCAGCCGTCGTCCTGCAGCGAGAACGCCACCCGCCACGGGACGCCGAGCAGGTTCTTCGCGGGCGGCGTTCCCGGCGGGACGGAACCGGTGCGGGTCTCCTTGGCGGGGTAGCGGCCGTCGTGAACTTCCTGCTTCATCGGCCGCGGCTCACCGCGACCCTGGTTGCCCCAGGACCCGGAGTAGCTGTCTCCGAGGTTGATCCACATGGTCCCGTCGTCGGCGAGCACGCGGCGGGCTTCGGTGAACAGGGCGCGCATCGTCTCGACGTACTCGGCGGGCGTCGCCTCCAGCCCGTACTGGCCGGCCGTGCCGTAATCGCGAAGCGCGAAATACGGGGGCGACGTCACAACGCAGTCGACGGATCCGTCGGGCAGGGTTCGGAGTTGGTCCAGGGCGTCTCCGAGGAGCAGCGTGACTTGGTCGTCTTGGTAGTACGGCTCGGGCATGGGGCGGCTCCTGGGAAGAGGGCGTGGGTTCAGGCTCTCGCCGTTTGGGCGGGGTGTTCCCTGCGGTCGGGAAGGGGGGTCAGGCGGCGGTCAGGGTCTGGCGACGGGGAGACTGGCGGGTAGCGCGGCGGGCCAGCATCCGCAGCCACGTCTGTTCCTGGGACGGCTGCTCCCACGAGTGCATGCCCTTGGCCTGGTCCCAGCGGCGGCCGTGCTGGCGCTTCGGGGTGCCACACCAAGCGCATCCGAACGGGACGATGCCGCCGGCGGGCAGGTTGAGGCCGTGTCGGGTGACGGGCCGGATGTCTGCCTCGGTGTCGAACGTGCGGTCGTCATCGTCGACGAACGTGATCCCGTGGAAGCCGAAGTCGCCGACCATGTAGATGCCGGGCGTGAGTTCGGTGGTGAGGTCGAACCAGTCGCCGTTGATGGCGTTCTTGAGGCGTCGGACGATCTCGCAGTTGGCGTGGTCTGTGCAGGTGGAGGGGTGGTCCCAGGCGATGGTGCGCTTCCCTTCGGTGAGGTCGGCCAGGACGAGGGGGTGGCTTGGCAGTGCGGTCATGGGGCGCCTCTTTCGGTGGTTCGGAGGTCCTGGCGAGTGCTGGGGAAGGGGTCCGCCCCGGCCCTGGAAGGGGGTGGGGCGGCGGCCGGAACCACCGCCCCAGGGGCTCAAGTGGGCGTGTGCAATTCGGCCGCCGCAGTGCTGCCGACTGGCTCGTCGGGGTACATGCAGCGCTTGGCCGCGGTATCCCAGAGAGCTCCCGGCATGGCGCAGTCGGGGCCGATGCGGTGGGAGTCGACGAACACGTATCGGGAGCGGACCACGGTCATGTGCTGGTCGCAGGCGAGGCTGACTTCGCAGTCGACGTTCCACAGGATGTGCCAGGTGGCCGGGGCTCCGCAGTCGGCGCTTGGGGTGTCGGCGGGCGAGTAGGTGCACTGCTGGGCTTGGTCGTTGATGAAGCGGCCTAGCGGGGCGAAAGGATCCATGGGTTCAGCCTGGTCCGGTTGCGGTTTGATGTTGCCCCGGCCCTGGAAGGGGGTGGGCCGGGGCGGCGTGGGGGGTGGGGGTTAGGTGAGTTCGCGCTGTGTCCTCACGGTGTGCGGGGCGAGGTTGACGAAGTCGCAGCCTCCTTCCACGCGTACGGCCTGGGCGTCGTCCATCCAGGCGTTGTCGATGTCGAACGGGATGTGCTGGACGGCTTCGAGGAAGTCGTCTTTGGCGAGGTCCTTCGAGGCGTAGACGCCTTTGATGGTGCCGTTGCCGCCTTCGTAGAGTTCGCCGGTGGTGAGGATCCAGACGGTGGGGAGCGCCGCGTGCGGCGTGTCCTGCACGTTGTGGGCGAGGGCGCGTTCCGTCATGGGGTCCTCCTTGGTGGGATGCCTCCACCTTAACTCATAACCCATTGCGGCGCAATGGGTTGCCCATGGTCCCGCCCACGAAAAAAGGGCCTCCACCCCACGGGTGGAAGCCCAACAACCCCTACCGACGCCCAGTTCAGACGCCCCGCCTCACTCCTCGACCAGCTCATCAAAGTCGACAACAATCGACCCCCGCACCTCACCCGAGGCAGTCGGCACCTTGAACAAAGACACCAGACTCGTGCCGCCGCTCCACCGCTCCTCCTCCCGTGGAGCCGTACCAGCCAGCACACGCACCCACTCGTCGAACACCGCACGCCGGTCCTCGTCGGTCTGCTTTGGGTCGTAGCGGTGCACCTGCCCCCGCAGTGCCCCGCTGGCGTTGACGGCCCAGTCGAGCGGATACCTGCCGGCCTTCAGCCCGCCCTCCTGCAGCTCGCAAAGGATGCGCAGCCCGCGGGCCTGCCACGAGTTCAAGTCAGTCACTGTGATCTCACCGAGAGACGTCATGGTGCGGAGTCTGCCAGCGGGCACTGACAGCCGGGGCGGGTTCGCGGGCGTGCCAGCTATCGCCAGTTGGCGACGATCAACACGAGCGCCACGCCCCGCACACCCCTACCGCCGCCCGCACACCCGGAGGATCCTCAGGAGTCAGGCCGACAACACCCAAGGGGGACACCGTCATGAACTGCCCTAACTGCGGCGGAACCGCGCAACAAGGCCCCAACGGATCCTGGACATGCCCGCAATGCGGCCCCATCTCCGGCAACGCCAACACCCCAGGGCTAGGGTCAGCTGCGTGACGAGGAAGAAGAAGACCCGGCCCACCGATCACGCCCGGAAAGCGCAGGATGCGCCCGGCAGTCCGGCGGAAGCTGCTGCTGCCTTCCTCGCCGGCCAGGAGATCACCACCACCGACTGCCGCCAGTGCGGATCGGTCGTATCCGGACTTAACGGACGCTATGCCTGTGGGATCTGTGGGTGGGTGAATGCGTGGCATGAGGGCCACGGTGAACTGCCGGTCGCGCAGGACGATCCGGACTGGCCTGGGCATAGTCGCAGCGCGTGAGACGCCGGGCCCCGCCCGGCAAGGGCCCGTTGTCGCCGTACGGCCATCCCGGGCACCCTGTAGGCAGGCGCGTACGGGGCGCGCAGGGGGAGAGGGATCCAGAGTGTGGTTCGTGCTCACGTGCGGCTGGTGCGGCGAAGAGAACCTGTTGTGGGGCGAGCGCACCGGATTTTGGAACAACCGCTTCTGGATGCCGGACGACTTCGAGTGCGCCCATTGCTCGGGGGTCTGCGAGGTGCACGCTCCGCCGTGGACCCCGTACGAAGACTGACCGCGCGACGATCCTGAGCGGCGGGGAGACGCTGCCGCTGGCCCTGAAGGCCGACGAAGGCGCCTGAGCCCACCAGGAGCACGTCAACGCCCCCACCAGCTCCGGCCGGTGGGGGCGTTGTTGTGGTTCATGGGGTCCCGCGAAATGCGGGTTCAGGTGGCCCATGGCGGGGTGGCGGGCTGCACGTCCTCGATGCGATCGGTACGCCAGACGATGATTTGTGTGGTGGCGGGGCTGTACCAACCGCCGCCGGTGACGACCTTCAGGAGCGGGTCCTGCTGCGTCCAGTAGGCCAGCCTCTCGGCGAACTCGCTGATGCGCTCGAGACCGTACGGCGCGGAGGTGAGGACGGCCGGCTTGCCGTCCTTCAGCCAGCCCACAGCGTGGTCCAGCCAGTCATGGTCCAGGGATGCATTGGCGTAGCGGGTGCAGGCCGCTCGCTCGCGGTAGGGACGGCACCTTCGGTTGACGGCGCCCCGAAGCCAGGCCGGACAGCAGCCGTGCGGGGTGTACTTCAGGCCGTACTGCTCGGCCCAGGACACCATCGCTTCTTGTTTGGCCTGCTGCTGCTGGACGCGTTCGGCGTAGGTCTCTGCCGATTCGTCGCGGGTGATGCTGCGTTGGGCGGGACTCATTCCGTAGGGCCAGCGAATGTCGCCTCCGTTGGTACCGAGGATGGCGGCCGCACGGTCGTGGAGGTCGGGCGGGGCGGTGGTCATGCTTCTCCGTTCCGGAAACGACAGTTAGATCGTGAGATTCGGGACGTACAAGCCAGCCGCCCGACCGATCTGCCCAATGTCCATCGTCGGCTGCAGGGGAGAGGGCTTCCAGCCGGTCACCTCCTGGATGAAGCCGCCCTTGTTGATGGTGGTGGCGTTCCAGCCGCGATCCATAACGGGCAGCCGAAGCCAGTTGATCCGTTCCCCGGTGACCGCGTGCCGAGGGGTGCTGTAGTGGGTGAGGAAGTCCTCCTCCTCGTACGGACCGAACATCTTTACCAACTGCGGGTCCTGCGGCAGCGGACGGGTGTGCGGTGCCGCCTCGAAAATGTTCATGACGGCCGGTGTAGTGACTGTCCACAGGATCGTGACCTCGCCCGGCTTGTACAGGTGAGGGTGACTCTCGTGCGCCAGGTTGGCGACCTTGTCGACCCACATCCGCCACAGCGCAGGTGCACTGATCTCTTCAGGCAGGTAGTCGTCTGTGATGGATGAGCAATCGGGCTCGGCGTAGAGAGTGAGTTCCGTGGTCTCGGTGTACCTGGATTCTCGGCCGGTGAATGTCCATTGAGTGCCAGAGGGGTAGGGCTGGGTGGTGGTCGCGGGGCGCATGGGGGCATTCTCCTTAATGGCATGGCTGAACGTGCACGAACGCCCCACTGGCTGGGGCCCGGTGGGGCGTTCGTGGGGTCATCGTGGATTTTGAGCTGCCGTCACCGCGCTTAGTGCCGCGGTGGCGGCAGCGAGCGTTGTCGGATCGACCTTGGCGGCGATGAGGCAGGCTAAGAACAGGGCGAGCTGCTGGATTTGGACAGGGCTGGGCGCCATGACGAAGATTCGCCTTCCATGAGGGGTTGGGGCGTGGTGCAGTGGGCGTCCAGCCCTGCTTCTTGCGGGTTGCAGGGTGGGGGCGTGGCCGGCGAGTGCACCGGCAAAGGCTTGTCCGGCCACGCATTGAACCCTAAGTCATAACTCATGGCGCCGCAATGGGGTAGCAAGGTTCGAATGGCGCAACGCGAACGCCCCACCGGCTCCTGGCCAGTGGGGCGTTGACGCGATCTAGAGCGGATCCGGGGATCGGAAAACGGCAATCAAATACCCACCCACTGTGCCAAGTTGGCCACCGTGTCCGGCGTAGACCGCTGCGCCCGGACCAGCGCGGCGACCGTTTCACGGACGGTGAAGTCGTACCTGGTCTGCTGCGGCGCGACCTTCCGGGCGACCAGCAGGGACTTGAACGAGGCCTCGTTCTGCCCGATCCACAGCTGAGCGTTCGCGACCTCCACCATGTGCCGGCCTGTACGCGAGGGCGGCCATCCGGCGGGGATCCGCATCTTGTCGGCGGCCTGGACGGCGCCGCGGTAGTCCTTCAGCTCGGCGAGCGCGGACACGCGGTGCGCGGCCACGTTGGTCGGCCCGAACGACACCCAGCGCATCTTCGGCACCTCGCCGGTGCGGGAGGCTGCCAGGTGGGCCTGGTCCAGGTGGCCGAGGGTGGTGTCGCGGTCTCCGTTGCGGGCGGCGATGACCGATGAGCCGAGGTGGAGCTGACCGCTAATGGCAGTGCGCTCGGTTCCTTCGGGAGCCTGCTCAAGGAGCCGCTGCCCGGCTTCGATGAGACGTCCGCCCATCGCGTACTTGCCCGTACGAAGGTGGACGAGGGCGCGCATGTACTGGCGGAGCGCCGACAGGACGGGATCGGAGGCGCGCTGCCCGGCCCAGTCCATGCGGTCCAGGGCAATCGCTGAGAGGTCCTGGTAGCCGAGCTTGGTGGAGACGTCGTACGCGTTGCGGTACACGGTTCCGAGAACGCCCCAAGCCTCGCTGGTGCCCTCGATGTACGCGGCCGCGGTGGCTTCCTCCATGACGGACGGCAGGAGCTCGGCAACAGAGCGGAGCTGGCCGGCGCGGACCTTGGCGCACATGTCGTCGGCGACCGCGGCCAGTGTCTCCGTCGGGCGGGGACGGAGCTGCGGATCGGCGGGCCCTATGTCGTACCAGTCGAGGCCTTCGCGGATCGGGTCGATCAGCTGCTCGAGGTGGTCGGCCCGTAGCTCGGCCTGGTAAGGCTGCCCGGAGATGGTGCCGATGTCGACGTGGAGGGCTCGGGCGACGGCGGCGACAAGTGCGGCGGACGCGGGCTTCTTCCCGGTCTCGACTTGAGCGATGAGGGAGACGCTGAAGCTGGTGGCTTCGGCGAGTCCGACCTGCGTCATTCCGTTGATCTTTCGTAGGTCGGCGATGCGCCGTCCAGCGTGCTCGTCAGACGGGTGCATGGAGGTCCCCCAGTCGTTGTCGGCAGGCCCTCAGCGTACGCACGCCGGGTGCGGGTGAGCGAGCGTGCCCGGTGAGGCAGGTTGCCTGTTCACGGCAGTTGATCACGGTTTGTGGTGGTGCGTCTTTCACGGGCTGTGAAAGTCCGAGTGCGGGTTGCGGCGGAGGATCGAAGTAAGCCGGACGATCACCTCTGCCATCTCGGGGGCTGCTCCCATGCGCATGCCGACGTCGATGCACAGCGAGCACCGGACGGCTGTCCTCGGCGGGGCCCGGATCGCAGCACGGGCCCCGCACGCGACGAGGTACGGGGCGCCTGTCCTCATTTGCCGGGAGGACAGTCACCCCGCCTCACCGCCGCACCCTCGACTTGCTGTCCAGCACCGCCTGGCGGGCTTCCCGAGCCAGGTCCACGTTCACGCCGTACGACTTCCCGTCCTCACGGGCCATCGGAACGTAGGCAGGGGCCGTGTACGTCGGGGTCTCGGCCGTCGCCGGCGCCTCTGCCACGGGATGGCCGGAGGGCCCGTCCTGAGCGCTCTCCTGCGCCCTGCGCCGGTCCTCCCGCTCATCCTCGCACCGCGCGCAGACAACGCCCGAGTCGATGTTCAGGCCGTCCTCGCAGCGGGCGTCGTTGGCCCAGCACTTCGACGGCGACAGCAGCTCCAAGAGCATCCCGAGCGGCGCATCGATGCCACGGCCGTCCTGGGAGTTCGCGTCGTCGTCGTAACCGAACGCCAGCCAGCGACGCGCGATCCGGTCCGCGGCCTGTTCGGCAGTGCGCTGCTCGTCGACGATCACGCGGCTGATCGCTTCGGTGATGTCGGTGGGGAGCCCCTGCGGCCATTCCTTCTCGAGGCGGTCGGCCAGCGGCCGGGGGATCGCAGCGAGAACACGGCGCACGCTGTCGAACGAAGCCTTCTCGACGGGGGCCTCATTCTTGCCAGACGCGGCGGAGCCGCCCCCACCGAGGCTC
>NZ_JBHVYL010000061.1:0-12052 GCF_042880955.1 Leifsonia sp. NPDC058292
CCGCTACCTGCACCCACGTAACGGCGAGTCGGGACCCCTCGATCAGTGAACGGGCTCGCGCAGCTTCAGCCACGCCTCCCGCCGCGCCGCCTGTCGGGCAGGGTCCGCCACCGGCGACGCCATGAGCAGTCGCTTACTGTACGGGTGCTGGGGGTCGCGCGTGATCTGCTCGCCCTCCCCGGTCTCGACGATCTCGCCGCGGTACATCACCGCAACGCGATGGCAGATGCGGCGCACCACGCCGAGGTCGTGCGACACGAACAGGTACGACACTCCCGTGTCGCGCTGGAGCTCGATGAACAGGTCCATGATCGTCGCCTGCGTCGTCAGGTCGAGGGCGCTCACCGGCTCGTCGCAGACGATCAGCCGCGGGCGCCTCACGAGCGCCCGGGCGATGGCGATGCGTTGCCGCTGGCCGCCCGAGAACTCGCTGGGGTAGCGGCCGACGACCGTCTTCGGCAGTCGCACCCTGTCGAGCATGTCGGCCACCGCGGCGCGGGCCTCCTTGCGACCGGCCCCGGATGCGGTGAGCGGCTCCGCGAGGATGTCACCGATGGTCATCGCCGGGTTCAGCGAACCGTACGGATCTTGGAACACCACCTGGATGCTCGACGCCAATGCCCGACGTTGCGCGCCCGTGGCGCGGGTGATGTCTTCGCCGTCGAACCGGATCGTTCCGCTCGTCACCGGCACCAGTCCGAGGATGGCCTTGCCGAGTGTCGACTTGCCCGACCCGCTCTCGCCCACGAGCCCGACGCATTCGCCGGCCCCGACCTCGATCGACACCTCGTTCAGCGCACGGAACGAGTTCTTCTTGCGGGCGCCGTAGTCGACCACGACGTCGCGGGCGGACAGCAGCGGTGCGTTCGATGCGGTCATGCCAGCACCGCCTTCCGGTCGGGTTCGGCCCGTTCGAGCTCGTCGAGCCGCGCGCGGCTCTCGGCTCCGTCGAGCGAGGCTGCGATCAGGTCTCGGGTGTACTCGTCCTCCGCCCGGGTGAAGATCCTGTCGACGTCGCCGACTTCGACGATGTCGCCGTGCTTCATCACGACGACGCGGTCGCAGATGTCGGCGACCACGCCGAAGTTGTGCGTGACGATGATGAGGGCCATCCGGTACTCCTGCTGCAGTTCGCGCAGCAGCTCCAGCACCTCGGCCTGCACCGTCACGTCGAGCGCGGTGGTCGGCTCATCGGCCACGAGCACGGCAGGCTTCCCGACGACCGCGCCGGCGATGAGCACGCGCTGGGCCATCCCGCCGGAGAGCTGGTGCGGATACGACCGCATCACCCTGGCGGGGTCGACGATGCCGACCTTGGCGAGCATGTCCAGCGCTCGGGCGCGGGCGGCGGACTTCGACAGCTTGTGCACCGAGCGCAGCGGCTCCATCAGCTGGTGGCCGATCGTGAACGACGGGTCGAGGTTCGACATCGGCTCTTGCGGGATGTACCCGACCTCGGTGCCGAGCAGTCCGGTGCGCTCCTTGTGGTTCAGGCGGGTCACGTCACGCCCGCCGACCCAGAGCGCGTCAGCGCTGTAGGTGCCGCCGGCGGGCAGCAGATCGAGGATGGAGAAGACGGTCTGCGACTTGCCCGACCCGGACTCGCCGACGATGCCGAGCACCTCCCCCGGCGCAACGTCGAGCGTGATCCCGTGCACAACCTCCGTGTCGCCGTAGCTCACCCGCAGGTTCTGCAGTTGCACCGCGGAGTCACCCGACTTATGGACGACGGCCCCTGTCGACGTCGTGACCACGGCCGGCTCGGCGCCGGCCGCACGCTTCACGCTCGGCGCTGAGCGCCGCTTCGGCCGGGCGACCGGCGTTCGCACGCTGATCACATCCGCGAGCGTCGACCCCATCACAGCCAGTGCCGCGATCGAGATCCCGAGGGCGAGCGACGGCCAGAGCAGCAGCAGCGGGTTCGTGAGCATCGTGCGGAAGCCCTCGTTCATCATCGCGCCCCAGCCGGGCGTCTTCGCCCCGCCGATGCCGAGGAACTGGAGGCCGGCCTGCATCCCCATCGCCATTCCGGCGGTGAGCGCCGTCTGGATGACGACCGGCGCGTAGACGGCCTTGACGACATGGCGGGAGAGGATGCGCGCCGTGCCGAGCCCGGAGACCTTGGCCGCGTCGACGTAGGCCTCGTTACGCACCGCCATCACCGTGGAGCGGGTGAGCCGGAAGTAGCCGGGCGCCATGAAGACGCCGAGCGTCGCCATGAGGATGGTGAAGTCGTTGCGTGTTCCGGCGGCGACGATGAGCAGCACGATCATTCCCGGCACCGCCTGCAGCGCGTCGCTCACCCAGGTGGCCGAGCGGTCGAATCCGCGCCCGAAGTAGCCGGCGGCGAGTCCCGCGGGAACACCGGCGATCACGGCCACCACGATCGTGACGAACGCTCCCCACAGTGTCGACTGGGTTCCCCAGATCAGGCGCGAGAGCACATCCCGGCCCGCGCTGTCGCCGCCGAGCGGGTGTGCCGCGCTCGGCGGGGCCTTGGTGAGGGCGAAGTCGACGAAGTTCGGGTCGCGCGGCGCGAGCAGGGGCGCGAAGACCGCCACCAGCAGGATCAGCACGAAGAAGCCCAGGGAGATCGCACCGGCGGGCCTGCGCACGAACCGCGCGAAGGTGTTGCCGCGGCGGGCGAGCCGGGGGTCGATGGTCACAGGGGTCGCTGTCGTCATTGCACACGCGCCTTCGGGTTGACCCAGCCGAGCACCACGTCGAGCAGAAAGTTCACGATCACCACGAAGGCGACGGTGACGACGGTGATGCCGAGCAGGATGGGGATGTCGCCGTTCTGCGACGAACCGCTCGTGAGCGCTCCGATGCCCGGCAGGCTGAAGATCTGCTCGACCACGATCGCCCCGCCCAGCAGCCCGACGAACATCAGGGCGAGAACGGTGAGGGATGCGGGAGCGGCGTTGCGAAGCAGGTGCAGCACCACACGGGGCTGCGAGAGGCCCCGGCTGCGGAGGGTGCGCACGTAGTCCTGGTTGTTCGCGGTGATGATCCCGTTGCGGAGCTGTTCGGCGATCATGACGATCGCACCGACGGCCAGCGCGATCGACGGGAGCGTGATCGAGCGCAGCCACCCGTCGACGCTCACGGTCGGCTGCACGTAGCCGACGGCCGGGAACCATTTGAGGTTGACGGCGAACCAGATCACCAGCACGAGGCTCACCCAGAAGCCGGGGAGCGCGAACAGGATGACCGACGCCGCCTTGATGACCTTGTCGAGCACCGACCCGGGTCGCAGCCCGGCCAGCACGCCGAACACGGCGCCGAACACCGCCGACAGCAGGGTGGCGGCCGTCACGACGGACAGGGTCACCGGCAGTTTGATCGCGATCTGCGCCCCGACGGGCTGGAAGTTGCGCCACGAGGTGCCGAAGTCGCCGACGATCGCGTGCGACGCCCAGTCCCAGAACTGCACGAGCAACGGACGGTCGACCCCGATCTTCGCGGCCAGCGCGGCCTGCTGGGCCGGCGTCGCCGACGTGCCGAGCAGGCCGGCCGTGGGATCGCCGATGGCGAGATGGGCGAGGAAGAACGTGCCGGTAACCACTGCCAGGAGCAGGATCAACCCCGAGATGAGTCTCTTGGCCGTGAACTTGATCATGAGAGTTCCCTGTCGGTGACGAGGATGGCGACCGGGCCGCGGGATGGTGTCACCGCGGCCCGGCCGAGGGTGGGGTCTAGCCCTTCACCGCGATCTGGCGCAGTGTCGGGTACATCATTCCGGTGACCGGCGTGATCTCGATGTTCGAGGTCGAGACGTAGCTGTTGTTCGCTTGGTACCAGACCGAGAACCACGCCTTGTCGGTGACGAGGGTGTTGAGCTTCTCGATCTCCTTCACCTGGTCTTTCGGGTCGGCGGCCAGCACCTTGGTCACCTGGGCCGCCACATCCGGGAACTTGTCCGTCTGCGGTGTCGGGTTGTACCACTGCGGGTTGCTGATCTGACGTTCGACGGTCGCGACCGGGTTCGAGTCCATCGAGATGAACGCGACGAACATCGGGTACGTCGGAGCGTTCTTCTGGTAGTCCATGTACTGCATGTCGTCCCAGGTGACCGTGATGCCGAGATCCTTGAAGACCTGGTCGACCGCGGGCTGCCAGACCTGGAAGACCTGCGACATCGGCATGTGCAGGTCGAAGCCGTCGGCGTAGCCCGCCTCCGCCAGCAGCGACTTCGCCTTGGTGATGCTGGTCTTGTACTTGTCGTTCAGCGAGGTCAGGTTGCCCGGCATCCCCGAGGGGAACACCTGGTTCGTCGCGACGCCGGCGCCGGAGCCGACGGATTTCAGGATGCTCGAACCGTCGAACGCGTCGTTCAGCGCCTGTCGCACCTTCTCGTCTCCGAGCGGCTTGAACTTCTCGCCCGCGCGGTCGGTGAACTGGAGTCCCACCCAGCCGGAGACCTTGGCCGCGGTGTTCCAGCCGTTCTCCTTGGCCTGTTTGAGCGCGGTGTCGTCGGCGTAGTTCACGTTGATCTGACCGGAGGCCATCGCGTTGTCGCGCGCTGTGCCGTCCTGGATCGGATAGATCGCCAGCGGATCGAACGGGAACTGCTTGGCGTCCCAGTGGTTCTTGACCTTGTCGAAGTGGTACTCGGAGCCTGCGACGCTCGAGGAACCGAGCGTGTACGGCCCCGATCCGACAGGGGTCTTCGCCAGCGAGCCGTCGGCGATCGCCCTGGGCGCCATCATGTAACTGCGGCCGAGACCCATGAAGTAGAGGAGGGTGTCGTCGCGCTTGGTCAGGTCGATCTCGACCGTCTTGTCGTCGACGGCCACGAACTTCTCGACGTTGAGGTATGCCTCGCCGGAGCGCGCACCCTTCTTGAGATAGTCGAGGCTGGTGACGGCGGCGTCGGCGTCGAACTTCTCGCCGTCGCTGAACTTCACGCCGGTGCGCAGGGTGAGCGTCACCTTGAGGAAGTCGTCGGAGACCTTCCATTCCGTCGCCAGAGCGGGCGTCGGCTTTCCGTCGCCGTCCACGGCGAGCAGCGGGTCGTAGATCGCGGAGAGGTACGGCCCGTCGAAGCCGATGTCGGCCAGCGACGGGTCCCACGAGGTGACGTCGGCGAACTCGCCGAGGTTGAGCGGACCACCGGAGGCACCGGCGCCGGAGGACGCTGTGGTGTCGCCTCCCGAGCCGCAGGCTGTCAGCGCGAGCGCTGTCGCGACGGCCAGAGCCATCGCAGCCATTGCTTTCTTCATGTCTTCTTCTCTCGATTGGCAGGGCAAGGGGTGGATCTTGACACGCACGCTGCAGGGCGTCGACACAGCACTCGTGGTTCTGTCGTCAACCGAGGTTGGCTACACATCGCTGTGTCGTGGCGGTAATTCTACAGTTGTTGACAAGAAAAACAACTAGTGGAGAATAACGACCGGATGAGCGTCGCACGAAAGGCGCGGAAACCGGTAATCGCCAAGATGTACGGGATGATATACGATTCGACCGGGTGGAACTTCCGCCGACGACGAAAAAGGTGACCAACGTTGCTCGAAGACTCGATCATCCGGTCCATCGCGGATGAACTGGCCGACGCCGAGCGGGAACGCACGACGATCCCCCTGCTCACCGCCCGGCATCCCGAGATGACCATCGACGACTCCTACGCGGTGCAGAACCTCTGGAAGGAGCGAGGCCAGGCCGACGGGCGCCGCCTGGTCGGCCACAAGATCGGCCTCACCTCCAAAGTCATGCAGCAGGCGACCGGGATCTCCGAACCCGACTACGGCATCATCTTCGACGACATGGTCTTCGCCACCGGCGCGGTCATCCCCTTCGACGCGTACTCGAACGTGCGCATCGAGGTCGAACTGGCCTTCGTGCTCGGCGAGCCGCTCACCGGCCCTGACTGCACCCTGTTCGACGTGCTCGACGCCACCAAGTACGTCGTGCCCGCGCTCGAGATCCTGAGCTCGCGCATCGAGATGGCGGGCCGCACCATCGTCGACACCATCTCCGACAACGCGGCGATGGGCGGCATGGTCGTCGGCGGCCGGCCCGTGGCGGTGGATGCGGTCGACCTGCGCTGGGTCTCCGCCCTGCTCTACCGCAACGAGACGATCGAGGAGTCGGGCGTCGCCGCTGCCGTGCTCGACCATCCCGCCGCCGGCGTCTCGTGGCTGGCGAACAAGCTCGCGCACCACGGCACGAGACTCGACGCCGGCGAGATCATCCTCGCCGGCTCGTTCACCCGCCCGATGTGGGTCGAACGCGGCGACACCGTGCACGCCGACTACGGACAGCTGGGAGCCATCACATGCCGATTCGTCTGAACCCGTCCCGGCGGGCCGAGCCGACCTTCGCCGACGCTCTCCGCGACGCCCAGCGGCCCTTGATCGGGATGTGGGTGTGCTCCGGCAGCGCCCTCGTCGCCGAGATCTGCGCCGGCAGCGGCGTCGACGCCCTGCTGATCGACGGCGAGCACGGCCCGAACGGGCTGGAGTCGATCCTCGCCCAGCTGCAGGCGGTCGCGGCCTATCCGGTCACCCCCCTGGTGCGCGCGCCGATCGGCGACACCGCTGTTCTCAAGCAGCTGCTCGACCTGGGTGCGCAGAACATCCTCGTCCCGATGGTGAGCGACGCCGAGCACGCGCGCGCGATGGTCGCCGCCGTGCGCTATCCCCCGGCCGGAGTTCGTGGCGTCGGCAGTGCCCTCGCCCGGTCGGCGCGCTGGAACCGCGTGGAGGACTATCTCGCTCGCGCCGACGAACTCGTCTCCCTGACGGTGCAGATCGAGTCGGCGGATGCCGTTGCGGCCGTCGACGACATCCTCGCTGTCGACGGCGTCGACGCGGTGTTCGTCGGCCCCGCAGATCTTGCAGCCTCGATGGGCCTCCTCGGCCAGCAGAACCACCCGGATGTCGTCGCCGCCGTCGAGCGCACACTCGCCGCCGCATCCCGGGCCGGCAAGCCCGCCGGCGTCAACGCGTTCGATCCGGCGATGGCTCAGCACTACTTGGACGCGGGCGCGGACTTCGTGTTCGTCGGCGCAGACGTGGCCCTGCTGGCACGCGCGTCGGAAGGCCTGGCGGATACATTCATCGGCGAGGCCGGTGGCGAGATCACGCCGGGGTATTGATCGATTGCCGATCATACGCCGATCGTATACAATCTCAGATACGTTCCATCTGGTTCGTCGAACACATGCCCGTCGAAGAAGAGGAGGCCAGCAGCCGTGAGCGACATCAGCATCCCCGGCAAGATCATCGCCGTGCACCTGAATTACCGCTCCCGCGCCGCCCAGCGAGGACGCACCCCCGCGACTCCCTCGTACTTCCTGAAACCGTCGTCGTCGGTCGCGACGACAGGCGGCGCCATCGAGCGCCCCGCCGGAACGGAACTGCTCGCTTTCGAGGGTGAGATCGCCCTCATCATCGGTCGTCCGACCCGCCGCGTCAGTCCTGAAGAAGGCTGGGCCGCCGTCTCCGGCGTCACCGCGTCGAACGATTTCGGCGTCTACGACCTGCGCGCGGCCGACAAGGGCTCCAACGTGCGCTCCAAGGGCGGCGACGGCTTCACTCCGGTCGGGCCCGACGTCATCCCCGCGGCCTCGGTCGACCCGGATGCGCTCCGTGTGCGCACCTGGGTCAACGGCGAGCTCGTGCAGGAGGGCACCACAGACGACCTCCTCTTCTCGTTCGGCCGCCTGGTCGCCGACCTCTCGCAGCTCATGACCCTGGAGCCCGGCGACCTCATCCTCACGGGCACCCCCGCCGGCTCCTCGGTGACCGTGCCGGGCGACGTCGTCGAGGTCGAGGTCGACGCGCCGACCGCTCCGGGCTCCCCCACCTCCGGCCGGCTCGTGACGCGCGTCGTCGAGGGTCGCATCCCCTTCGGCGATTTCGGCACCAAGCCCGCCGTCGACGACGTGCAGCGCGCCGAGGCGTTCGGCACCCCGCCGGCGCCGGGAGCGGATGCGGAATCGCCGTTCGAGCTCACCGACGATCTCCGCGCGAAACTCGCCTCCGTCTCCACGGCCACGCTCAGTTCTCAGCTGCGCAAGCGCGGCCTGAACAACGTCTCCATCGACGGCCTGCAGTCGACGCGTCCCGCTGCCACGCTCGTCGGCCGCGCGAAGACGCTCCGCTACATCCCCGGTCGCGAAGACCTGTTCGAGACGCACGGTGGCGGCTACAACGCCCAGAAGCGCGCGTTCGACGCTCTCGGCCCGGGCGAGGTGCTCGTCATCGAGGCCCGCGGCGAGCGCGGCAGCGGCACCGTCGGCGACGTGCTCGCCCTGCGTGCCCAGGTGAACGGCGCCGCCGGCATCGTCACCGACGGCGGGGTGCGCGACCTCGCGATCGTCGCCTCCCTCGACATCCCCACCTACCACGCCGGACCGCACCCCGCCGTTCTCGGCCGCAAGCACGTGCCCTGGGACACCGACATCACCGTCGCGTGCGGTGGCGCGGCCGTTCAGCCCGGGGATGTGATCGTCGGAGACGCCGACGGTCTGCTCGTCATCCCGCCGGCGCTCGTCGAGTCCGTCGTCGCCGACGCGATCGAGCAGGAGCGCGAAGAAGAGTTCATCGCCCGGCAGGTGGCCGCCGGCGAGAAGATCGACGGCCTGTTCCCGATGAACGCCGCCTGGAGAGAGAGGTACCGCGCATGGCTGACACAGCAGTAGGCATCGCCAAGGAGGTCACGCCGAGCAAGTCGCAGCTCGCCTACGACTGGATCCGCGTGCGGATCGACGACGGCCGGTACGTCTCCGGGTTCCGGCTCGTGCTCGGCCAGATCGCGAGCGAGCTGAACATCAGCGTCGTTCCCGTGCGCGAGGCCATCCGCCGCCTCGAAGCGGAGGGCCTGGTCACGTTCGAGAAGAACGTCGGAGCGCAGGTCGCCCTCCTCCACGACACCGAGTACACGTACACGATGCAGACCCTCGCACTCGTCGAGGGCGCGGCCACCCAGATGTCCGCTCCCCTCCTCACCGCCGACCACATCGCCCGCGCCCGCGCCGTCAACAGCGAGATGATCGCCTGCCTCGACGACTTCATCCCGCACCGTTTCACCGAGCTGAACCGAGACTTCCACTCGGTGCTCTATGAAGAGTGCCCCAACCCCCACATCCTCGACCTCGTGCACCGCGGCTGGAACCGGCTCAAGGTGCTCCGCGACTCCACGTTCGGATTCGTGCCCGGGCGTGCCCGCGAATCCGTTCGCGAGCACGAGCAGATCCTGGGGCTGATCGAGGCGGGCGCCGACCCGCTCGACATCGAGCTCGCCGCCCGCCGTCACCGTCTCGCGACGCTGGATGCCTTCCTCGCCTACCAGAGCGAGCACAAGCATCCGCAGCGCTGACCGAACACCACCACCCCAGCAGACTTCACCGATCGCCGAAGGAGGCGTGCGTCCATGGCGCAGCACTACATCCCCGAGAACCTGCCTGACAAGATCCAGCACTTCATCGGCGGCGAGTTCGTCGACAGCGTCTCCGGCAAGACGTTCGACGTGCTCGACCCGGTCTCCAACCAGACGTACGTCACCGCTGCCGCCGGACAGAAGGAAGACGTCGACCTCGCCGTCGCCGCCGCGACACGGGCCTTCACCGAAGGTCCGTGGCCGCGCCTGAAGCCGCGCGAGCGCGCTCGTATCCTGAACCGCGTCGCCGATGCCGTCGAAGCGCAGGACAAGCGGCTCGCCGAGCTCGAGACGTTCGACACCGGCCTGCCCATCACCCAGGCGCTCGGGCAGGCGCAGCGTGCCGCCGAGAACTTCCGCTTCTTCGCCGACCTGATCGTCGCGCAGTCCGACGACGCCTACAAGGTTCCCGGCTCGCAGATCAACTACGTGAACCGCAAGCCCATCGGTGTCGCCGGTCTCATCACCCCCTGGAACACCCCGTTCATGCTCGAGAGCTGGAAACTGGCCCCCGCGCTCGCCTCCGGCTGCACGGTCGTTCTCAAGCCCGCCGAGTTCACCCCCCTGTCGGCGAGCCTCTGGGCCACCATCTTCCGCGACGCCGGCGTGCCGGACGGCGTGTTCAACCTGGTCAACGGGCTCGGCGAGGAGGCCGGTGACGCGCTGGTGAAGCATCCGGACGTGCCCCTCATCTCCTTCACCGGCGAGAGCCGCACCGGACAGCTCATCTTCGGCAACGCCGCGCCGTTCCTCAAGGGTCTGTCCATGGAACTCGGCGGCAAGTCGCCCGCCGTCGTGTTCGCCGACGCCGACCTCGACGCCGCGATCGACTCGACCCTGTTCGGCGTGTTCTCGCTCAACGGCGAGCGCTGCACGGCCGGTTCGCGCATCCTGGCCGAGCGCAGCATCTACGACGACTTCTGCGCCCGCTACGCCGCCCGCGCCAAGAACATCGTCGTCGGCGACCCGCACGACCCCGCGACCGAGGTCGGCGCCCTCGTGCACCCCGAGCACTACGACAAGGTGATGAGCTACGTCGAGATCGGCAAGTCGGAGGGGCGACTGCTCGCCGGCGGCGGCCGCCCAGACGGCATCGACCACGGCAACTACGTCGCACCGACCGTGTTCGCCGACGTCGCCCCCGATGCCCGCATCTTCCAGGAGGAGATCTTCGGCCCCGTCGTCGCCATCACCCCGTTCGACTCCGACGAGGAGGCCCTCGAACTCGCCAACGGCGTGCGGTACGGTCTCGCCGCCTACATCTGGACCAGCGACCTCACCCGCGCGCACACCTTCGCGCAGAACGTCGAGGCCGGCATGGTCTGGCTGAACTCGCACAACGTGCGCGACCTGCGCACCCCGTTCGGCGGCGTCAAAGCCTCGGGCCTCGGCCACGAGGGCGGCTACCGTTCCATCGACTTCTACACCGACCAGCAGGCCGTGCACATCACGCTCGGCGCCGTGCACACCGCACGCTTCGGCGCGTCAGCGCACTGACGGCCGCACCCGTTCTCAAAGAGGAGGAACAAGAAATGAGCACCGCCCCCATCCCCACACCCGTCTCGACGCCGCCGGACATCCTGCGCTGCGCCTACATGGAGATCGTCGTCACCGATCTCGCGAAAGCACGGGAGTTCTACGTCGACATCCTCGGGCTCGTCGTCACCGAGGAGGACGACACCGCGATCTACCTGCGGTCGTTCGAGGAGTTCATCCACCACAACCTCGTGCTCCGGCTCGGCCCCATCGCCGCCGTCGCCGCGTTCTCCTACCGCGTGCGCAGCCCGCAAGACCTCGACCTCGCCGTCGCGTTCTACACGGAGCTCGGCTGCCGGGTCGAACGTCGAGCCGAAGGCTTCACGAAGGGCATCGGCGACTCGGTTCGCGTCGTCGACCCGCTCGGCTTCCCCTACGAGTTCTTCTACGACGTGCAGCACGTCGAGCGCCTCGCCTGGCGCTACGACCTCTACGGCCCCGGCGCGCTCGTGCGGCTCGACCACTTCAACCAGGTCACCCCCGACGTGCCCGCCGCGCGCAAGTACATGGAAGACCTCGGATTCCGGGTCACCGAAGACATCAAAGACGACCAGGGCGTCACCTACGCGGCCTGGATGCGCCGCAAGCCGACCGTGCACGACACCGCCCTCACCGGCGGCGACGGGCCGCGGATGCACCACGTCGCGTTCGCCACGCACGAGAAGCACAACATCCTCTACATCTGCGACAAGCTCGGCGCCTTGCGCAAGTCCGACCTCATCGAGCGCGGCCCCGGCCGTCACGGCGTCTCGAACGCGTTCTACCTGTATCTGCGCGACCCCGATGGCCACCGCATCGAGATCTACACGCAGGACTACTACACGGGCGACCCCGACAACCCTGTCGTCACCTGGGACGTGCACGACAACCAGCGCCGCGACTGGTGGGGCAACCCGGTCGTTCCGAGCTGGTACACGGATGCGTCGCTCGTGCTCGACCTCGACGGCATCCCCCAGCCGCTGACCACGCGTCACGACCCGGGCGAGATGGACGTGACCATCGGCGCCGACGGGTTCTCGTACACGCGCGAGGGCGACACCGAGCAGGGCTTCAAGCTGGGCGCGCAGGTCTAGCGCCCCGCACGAATCCACCCAGGGGTCCCGACACGCCGTGAGCCGCACCGCTCAGACGG
>NZ_JBHVYL010000062.1:0-8710 GCF_042880955.1 Leifsonia sp. NPDC058292
CTCCCCCACCATGCGGTGGGAGGGCGGGGCCTAGAGCTCCTTGACTCCAATTGGAGTTGAACTCAGCCGAGCTGTCGGTCAGGTAGACGAGAGCGCGGCACGCCGACGCTTGGCGTCCTCGGCGACGAGGTCCGCCATCTTGAGGAACTCCGTGTCGGTCATCTTCGCGTTCAGGTGCCAGGCGGCATCGGCTCCGTCGTCGTACGGGAACCGCTTCTTGGGCTCCGCCTGCTCCCCCACGCCTTCGACGGACGGCTCGCCCTCTTGCTCCTGCTCCGCCCGCGGTTCCGGGACAGAGTCGGCCGTCGTCGTCGGCTCAGGCTGTGCCTCCGTGCCGTATACCGCGGTATACGCCTCACCGGATCCCGGTTCCCGCACGGCCGGCTCGGGCGCCGCTCCTCGCGCCGGTACGGCGGGCGGAGCGTATACCGCGGTATACGCCTCGGCGTCCTTCCCGATGTCCCGGGCAGCGGGCGGACGCGCTGCGGGAACCTCAGCCGGGGGCGAGAGCGGTGGCGTCGGAGAGGCCTCCGGCTCCAACTCCTTGCGCTCTGCCGCCTCACGGTCCGCGCGCCAGGAAGCGACCTGCTGATCGGACGGGAGCGCAGAGTACTTCCGCAGATCCCTCAGCGCGGTTACCTCGCCCTTGATGACCAGCTCCTGCATCTCGTCGGACAGACGGAGCAAGCCGATGCGCTGGCTGAACCACTGCTTGGACTTGTTCAGCTCACGGGCCGCGTCGGCCTGACTGCCGTCGCTCATCTCAAGCATCTGCTGGAGGCCTCGAGCCTCCTCGATGTAGTTGAAGTTCGACCGCTCCACGTTCTCCGCGAGAACGGCAGCCAGGAACTTCACCCGGGACTCGGCAATGTCTTCCCGGACGTGCACGTCGATGCTGGGCAGGCCGACCTGCGACGCCGCCTTCCAGCGCCGCTCCCCCGCAGCCATGACGATCTGGCACGGCGGGACCTGGTCGGCGTGTTCGGGGAACAGCCTCATGTAGGCGGACCGGGCGATGCCGACGCAGGGCTGGAGCTGCCCGCCGCGCATGCTGTTGCCGAGCTCCTCGAGCTTGGCCGGGTCGAAGTCCTGCCGCGGGTTGAGCGGCGTGGGGGCGACCTGCTCCGGTGCGAGGTGCACGAGGGTTGGCCTGCTGCTGCCCGGGACCGACTCAACCGGACCGCCGGCCAGGCTGGCGAGGCTGAGGCGCTTGCCCTTTCCCGCCATCAGCGACCACCGCCGTAGCCGAGTTCGAGGGCCAGCTTGAAGTAGTCCTCGCGCGCGCGCAGCGTCGTCCCGCTGTCGGGGTACTGGGTGACGACCTTGCCCTCGGCCGCAGCCCGGGTGTGAATCTTGTAGCGGCGGATGACGGTGTTGGCGCGGGGCCAGCCCATCGCGTCGATGTAGGCGATGGTGTCGTCGCGGTCGGCCTTGCCGTCGCGCGGGTCCCAGGCGTTGATGAACACCTTGTAGGGCAGGCCGCGCGGTTCGATGACCTTGCTGATGGTGCGAGCGGTGGGGTCGAACGCCAGCGGCTCTGGGGGGAGCGGCACCAGGACGTCGTCGGCGACGTTCAAAGCGGCGGTGAGGATGTGCTCGTCTTCGAGGCTTCCCGGGGTGTCGATGAAGACGTGCATGCGCTTGTCGGTGTTGCCGAGGACGTCATGTGTGACGGCGGCCAGGTTCACGGTCGTCGTGGTCTTGCCGACGCCGCCCTTCTGGTTGCAGATGACGTGGACCGCGGCGCCCTGGTCGCGCAGGCTGGCCAGGCTCTCAGGGTCATCGTGCGCGGTGGCGAAGTCGAACGGCAGGTCGTTGATTCGGTCGGCCCACCAGATGGTCGACCCCTGTGGGTCTGTGGACACGACGAGGATGGAGGAAGCCATGATGCTCCGTTTCCGTGTGCTTCCCGAGGGGTTCTCGGTACTCGGACCGGGACAGCATTGCAGATGATCGAATGGGGCAAATGCATTGCCCTGCCCGTCGGCGCGGCCACTCCGGCGTATACCGCGGTATACGCCTCGCGGGGTCAACGGGGGCGCCTCACGGTTCCCTCCAGAGCGTCAGGCGTATACCGCGGTATACGCCTTGGCCGTAAAACTCAGTCGTCGTCTTCCTCGTCCTCGCGGGCGTACGGGCCGTCGGCGTAGACCGGCTCGCGGAACAGGCCCTGGTGCGGGACCTGCGGCAGCTGGGGCCGCGGGCGAGCGGGGGTGACAGGCCGGCGGGTCGGCATCGTGGGAGCAGACATGAGCGGGTTCCGTTCTTCAGGCTGCGGTGACGTACGGGCGGAGGGCGCGGATGTGGGCGTCCAGCCACGCCCGCTCGAGGTCCTCCTGGACGCGGTTCCATGCCTCCCGCTGCTCAGGCGTGAGGAGGCGGGGGTCGACGGCGAGGTCCTCGAGCACGGCGGCTCCGATCGGTCGGCGTGGTGATCGAGAATCACAGTGCCGCAGAAACCCGGACGTGTTCCCTCCGCTCGCGGCTGGGCGGTCCGCGCGGTCACGCGACATCGAAGGCGCGGCGAACGGGAGCATCGCCGCCGGCCTGCTTGCGGGCGATGGCCGCGCGGCGGATGGCCTCGGCGCGGTCAGGCTCAGGCGCGGCGAAGCGTTCGGCTTCGGCAACGGCATCGGTGAACGCGGTCTCGGGCTCCCGGTTCGCCGGATGCTTCAAAACGGCGTTTTGACGCTCGATGGCTTCCCGGAGCAGCGGGACGGTGGGGGCGTGCTCGGGCCGGTGGGCGAGGGCCAGCTCGAGGTTGCGGCGGAATCCCTCGGATGCTGTCTCCCGTGTCTTCACCGGCGCCGACTCCGCAACGGCCTGCGCGGCGTCGGCCGGCTGGCGCGCGGTGAGTACGCCGACGGGCAGGACACGGATCGAGCGGACCACGGTCCGGCTCACCTTGTCGTTGATCTGCTTGGCCAGCTGGCCGCCCAACAGTCGGAGTTGCGCGGCGTAGGCGTGGCTGACGGGGCGCAGGTCGAGGCGGCCGCGGTCGGTGTCGTACGCGACGGGCTGCACGGTGTCGGCGAACTGTGGGCAGAGGGTGTCCCACTGGTCGATGACGTTGCCGCCTGCGGTGCCGACTTCGAGGGGTAGGTCGGCTCCGAGTTCGGTGATGGCGGAGGCGAGGGTGATGGGGTCGCGTCCCGTCCCGCGGCGCATCGTGCGGCGGGGGCCGGTGCGGGTGGTCTTGCTGGGCGCGGTCTTGGCGGCCGCGCGGGCGTTGGCGAGGGCGAGGCGGGCGAGGTCTGCTCCCGCCAGCTGCGGTGTGTCCGTCATGGTCGACTCTCCTTGTCAGAAGGCGGAAGCGAGGGTGTGGCGGCGGGCGTTGATGGCCTCGAGTGCGAGGGTCTGGTCGACGAGCCGGTTGCTGTACAGGCGGCGGGTCTCGGCTTCGCCGATCAGTTCCAGCGCGGAGAAGATCAGGCCGGGGTCGTTCATCGCGGCGGCCCGCATGTCGGCGACCTCCGCCTGCGACAGGTCCTCCAGGGCGAGCGGAGCCGCGTCGACCGTCAGCTCCACCGTGGCGGGGGTGAGCCGGTCACGGATGGCGGCGAACGCCTCGTCCATGGCGCGTCGGGCGGCGAGGCTCTTGGGGCCTTCGCCGAGGTCGTTGAACGCGGCTGCGTTGTGGCGGGCCTGTTCAGCGATGCGGAAGTCCTGCCAGGCCTCCACGGCGGTCTTGCGGCGCTCCGGTGTGGTGAACAGCTGGTGGGCTCCGGCGATGCGGTAGGCGAGGAACCCGGAGCAGCGGCGCACCCCGTGGGCGCTCAGCGGCATTCCTTCGGCGACGGCCTGGACCTCGAGGGCTGTCCACCCAGCATCAGCAACATGCCGGACGATCCACGCGATCCGCGCCCGGGACGCGTTGCCCAGCCACGGCACCATCTGGATGAGCTCTGAGGCGAGCTGGTAGCGGCGGCCGACCTTGTTGAGCTTCTTGGGCCCGCGCTTGTTCTGCTTCGGGGTGGGGGACTTCTTCTTCCCGCTTGCGAGCTTGCTCTCAGAGGGACAGTAGGTACTAGCTGCAGATGATTCCGCTGAGGTACCAACCTGCATTGGGGTGCAACGCGCCTTGCCCGAAACAGGGGTCCGGCGGGAGCGGCGGCGGACCTTCCGGGCGGCCTTCTTCGCCAACTTCCCAAGCGTGCTCCGGTGCTCTGCCGCGGCGCCGACCGGGACCCGCTTGTAGGGGGCGTCGTCCTCGTTGCGGAGGATCGTGCGGATACCGAGGGCCTCGTCGAACTCGACCGGGACGACCCGCTCGAAGACGGACGCCTGGTTCGGCTGCCCCGACGCGCGGGTGCCCTTCACGCGGTACACGAGCAGCCCGGCCTCCCTCAGCATCCCCAGGTGGTACTGGACGGTGCGCTCCGACACCTTCAACTTCCGCATCAGGTACTCGATCCCGGGCCGGCACACGGACAGCTTGGAGATCTCCTGCGCGATGAGCAGCGTGGTGGGACCCCACTTGGGGCCGTGCTGCCGTGCCGGCCGGTACAGCCCGGACCCGGCGACCCAGTGGACGGCCTGCATCCATGAGTGCGCGCAGGTCGCGATGCGCCCGGCCGTGGAGGACAGCCACTGGTGTGCTGCGTCCACCATGAGCTTTCCCCCACGACCGGAACGCCGACTGTACTCGTACGGGCGTTCGATTTCAGGGGTGGGGGTGTGCGTGTCGTGAGTGGATTCGGTGACCCCGGCATCACCCGAGCGAGGGGAGATAAGGCGCGAATCGCTCGTACGGGGGCGTGGAAGCTGACAAGGGGCTGCAGCGTGCTGCACTATGTACCTGCCTTCAGTAATGGGCCGGGACAGCACAAACGCCGTCTCGGTGGTGAAGGTGGTTCGGTCAGAACCTGAAGTCGCTCAACGGGGTGGCACCCGATGGGCCTTAGCTCGTCCCTGGCAGGACGGGCCGTGGTACGAGGGCCGCAAGGCCGGACAGTGGTTGGCCCCACTGAACGGACGGAAGCGGCCAGGCGGTTGAGGAAGACGCTCCCCGGCAAGGGAGCGGCAGGACCTCCCGCCGCAGATACGCGCTAAGTCATCTGATCTCCCTCAATGGGTGGGGTCTGTCCTGCCGTCCAGCCGTAGCCGTCGGCAAGGTGTTGAACGACGGGGCACACCTCGTGGTTATAGAACCGGGCGAACTCGTCCAGGTCCCCGTCGTAGTCGTATGCGGGGCACGAGTGGCCCCGACCGCCGTGCAGCTCCAGCAGCTTCCGGTCGGCAGCGCAGCGGCGCAGGACCGACTCGGGGTCGTTGGCGACGATGTGGTCCGCCAGGTCCGAGTCCATCTCCGTGGTGTTCTTCGACTCGCCGGCCCGGTGCAGGGTCAGGTGCTTCGTGCCCCACAGGTAGTCCGTGGCGGTGATGGAGCCCCAGCCGACACACCGTGCCGCTTCTTCGCGCGCCGTGATCGCGCCGTACAGCCAGGCGAGAAGGTCCCCGCCTTGGGCGCTCATCGCTCGCCCTCCGTCCGGGAGGACTTGGATCGGGCCTTCTCGTACCGCTGGTGCGCAGTAAGGAACGCCTCGTGGCTACCGCCCATGTCCGGGTGCGCCTCACGCATCGCCGACTTCAGCTGAGCCAAGGTGGGCTCCGAAGCCGTCTCGAGGATCGGCTCCTTCATGTACAGATGGAAGTCCGACGCCGACCAGTGGCGGCTCGTGTAGACCTCGCCCTCGGACTCCATCTTCTGCCGGTCCACGAACCGTACGGTCGGCTTGGGCCCCCACGTGTCGGCCACGTAGTAGATCCGCTTCGCCGTCTTCCGCTGGATCGGGAAGCGCACCACGTGCTTCGGCTTGTGGTAGCGGCTGTCGTCGCCCTCGTAGCTGTCGGCCTTGATGGCGTACAGGTACTCCGTGGCGAGGATGTCCTCGCCCCGGCCGCTCATGCGACTGCGGTGGTAGTGGTGACAGGGCCCGGCTGCGTCGGCGGTGTGATGTTCACGCCGGAAATGCGGGTCCACCTGTCTACGGGGTCTGGTCCCCGGGTACTCTTAGCCATCGTCGGCACCTTCGTAGGAGTTGTGTGTCGGCCCGGCCCCGCTCCCGGTGTTAGCGCACCAGGGATACAGCGGGGCCGTTCCTTTGTCTGTGTCGCACCCAGCAGTCCACCTGAATGGTCGTCTGGCGCTGTGCGCAGCCTACCGGTTAGGGCCGCCATCTGTCCGATGCTCCTCAAGTCGTGTCGCTAGTAGGACTTATCGCACCGCGCTCAGTGCTCCCGCCCGTCCGAGGCGTCGTCAGCCGGGTGCTCCCGTACGGCCATTGCCACAGCCCGCTGCACCTGACCCGCCATCGCCGCGAACCCGGCCTCCGCGAGCTGGCGTTGCAGCCGCGCCAGCTTGTCCCGGTGGAAGCGCGGCGCCCCGGACATCTGGCCGGCCCGGTAGTGCACGGCCGCGGACCGGTCCCAAATCTCCTGCACCACTGCCGGGTCCACGTCCGGGAACAGGTCCCGCGCCAGCTTCCGCGGCGTACCGACCGTGTCGAGTTGTGCCGCGGCGATCAGCCCGGTGAGGTGATGAGCCGTCGCCGTCGTACGGCCGCCGAGAACCATGTCCGTCTGGGCCTGCTCGAACGCCGCAGCGTCCGCGCCCGTCGCGTCGGTTGTCTCGGTCGTGGCGGGGGAGTGGTCGATGCTCATGCGGCAGCCTCCAGGCGCGAAGCGGATTCGAGGGAAACGATGTTGTCGGGAGAGGGGATCTCCCACAGGGACAGCTGCACCGGCCGGACACGGCGCGCAGTCGTGGAGCTGACTGTTGAGATGGAGCGGGGCCGTGGGATGGAGCGGGCCCTCGAGGCGGCCCGGCGGCGCTTCACCTTGGCCGGCTTGGGCGCGACCGCGGGACGGCCCGGGGGCACGATCGCCGGAACGTCCTTGCCGTCCTCCACCACGCTCACCCCGTCCAGCAGGCCCCGGCCGGCGGCCGCCGCCAGCAGATCCCCACGCGACGCATCCCGCGGCAGGCCCAGCAGGCGCACCAGGTGCGAGCGCTGCCAGTTCGCCGTCCGCTCATCGAGGCCCGCCGCCGCAGCGACCTCGAGCGGGTCACTGTGCACGGCGAGCGCCCTGAGGACGGCCTGCTTCTGTTCGGTCTGGAAGCGGGCGTCCGGCGCCGCCGCGACGACCTGGTGCCGCCGCGCGATAAGCCGCTTGTGCCGGTCCAGGCCCCGCTCACCGCCCAACACGCCCTGCGGCTCCGTGACATGCCCGTCCGCATCCACGGTGTTCGCGTACCGGTTGCACGCCACCATCACCCTGCAGCCGAGGCACGCCTCGATCGCCATGTTCTCCCGGGCGATGCGTACGTCCTGCGGCTCCCCGCCGTCCAGGTCCGGCGCCGACCACGCCGACAGCGGCACCCGCACGGTCTTCCCATCCTGCTCGATGCTCCCCGCAGCCAGCGACGGCTCATCGGGATCAGGCGCGCAGACCCGATAGCGGTACCACTTGTGGTCCACCAGCTCCCGATGGGCGGCGGTCGGCGACATAGACGTGGGGTTCGGGCTGCTCATCACAGGCCCCCTTCCTGGGAGTTCGAACGGGTCGACGACGACGGGTAAGCGGCCGGCGCGGCGGCGACAGCAGCACGAAGCCGGGCCAGCCGCTCCTCGAAATCCGTCTGCACGACGCAATCGACGAGCCGCTGCCCGGCACGCTCAGCCACCAGCGCCTGCTCCGCCCGCTCCAGACGACGACGCTGATCCCGCACCACACGGACCGCCGCCACAACGGCGAGGACCGCGAGTGCGGCACGTATGCGGTGGGACACGGTCCTCACCACCTCTCTGTACGGGGAAGGGATTGGGGTTACGGCTGGCTGGGCTTGGATGCCCGCAGCCATTCCTCGAACACGATCCGCTCGGCCGCGTCCACGGCAGGAGCAGCAGCCAGGAGCTCGGAACGCCGCTGTACCTCCAGAGCTTTCGCGTCCTCCAGGCGCGCCGCCTGCGTGCGCAGGTCCTGCAAGATGGCTCGGATCTGAGCACGCTGCCTGCGCCACCGGCGGATCACGCAGTCGCAGGCGGCCCAGATGAACGGGCTGGCGACGAGGGTGATACCGGCGGCGGCGAAGACTATTTCCTTGGTGTAGATGTCCACGGCGGACCTCCGAATCAGGCAAGGGGGTATCCCGAGCTGGCGATGAGTGAGGTGAAACGGGGTCCGGTGGGGCGGACGCAGACGGCCCGCGACAGTGCGGGCCGTGGTGAGTCAGGCGGCGAGCGACAGGATCTGCTGGGCTGCTTGCTCGCCGAGGAACTGCGTGTACACGGGCGGGATGGCCTCCGTCAGCTCCTCGTGGACGTCCGTCCAGTGGATGCCGAGCGCGGCCTGCATCTCCGGCACGGTGGCCTTACCGCCGCCCTTGCCGTACACAGCCAGGTACTCGCCGTCGTAATGCTTGCCGTGGCGCCACCCGCGCACCCGACCCGTGTGCCGCATGTGTGGCAACGCCATCGGGAACCAGCCGTGCACCTCGAACTTGCGGTGCCGCAGGATCGGAAGCCCGAACTGCGTGCCGCACAACACCACGTCCGGCCGCGCCTCGGTCGTCTCGATGACGTACGGCCGGCCCGTCGACAGCATCGCCTCCCGCCCCTCCGGCAGCAGGTCCGGGTAGGTGTCCTGCAGATGCCGGTTGGTGCCCTTGGTGATGGCTGCCCGGTGCTGGCACGGCCACGACGCGTGC
>NZ_JBHVYL010000062.1:8720-11805 GCF_042880955.1 Leifsonia sp. NPDC058292
CGCGTGCTGCAGGTCGTACTTGTGGCCGTGCTTGCGGACGTACTTGATGGCGTCGCCCTGGATGAACGGGAACGGGTAGTTGGGCCGCTCCACGAGGTCTACGCCGACGACGTCGAAGCCGGCGAGCCAGTAGCCCATGGACGCGCCACCCGAGCAGCAGCACAGGTCCAGGACCGTGAGCCCGTTCGGCTCCCGCTCAGGCAGGTCCATCAGGCCGCGTTCCTCTCGGCGTTGGCGGCCTGGGCGTCGGCCAGGAGCAGGTCGATGAGCGCGCCGAGCGTCATCCGCTCATGCGCCGGGGGCGGGCCGTCGACCTCCATGTCGATGACCTTCTCCGCCTTAGCAGCGCCGGCGATCTGCTTCAGGACGTCGACGTGGGAGCGGTTCGCAATGGCCTGGCGATACAGCTTGTCCAGCACCTCGTCCCGGGAGGGGGCCTGCCTTTCTCGGGTGGGCTCCGGCTGAGCCGCGGGCTGTCGCGCGCTCGCGGCGCTGGCGGCCGTGGCCTGGGTGTCGTCCGAGGGGCCGTCGGATTCGAGGATCTCCAGATCGGACGTGGTCCACAGATCGAGCGCCATCCCGAACCGCATGCCCGCGTTACGGATCGCGTCGCCAATGACCTCCTTGATGGCGTCGCCGCCCGTCTTGTCGCCGGCATGCCCGTAGCCGAGCCGCGTCATCCCGCACACCGTCAGCCGGATCCACAGCCCCTTGTAGCCGTCCGCCGCGGGCAGGCCCCGCTCGTCGACGGTCAGCGGCTCCCAGTCCCAGAACGGGTCGACGTTCAGCAGCCGGTTCGTCGCCTCGGCGTGCCCGACGTAGCGCAGGTCGATGTGACCGCCCTGCGGCATGTTCTGCTTGCAGTTAGGGCACTTGGCGAACCGGTGCCGGTCACAGCCCTTGCCGCGGGAGTTCTTGCAGGTCTGGCACCAGATGCGCGGCAGGTGCCGGATCTCGGTGGCAGGGAACGGATCCCGCAGCTTGCGTAGGGCTTCGATCTGCTCCTCGCGGGAGTATCCGAAGGTGTTCGCGGGCTGGTTCGGGGTGTGCGAGGTGGGGCCCTCCGCGTTGATGCTCTGCGCGGGGGCCTCAATGGCGTGAGCCATGAGGTTTCTCCTAGGGGTTCTACGGTGCGGGGCGGCCCACGGATCCGGGGCCGGCATCCCGCCCCGGATCAGTCGTCGTCTACGCCGAGCTCTTCACGCAGCCACGACAGCGCCACATGCGCCAGCGTGACCTTCCGCCCGAACTTCTTCGTCAGGCCATCGAGCAGCTTCTCCACGGCCTCACGCGCCTCGACCTCGATGTTGAGGTTCATGTTGACGCGGCGCTCCCCGGACAGGGAGCCGCGCGTGGCACGTACGGGCACCGGAGGCTCCCAGCGGCCCTCCGCCAGAGCGCGGAAGCCCTCGGTGGCCAGCGGGCCCAGCGAGGCGTCCGTGTTCTCCGCTGCCGCGTACAGGCGGGCCCGCAGCTTCTCGGGCACGGACACCGGCAGGTTCCTGGTGGTCGCGGCCGTGCCGGGCTCGGCGGTCAGCTTGCGCCATCCGCCCGGCGCCAGAACGGCTTTCACGGACGCCGCGTGTTCGTCGTGTCCGTCGGTCGTCAACTGGGCGGCGGCGGCGGCGAGGCGGGCACGCAGGTCGCTAGGCACGGAGCGGGGTCCTTTCGGCGGGCGCCGGCCGGACTGCTTGGGGCTGGGCGGGCGCGAGCGGGGGGTAGACCGCACCAGTGTCCTCCATCTCGTATTGCAGCGCCATGCCTTACGGCGCTGGGGGTTGTCGGGTGGTGAGTTCCTCAACCTTACCGCGTAAGGCATTGCAATGCAATGCCTTAATGGGTACGGTGAAGCCATCACCAACAACCAAGCGCGGGGGCCCACATGAAGCACACCGACCGCCAGCCGGCCACCAAGACCCTCGCCGACCTCTACCGCGCCATCGACCGCCGCCACGCCGTCACCATCACCTACCTCAAGCCCGGCGAGACCGAGCCCACCGTTCGCACGATCGAGATCGCGGAGATCCGCACGACGACCGACGGCGGCATCGTCCTCATCGCCATGTGCCGCCTGCGCAACGCCGAGCGCCAGTTCCACCTCGAAGGCGTCCAGGCGTACACGCTGCACCGCATCGCATACGTCCTCACCCGCCCCGAGCCCACCACCTACGAGCGCCCCGCCCCCGCGCCGGCCGACGACGCCCAGGCCCTGTACTTCTACGAGCTGGCCCGCGACAAGGACGACGCCGACTACCGTCCCCGCGTGAAGCTCACCCAGTCCCAGACCGACCTTGCCGCCTAAGGAGACCCATGCCGCACCTCAATCTGGTGGTCGAAGTCCCCGAGCCTGGCGACTGGCACGGACGCCTCGATGTCCTCGAAGCACTGGAAGCCGCGGGCTGGACAGGCGACCCTGAGTACCCGCTGAGTATCCTGCGCCACCCGTCCGGCGCCGTCTGGGCAGTCACCAACGAGTCCGGCGACTCCGGCCTGACCTGCCCCAATGGAGCGAACCCCGACTTCCCGTCCGACACGCCGTCGGTCGTCGTGATCGCGGCCTGCTTGGCGGCCACGGCTGAGACCAGCATCTAGCCCGGGAACGACGAAGGGCCACCGCCCCGAACCGGGGTGGTGGCCTCTCACATACTGATCGCGCACGCGCAGCGTATCCGAAGACCCCGCCACAGCGGAACCCCCGACTCAGGATCACACTGGAATCATGCCGATGGACCGTCAGGAAGCCTTGCCAGACGCCCCGGTGGCGCGGCGCGTACGCGTCTTCTGCCGCGGTATCCGGGGCGGGCGGCGCTGCGGCAGAGAGTTGTTCGACGACCTCTCACGAGCCCGCCGGCTGGGACCGGAGTGTGATCCCGAGACCCGTGGCGGGCATGAGCGGCGCGACGTCGACCAAGAACCGATACCCGGCCTGTAGGAGGACTGATGCAGAGCGAAGAACACGCGGCGGACCTGGCCAGGTCGATGAGCGAGCTCGGGCCGCTCGTTGCTGATGCCGTCGGCATCTGCTGGTGTGGGCGTGAGGTTCAACCTGGTGAGGATCACGGCATGTGCTGGCCGGGGATGTGAC
>NZ_JBHVYL010000063.1:0-11458 GCF_042880955.1 Leifsonia sp. NPDC058292
GGACGCGGCCCCGGGCCCGCGGGCACGCCCGCCGCCCACTCCGACGATGTCGCGCCGACGTTCGCGCTCGCCGCGCCGTGAGACGGGGGCCGGTCCGTGGCCCGGCCGCCTTCTGCGTTTCATCGTCGCGGTGTAGCGTTCGCTGCACACAACGACGATTGGAAGACGATGAGTGAGCGCATCCCCGAAGACGGCGTCGACGACGAGTTCAGCGGTGAGCAGCTCGGCGACGAGGACGCCGGCGACACCGCCGGCTGGGTTGAACCGGGCTCCGGCGAGGTCGACTACGCCGCGAACGACCCGATCGCCGAGGAGGAGTTCGCCGACGACCTCGTGACCAACGACGCCGTGGCAGGCGAGACGATCTGGCCCGGGCCCGGTGACGGCAACGACGGCCCGACCGGGGGCAACCAGCGCGAAGCGTCGCCCATTCTCGACGAGCACGACGATGACGACCCGGATGCGGGCGTGCTGACAGAAGAGGACGTCGAAGAAGAGGGCGTCTAGCGCCGGGCGGAGAACTTCTCCAGCTCGTCCGCCGTCGGATACGACGACTGGGCTCCGTCGCGGGTCGCAGCGAACGCCCCGACCAGGGAGGCGAACCGCGCCGCCCGCGCGAGATCGTCGCCCTGCGACAACCGCAGGGCGAGCGCGCCCATGAACGCGTCGCCGCATCCGGTCGTGTCCACCGGGTCGACCCGCACGGCAGCGATGTGCGAGACCTCTCCGTGATCGAAGACCGTCGCCCCGTCGGCGCCACGCGTGACGACCGCCCGAGGGATGCCCAGCTCGCCGAGACCGCGCGCGACAGCCGCGCTCTGGTCGCCGTCGGCAGGCACTCCGAACAGCTGGGCCGCCTCGTGCTCGTTGACCAGCAGCACATCGGTCGCCGCGAGCAGCTCGTGCGGCACGTCGGCGTACGGCGACAGGTTGAGCAGCACGGTGATGCCCTCGTCGCGGGCTCGGGATGCCGCCGCCGTCACGACGGCCGCATCCACTTCGAGGCACAGCCCGAGCACGGCGCGGCCGTCGAAGGCGTCGCCCTGCTCCACATCCGTCGCCGCCAGTCGCCCGTTCGCGCCCGGGCTGACGACGATCGTGTTCTCGCCGTCGGCGTTCACCGTGATCATCGCGGTTCCCGTGGCGACCTCCGGCACCACGCGCACACGCGAGGTGTCGACGCCCGCCGAGTCGAGCGATCGCCGCAGCAGGTCGCCGTGGGGGTCATCCCCCACCGCGCCGACCATCGTCACCGCGCCGCCGAGCCGGGCCGCCGCCACGGCCTGGTTGGCGCCCTTCCCGCCGGCGAGGGTGGCGAGCGCGGACCCGCGCACGGTCTCCCCCGGCCCGGGGAAACGTTCCGTCCGCACCACCAAGTCGGCGTTCAGCGACCCGACGATGACGAGTCCGGTTCGCGGTATCCGCTCGCCGCCTGTCACGCTTCCGCTTCCGTCGGGCGCGGGATCAGGAAGGAGATCGCCAGAGCGACGACGGTGATGGCGGCGCCGAGCAGCATGCCGCTGGAGTACCCCGTCGTCGAGGTGCTCCCGGCCGGCGACAGGGTGATCTGCAGCGCAGGGAGCAGCGCGAAGCTCAGACCCGCCCCCAGGTTGAAGGCGCCGGCGTTCAGTCCCGGAAGGAACCCCGGGTTGTCGGCCGGTGAGAGCACGATGCCGAGCCCGTTCAGCATGATGTTCACGATTCCGGCATACGTCACCCCGATGAGCACCGTCGTGACGATCAGCACGGGCAGCGAGTGCACGCCGACGAACGCCATGATCAGGGTGGCCACGATGGTGCCGATGAGACCGACCCGCAGCACGTTCCGGTAGCCGAGGGTCGGGGCGAGGCGGCCGGAGAAGGGCCCGACGATCCATCCGACGAGCGCGTACGGCGTGAGGAAGGCGAGCGACGCGAGGTCGGCCTCCATGCCGAAGCCCGCCGTGCCGTTCTGCGCCAGGGATGTGACGAGCCCGTTGACGACCGCGAAGACGCCGGTCATGGTCAGCAGCGTGGTGAGCAGGAGCGCCCAGGTACTGCGCCGGCGCAGGTAGGCGGGCGGCACCAGAGGCTGCGCGAGACGCTTCTCGACCATCCAGAACGCGGCGAAAGCCACGACGGCCACCACGATTCCCCCGACGACGATCCCCGCGTTCGCCCCGCCGAGCTTGCCCGCCTCGTTGAGCGCGATCAGCAGGGCTCCGATCGAGACGACCAGCGGGAGCACGCCCCACCAGTCCATCTTCGTTCCCTCGGACGGCTTCGACTCGACGCCCCACACGACGACCATGACCACCGCGACGACCGAGACGAGAGCGATCACCCAGAACACCGAACGGAACCCGAGCGTCGTGGCGAGCCAGCCGCCTGCGATCGCATCGACTCCGGCGATACCGCCGTTGACGGCCGTCAGCAGCCCCATCGCCGCGCCGTACTTCTTCGGGTCGGCGATCTCGGCGCGCAGCATCAGCAGACAGATCGGCACCACAGGACCGGCCACGCCCTGGATCGCCCGGCCGACGTACAGCATGGGCATATTGACGGCGAGCGCCGCGACGATGCTGCCGACACCCATGACGATCAACATGATGGCGAGGATGCGCTTGCGGCCGACGATGTCGCTGAGTCGCGGCAGGAAGAGGGAGAACAGGGCGGCGAGCGTGAAGAACATCGTCTGGGACAAGCCGACGGATGCGTCATCCGTCTTCAACTCGCGGGCGATGGTGACGAGAACGGGGCTCAGCATGCTCGCGTTCAGCTGGAACGCGACGCAGGCCGCGAGCAGGGCGGCGGTGAGGGCGCCGAGACGCACCTTCGAGCCGGGCGTCGTGGCGTCGGTGCCGGTGCTCATGCGGAGACCTCCCCGACCCGCTCCAGTGCGTCGACGACGAGCGCCCAGAAGCGTTCGTGGTCGAGGTCGGTGGCGGCGAAGGTCGTGCAGTCGTCGGGAGCAGGACTGCGGAAGTCGGCCACGGTCATCCCCAGTGTGAGGCTGCCAGTCAGCTCGATGTCGATCGGCACCTTCACGGTGCGCACGATGGTCGGATCGATCACGTAAGCGACCGCGCACGGGTCGTGCACCGGGGGCGAGTCGAAGCCCTGCGCCTGTTTGTACGTGCCGCCGAAGAACTCGAGCAGCTCCACGACGAACCGAGCGGGAGCAGTGCCGACCGCAGCGATCCTCTCGACGACCTCGGGGGTGGCGAGCGCCTGATGCGTCAGGTCGAGGCCGACCATCACCACCGGCCAGCTCTCGTTGAACACGATATGCGCCGCTTCGGGGTCGATCTTGATGTTGAACTCGGCAACCGGGCTCCAGTTGCCGACGTGGTATCCGCCTCCCATGAGAACGACCTCTTTCACGCGCTCCGCGATGCGGGGCTCCTTGCGCACGGCCAGCGCGATGTTCGTCAGCCCGCCGGTCGGAACCAGTGTCACGGTCTTGGGTTCGTGGGACATGATCGTCTCGATGATCAGGTCGACCGCGTGGCGGCTGTCGGCCTCGAGGGTCGCGGCTGGCAGCACCGGCCCATCCATGCCCGACTCGCCGTGGATGTCGGGAGCGTTCTCCAGCGCCCGCACGAGCGGCCGATCGCAGCCGGCGGCGATCGGCACGCCGGTCATGCCTGCGATCTGAGCCACGGCCAGCGCATTGCGCGTCACCTTCGGGAGCGTCTGGTTGCCGACGACGGTCGTGACCGCGAGCAGTTCGATGTCGGGGTTGCCGTGCGCGAGCAGCATCGCGATCGCGTCGTCATGGCCCGGGTCGCAGTCCAGGATGATCTTCGTGCCCATGGGGCTCCACTTCTTCGGGGTATTCGAGTTAAGCGGTTAATGCCTATCACGTTAAGCGTTTGACGCGAAATCAGGGTGCCGCCCCTCGGCCGCTAGCATCAATACATGCAACGGACGCCCCGAGTCACGGCCGCCACGGTGGCCGAACGAGCAGGGCTGTCCATCGCCACCGTGTCGTTGGTGCTCAATAACAAGACGCAGGGCAGGGTGTCCGAGGCGAACATCGCTCGCGTGCAGGCCGCGGTGGACGAGTTGGGCTATGTCATCGACCGCGGAGCCAGCGCACTCGCGCGCGGGCGGAGCGACCTCGTCATCCTCGTCGCGCCCGACCTTTCCAACCCCTTCTTCGGCGCCGTCATCCGTGGCATCAGTGCCGAACTCGGCGACCGTTTCCAGCTCGTCCTCTCAGTGACCGAGAGTGGCGTGCAGCCCACAGCGGCCGACCTCCGTCGCTTCGCCGGCCTCCGCCCTGCCGGCCTCCTGGTCGACGCCCCCTCCGACGCCTTCCTCGACGAGGTCGTCGACGGCGACCCCCTGGTGCTCCTGGACGCGCCGGAACTCGCGCATCCCGTCGCGACCGTCAACTACGACATGGCGGATGCGATCGACGAGCTCGCCGCACACCTCGCATCCCGAGGCCACACGACGATCGCCTACCTCGACAGCGTCACCGGAACCACCACGTTCGATCTGCGCCGTGACCGGGTGATCGCCGCTGCGGCCGAGCACGGGATGTCGGTCGAGGCCCCGGATGCGGCGCGCAGCGTGATCGACATGCACGCAGCGGCATATGCGTTCACCCAGGCCTGGCCGGCGCTGCGGGATGCCGGGGTGACCGCGGTCGTGTGCGCCACCGACACCCACGCGTACGGTGTGCTCGAAGCGGCACGCGGGCTCGCCATCCGGGTGCCGCAGGATCTGGCGGTGACGGGCTTCGACGACCTGCCGTACTCGGCCGTCACGTCACCGTCGCTGACGACGATCCGCCTTCCCGGCGAGCCCTTGGGCCGCGCCGCCGCACGCCGGCTCATCCACCAGATCGACGACACCCCGGCCGAGGATCTTCCTCCGCTGGTGGCAACGCTCGTGGCGCGCGACTCCACTCGGTGAGTCGCGGCGCGGGGAGCTTTGACGCCTCCCGTCACTCGGTGTTCTTGAATACCGAAATCTTCGTTGACCAGGGTTATTGCTTGCATTCGTTGACCCCATAGCCTGCTTATCAGCGCGGGGGCGCTGATAATCCACAAGCGTTCTGGGGGCTGCCGTTGTCCGTTCTACGAATCGATGCCGCACTGCTCGATGACGTCGCGTCGAAGATCACCACGTCGATACCTTCGGTGCGGTTCGCCCCGGAGCTTACGAGTGCCGACGACTCTCACACCGGCGCGGCAGAGGTGAGCACTGCGATCCGCGAGGCGGCGACGATGCAGAAGCTCCGCGCCGACGTCACAGCGGATGCGTTATTGGCCGTGGGCAATTCGCCTCGGGGCGTCGTGTCGACGTTCTCGGATGCGGATGCTGCTTTGGCGCGGGCGTTCTGATGCCGGTCGATGTAACGAACGGGCGCCGGGGAGCCAGCTGCGATCAGGCATCTCGCGATCATCCGGGCACGGAAAGCCACCGAACTGCGCGACGTGCACGCGACCGTGACCGCAGCACAAGCCACCGTGACTGACTCCGGCTGGTCAGGTAAAGCCCAGGTCGCACGGTCGCTACTCTGAGCGCGGCCGACACCCACGTCGATCATCTCGTCATTTTGGGATCCGCAGGGATCTCACAATCGATCTCGGATAGCGAGTCTCTCAATGTCCCGAAGGGCCAAGTGTTCGCGTCTCAGGGCCACCACGACGCCTGGGCGGCTGTCGGGCAGACCACGAGCCGGCGACAAGACCCGACAGCACCGTCGTTCGGGGCTCGTGTTTTCAGTTCCGAATCGGCGCAAGACGAGGAAGGGAAAACACTTCACGGCACCACCCAACACGGTCCGTTCAGCTCTACGAAAAGCGAGGGCAAGTACAGCTATTTCGATCTGAACACGACGGCTATGTACAACACGGCGTTCGCAACCACGGGGCATGGGGAAGCCGTCATTTCCGGCGGGACGCCAGCAGACCGACTGGCTTTGCAGATAGCAGACAGAGCTGACGATGTTGGGCGCAAAGGAGTCATATGGGCACCCCAAGAATGAGGCTGCTGGTGTTTGCCGGATTGGGCGCGATGTGTGCCCTGCTGGCCGGCTGTACGGCTAGTCCTAAGGACACTTCGAAGAAAGAAGGGGAGATGCTCAGTTCTGCAGAAGCCAAAGGCGAAGTGCGTGAGCTTTACGAAGCGACGAAATTGTTGGTTGGCGGAGATTGGATTGAGGACACACGAAGCTGGGAGCGCTGCACCACCGAGGTTGGCGACGTCGGTGTGAGATACCACTTCTACACTGTTCGCGCCTCCCAGCCTCTCCAGGATCGTCCCGAGAACGTTGCGGAGCAAGTTCGTTCTGTTTGGCGGGAGCACGGGCATGCAATCGACGAAATCACTCATAACACCGACATGAAGCCACCTCGATCCATCGTGTCGGATCCACCATGGTTGGGCGGAAGCGCGCCCAACGGCTCGCTGTTTCAGGTCATGGTCGGCACAGACTTCGCGAACTATTTGGCGACAAGCCGATGCGTCCTAGGAGACCTCGATGCCCTTCGAGCCACTGAGACCTCTCACCTCGACGACGGCTCCGGCGGAGCTCTCTGAATGGCATCGCGTGGCCAGACGATTTGCGCGAACAGACCCTGTATCGGACGGAGGGAAGTCCGTGGGCTCGCAAATGGCCAGAAATCTGATGGCGCTGACAGTGCTGGCCGCGAGCGTGACGCTCGCGAGTGGCTGTAGTAGCGCGCCACCCGCAATGGCGAAACACGAAACGAAGCGAGCCGAGTTGACATCCGAAGAGGCGAAGGCCGAAATCCGAGAGATGTATGAGCTCACCAAGAACTCGGTTGGCGGGACCTGGACAACGTACTCGCGCAACTGGTGGACATGTTCTTCGTCCGAAGCGGAACCCAGGGCGGCGTACTCGATGATGTATCGCCGGGCGGGTCAACCGCTGCCGAGCGACCCGGCCGACGTCGCAGAGCAATTACGAGAGATCTGGTCGGCTCACGGGCACAGGGTCGAGGTCGTGTTCGACAAATCGACTCGAAGAGACCACTACATCCTCTCCGATCCTCCCTGGCTGTCAGGATCAAGCCCCGACCTGCCGCTCATCCAGTTCACGGTCGGCGAAGACTACGCCAGCTTCAAAGCAACGAGCCGCTGCGTGCCCGGCGACTACGGAGAACTCGGGACGCAGGAGCCCGAGCGCGGCCAAGACGAGGGCGAGATCGGCGAGTGAAAGCAGTAACCAAGAGCGTCGCGCGGATCGAGGGCGTTCAACTCTCGACAGAGGACGCCACAGCGCGCACGCTGCGCTCGAGAAACGCCACGATCTCCTCTGACGGCAGATCCGTACCGAGCGCGCTCTCGACGAGCGCTTCCTCCGCAAAGGCGACCCAGGAGCGAAGGGCGATGCGCAGCAGTTCCGAATCGGTCGCGCCAAGCTCCAGGAAGACGGCGACAACGCGCTCAGCCTGAAGCGCTCTCGCCTGCTCGACCACTTCGCGCACTTCCGAATCCCCGCTGGCGACACCACGAACAAGCGAGAAGAACGTGCCGCGGTGATCGCGCACGAACCGCACGATCCGGGTCAACGTGTCGTGCAAGCGGTCGAGCGGCGGGAGGTCGGGCAGGGGTTCGGAGGCGTGCAGCATGCTGTCGCGCGCGGTGCGCACCACTTCTCTGCGCAGACCGTTCTTCGAACCGAAATAGTGGAAAAGCAAGCCCCGGGACACACCCGCCTGCGCAGAAAGATACTCGATCGTCAGCGACTCGAGCGGGCGCTCTGCGAGCGAAGCGACACCGATCGCCACCAATTGGGCGCGACGCTCCTCGGGGGTCAGCCGGGTTCGCCGATCGTCCTGCATGCAGCGAGCCTATCCGCCCTGCACCGAGCCAATCCCAGCCGAGGCTCGACCGCCTCACCGCGCATGAGGTCGGAGAACTAGGCCGCTTTCCCGCTGTTTCTCCGGCACGACGGACAGGTCGGCGGCGCGTCGGCCGAAATGTCCGGCGCACCCCACCCACCCCACACATCACTCCCGCTCTATTGACATGCCGTCAATAAGCACTACGCTCCTTCCTGGGAGTGCGCATGTGACCCAGATGGGGGCCGCGGCCCCTCGTGCCCCGTTCGAACGCAGGATCAAGGAGGATCTGTGAAGTTCAGAAAGCTCACCGGCACCCACGCCGGGCGCATCGTGCTCGCCGCCGTGCCTGTCGCCGTGGTGTCCACCGTGCTGATGGCCGGAGTCGCGAACGGCGCCGTGCCCGTCTCGTTCGCGGTGTCGGGCAGCCAGTTCCAGATCAGCGCCTCGCAACTCGACGGTACGGGCTTCTCCCAGTACGCGGGCGTCGCCCCTGACACGGCGGGCAAGAACCATCAGGTCGCCATCGCCAACATCGCGTCGGCGAACCTCTCCGACCTGTGCCAGTCCGTGGTCACGGACACCCCGATGGGCAAGGTCGGTCTGCTCATCACCGCCGGCGGGAACGGCAAGCCGGCCAGCGCCACCGACCTCCAGATCGGGATGACCGACCTCAAGGGCGACGCCGACTTCGGCAACATCCGCATCGGTGTCGACGCATCGACGGTGAACACGGCGCACAAGGGCGGCGCGGGCGACTTCGCGCAAGACGCCGACACCGTGAAGATCAAGAACCTCCAGCAGACAGCTTGGAGCACCCAGGCCTCCGTCTTCACGCTCACGGGCATGCACGTGCAGCTCACCGACGGCGCCAAAGGATGCTTCTAGAACATGGCCTCCGCATCCCGTCGCCAGAACGGTGACGTGCCGATCCGGAACAGCCGCACGCGATTCGGCGCGTGGCGGCGCGGTCGACCGTTCGTCGGCGGACTCCTCGTCGCACTTTCGGGAATCGAGCTGTTCTTCTCCGGTCAGCTCGACATCGGCAAGATCCATGTGCAGCTCGGACTAGAGGGGCTGCAGGCGACGATCATCCCGGTGGTGCTGGTGCTGCTCGGCGTGCTGATCGTCACCATGCCGGCGCACCGCATCTTCTACGGCGTAATCGCGCTCGCGATCGCGGTGTACTCGCTCGTCGGCGTGAACCTGGGCGGCTTCTTCGTCGGCATGCTTCTGGGCGCTGTCGGGGGCGTGCTCACCGTGGCGTGGATGCCCAAGCCCACGGTCGAACCGACGCCACCGGCCGCCGAGCCCCACCCGGCGAGCGCGGACGCTCCCCCGCTTCCGCAGGAGCAATCCTGACCGCCGGCAAGCGCAGCGCGCGGCCCGCGGCTCGGGGCGCGGTCGTGTTGGCGCTCGCCGTGGCGCTCACCGGTCTCGGCGCGGCGCCGGTCGCCCCCACGTCGCTGTGCATCCCCATCCTGATGAAATGCGACGCCCCGTCGCCGACCCCCTCCCCCACGCCGACCCTGCCCGGTCTGCCCCTCCCCGGCGGCGGCAGCAGTGGCGGCAGCGGCGGCGCCGGCGGCGGCAGCAGTGGCGGCAGCGGCGGCGCCGGCGGCGGCGGCAGCGAAGACGGATCGCCCGCATCCGGCACCGCGACACCGACGCCCACCCCGCCTGCCCCGGATGCGGGGGCCCCGACCTTCACGCTGCCTCCGGCCCAGCTCGGCGGCTCCTCGATCACGTTCTCGGGTCTGAAGGGCATCACCGTCGTCGAGGTTCCGCTTGCCGACGGCAGCAAGACTCCTGCCTTGAAGCTGGTCGCCGACCGGATCGCGATCGACGACTTCACACTCACGGTTCGCAAAGAGTCGGGCCCGGTGCTGCTCACGACCGCCGACCGCATGGAGTTGCGCGGTGACGTGCAGGTCTACGTCGACTCGGCGACCGCCACGCTGCTCGACGGCACCCCGCTCACGCTCGGGGCGTCGACTCCGCCACCGAAAGACGGCCTTCCCCCGCAGCTCCTCAAGGTGAATCTGGGGCTGCTGGGCGTGACCGCCGGATCCATCTCGTTCAAGGCATCCCACCAGGCCCTCAGCGAATAGGGCAGGAATCGAGCGAGAGATCCGGCACATTTTCTGCCCTCCGATGGTCATCGGGAGGGTGCTCGACTGAATACGCTTGACGTATGTCCAAAGTGCTCACAAGTCTTCCCGTTGGCGAACGCGTCGGAATCGCCTTCTCCGGCGGTCTCGATACGTCCGTCGCCGTCGCCTGGATGCGCGAGAACGGCGCCGTGCCGTGCACGTACACGGCCGACCTCGGGCAGCCCGACGAGCCCGACGTCGAGGCCGTTCCCGGCCGCGCTCACGAGTACGGCGCTGAGATCGCGCGTCTCGTCGACTGCCGCGCCGCCCTGGTCGAGGAGGGTCTGGTCGCACTCGCGTGCGGCGCCTTCCACATCCGCTCCGGGGGCAAGACCTACTTCAACACCACGCCTCTCGGGCGCGCCGTCACCGGCACGCTGCTCGTTCGCGCGATGAAAGAGGACGACGTCGAGATCTGGGGCGACGGCTCCACCTACAAGGGCAACGACATCGAGCGGTTCTACCGCTACGGCCTGCTCGCCAACCCGCGCCTGCGCATCTACAAGCCGTGGCTCGACGAAGCGTTCGTCACGCAGCTGGGCGGCCGCTCCGAGATGAGCGAGTGGCTCGTCGCGCGCGGCTTCCCCTACAAGGCCTCCGCCGAGAAGGCGTACTCCACCGACGCCAACATCTGGGGCGCGACCCACGAGGCCAAGCTGCTCGAGCAGCTGGATGCGGGCATCGAGATCGTGGAGCCGATCATGGGCGTGCCGTTCTGGCGCGACGAGGTCGAGATCGAGCGCGAAGACGTGACCGTGACGTTCGAGGCGGGACGCCCGGTCGCCCTCAACGGCGTCGAGTACTCCGACCCGGTCGAGCTCGTGCTCGAGGCCAACGCCATCGGCGGCCGCCACGGTCTCGGGATGAGCGACCAGATCGAGAACCGCATCATCGAGGCGAAGTCCCGCGGTATCTACGAGGCCCCGGGTATGGCCCTGCTGCACATCGCCTACGAGCGCCTCCTGAACGCCATCCACAACGAAGACACGGTGGCGAACTACCACCAGGAGGGCCGCCGCCTGGGCCGCCTGATGTACGAGGGCCGCTGGCTCGACCCGCAGTCGCTCATGCTGCGCGAGTCCATCCAGCGCTGGGTCGGCTCCGCCGTCACCGGCGAGGTCACCCTGCGCCTGCGCCGCGGCGACGACTACACCATCCTCGACACCCGCGGTCCGTCGCTCAGCTACCAGGCCGAGAAGCTCTCGATGGAGCGCGTCGGCGACGCTGCGTTCGGCCCGCTCGACCGCATCGGCCAACTGACCATGCGCAACCTCGACATCGCCGACACCCGGCAGCGGCTCGAGCAGTACGCTCGCGCCGGCATCGTCGGAGGCGCCACGGCTCAGCTGGTGGGCGACCTCCAGCAGGGCGAGGCCGCGTCGATCACGGCCGGCGACACCGAGTCGGCTCTCGAAGCCGCCACCGACGCCGCCAACGAGGCCGCCGCGTTCGACCTCGGTACCGACTGACCCGATAACAGCACAGCGACCGCGAGAGGAG
>NZ_JBHVYL010000064.1:0-8123 GCF_042880955.1 Leifsonia sp. NPDC058292
ACTCGCCGTTACACGCACCCATGTTACGGCGAGTCGGGACCCCTCTGTGTGCGGGAGCGGTGCGGGAGCGGAGCGGAGCGGCGCGCGGGGCGAGGCGGGGAGCGCAATGTAACAAGTGCGTTAACGTGCGGCGAAACCGCGAAGAATGCTTGCGGTCTTTTTGTTCGTAAGCTTTACTAACAAACATGACTTCGTCGTATGTGCAGAGCAGCACTGGGTTCGCCCCCGGTCGCGCACTGCGTCCGAAGGTGAAAGTACTTCCCGAGCACGCCCGGGGCCACAACCGTTCGCTCGTGCTGCAGACGCTCTACCGTTCCGGCACCCAGAGCCGCGCCGACCTCGCCCGCGAGACCGGGCTCACGAGGGTGACGATCTCCGATTTGGTGGCCGAACTGCTGGCCGAGGGGCTCGTCGTCGAGCTGGGGCAGCGCGAATCCGCTCGTCCGGGAAAGCCGGCCGTGCTGCTCGACATCAACCGCGCGGCGTACCAGATCGTCGGTCTCGACCTGAGCGAGCACGCCACTTTCCGCGGTGCGGTGCTCGACCTCGACGGCGAGATCCTGCAGCGCGCCGACGTTCCGCTCGACGGCGCCACCGGCGACGAGGCGACCGCGAAAGTCGTGGATCTCGTCGACCGGCTGGTCGGGCTCGCGACCGCGCCCATCCTCGGCATCGGCGTCGGCTCACCCGGTGTCGTCGACCTGACCGGCACGGTGCTGACCGCGCCGAACCTCGGCTGGGTCGACGAGGCTCTGCAGCAGCGTCTGCACGAGCGTACGCAGCTGCCCGTCGTGGTCGCCAACGACGCGAACGTGGCTGTGCTCGCCGAGCACGGCTACGGGGATGCCGACGGCGACATGATGCTGGTCACTGTCGGCCACGGTGTCGGCGCCGGTCTGCTCGTCGCCGGAGCGCTCGTCTACGGAAGCCGGTTCGCGGCGGGCGAGATCGGCCAGGTCATGGTGGGCACCGACCTCGGGCTCGAGGCGACGTACAACCGCGACCAGGTTCTGGAGCACTGGCTGTCCGTGCCGCGGCTGCAGCAGCGCATCCGGGAAGCCGCCGCCGCGGGCCTCGACGCGACGCCCATCCTGCGCGAAGCAGGGCAGCGGCTCGGAATCGCGCTGACCCCCGTGGTCGGAGCGCTCAACCTGTCGGAGATCGTGCTCAGCGGCCCGACCGAACTACTCGATGGCGCACTCGCCGAGGCGACCATCCACACGCTCCGGAGCAGGACGATGGCCGACTTCCACGGCAACGTCACGCTGCGGATGACCACGCTCGGGCAGGACATCGTTCTGCGCGGCGCGGCCGTTCTCGTCCTCTCAGGACAACTCGGGGTCTCGTAACACAGCACCTCACAGAACCACCGACCCCAGCACCACGGTGAGGCAATCGCACACACCGACCACCTAGAAGAACCTGATCCCTAGAAAGGACAGTGCAATGAAGAGAAAGCTCGTCGGCCTCGCCGCTGTGGCTACAGCTTCCGCTCTCGTGCTCGCAGGATGTTCCGCCGGAGGCGGCGCCAGCGCACCGAGCACGGACGGGAAGGGCAAGACGGTCACGCTGTGGCTCGTCGGACCCGACACACCCGATCCGTTGCGGAACTACCTCAAGACCGAGTTCAAGAAGGAAACCGGCGCGACCCTCAACATCCAGCAGCAGGACTGGGGAGACATCGTCACCAAGCTGACGACCTCGCTGCCCGACGCCAACAACACGCCCGACGTCACCGAGATCGGCAACACGCAGTCGCCGACCTTCACCAACGTCGGCGCCTTCCTCGACATCTCGGACATGTACAAGGACCTCGGCGGCTCCAACCTGCTGCAGTCGTTCGTCGACGCGGGCAAGGTGGGCGCCAAGAACTACACGCTCCCTTACTACTTCGGTTCGCGCTACGCGTTCTACCGCAAGGATGTCTACGCAGCTGCGGGCGTGCAGGTACCCACCACGCTCGACCAGTTCAACACCAACGTCGCGACCATCACCGCCAAGAACCCGAAGGGGATCGCCGACTTCTCCGGCTTCTACCTCGGCGGCCAGGACTGGCGCAACGGCATCTCCTGGATCTTCGCCAACGGCGGGGACATCGCCAAGGAGAAGGACGGCAAGTGGGTCGGAACGCTCGACTCCGAGGGCTCGCTCAAGGGGCTCCAGCAGCTGCAGGACCTGTACAAGAACGCATCCAAGGCGCCGAACGACGCCAAGGACTCGAACCAGTACATCTACCTGAACGACAGCGACGCCATCCTCGACGCCGACGGCAAGAAGACGTCGGACACCTCGCTCTCGGCAGCCACCATCATGGCTCCGGGATGGGCGCACTGGTCGATCGGCGACGCCTCCACCGACGCTGACGGCAAGGTCGTCCGCACCTGGAACGACAACACGTTCGGCACCTTCGCGCTCCCGGGCAACGACGGCAAGCCGGCGCCCGTGTTCGCCGGTGGCTCCAACATCGGGATCTCGGCGAAGTCGAAGAATCCGGGCCTGTCCAAGACCCTCCTGAAGATCATCTTCTCGAAGGAGTACCAGGAGATGCTCGGCAAGAACGGCCTCGGCCCGGCGAACAGCGAATACACCTCCTCGCTCGGCGACGACCAGTTCGCGAAGGCTCTCATCGAGTCGGCGTCGAACTCGAAGCTGACCCCCGCAGCGCCCGGATGGGCAGCGGTCGAGGCCGGAAACGTCATGGAGGAGTTCTTCAGCAAGATCTCGGGCTCCACCGACCTGAAGGCCCTGGCGCAGGAGTACGACACCAAACTCGACGCTCTGATGAACGTCAAGAACGGCAAGTAACACAGTTCGCAGCAACACCACCTAGCAGGCGGGGGGCGCGGAAGACCTTTCCGCGCCCCCGTACCTGCTCTCAGACTCATTCAGGAAGGAGGACAGACGTGACAACGACCCAGGACACCGCGATCGCACCGGCCCGCGCCCCGCAGCCGGCTCCGCGCAAGAAGAAGCTCAACTTCACCCCGTACGCCCTGTTGATCCCCGCCGTCGCCATCCTCGTCCTCGCGCTGGGCTACCCCATCGTGTGGCAGATCATCACGTCGATGCAGAGCTTCGGCCTCGCCCAGCAGTTCGGCCAAGCAGCGCCGTTCGTGTGGTTCGACAACTACATCACCCTCTTCTCCGACCCGTACATGTGGGTGGTCGTCGGTCGGTCGATCGCCTTCTGCCTCGTCACCGCCGCCGTCACCGTCGTCATCGGCGTCGCGCTCGCGCTGCTGATGAACTCGGTCAACAAGGTCGTGCGCATCATCATCCAGATCTCGATGCTGCTGGCCTGGGCCATGCCCGTCGTCGCGGCGATGACGGTGTGGAACTGGCTGTTCGACTGGCGTCGCGGCGTCGTGAACGCCACACTCACCTCCTGGGGGCTCGACTTCCAGAACCACAACTGGCTGCAGAACCCGCTCTCCTTCTTCTTCGTCGCGATGGTCATCGTGGTGTGGATGAGCGTGCCGTTCGTCGCCTTCTCCGTGTTCGCCGGGCTCACCCAGGTCTCGGGCGAGGTGCTGGAGGCGGCGCAGATGGACGGCGCGAAGGGCCCTCAGCGGATGCGCTACATCATCCTGCCGATGATCCGTCCCGTTCTCGGCATCGTGCTGCTGCTCCAGATCATCTGGGATCTGCGGGTCTTCACCCAGATCAAGCTCCTGCAAGACAAGGGCTCCATCGCCAGCGAGACGAACCTGCTCGGCACATACATCTATCAGCTCGGTGTGGGGTCGAGCGACTTCGCGATGGCCAGCGCCGTCTCGGTGTTCGTGCTCGTGCTGACCATCGCCATCAGCTGGTTCTACGTTCGCAACCTGCTCAAGGAGGACGAGTCATGAGCACCACTCTGACGCCGGCCCAGACCGACCTCGTGACCGACAAGCCCGTTCCGAAGAAGCTCCGCCGGCGCAAGATCAAGCCGTCGCGCGTGGTGCTCGGCATCGTCGGTGTCGTCGTATCGCTGATCTGGGTGTTCCCGGTCTACTGGATGGTCAACTCGTCGCTGCTGCCCAACATCGTTCTGCAGAGCGCGACACCGACCTGGCTGCCGTTCGGCGGCTCGTTCGACAACTTCGCACAGGTCATCGGCGAGGGCACTTTCTTCCCCGCCCTCGGGATGAGCGTCATCATCGCCGTCATCACCGTCGTGTTCTGCCTGCTCTTCGCCTTTCTTGCGGCGCTCGCGATCAGCCGCTTCAAGTTCCGCGGGCGCAAGGGGTTCGTGCTGGCCGTGCTGCTCATCCAGATGCTGCCCGCCGAAGGTCTGTTCATCGCCCAGTACAAGCTGATGGGCAGCCTGCAACTGCTCAACACCGTGGTCGGCGTGAGCATCATCTACATCGCCGCGGTCGTGCCGTTCACCATCTGGATGCTGCGCGGCTTCGTGGCCGGCATCCCCGCCGACCTCGAAGAGGCGGCGATGGTCGACGGCCTCAGCCGCACCCAGGCGTTCATGCGCATCACGTTCCCGCTGCTCGCCCCTGGCCTCGTGGCCTCCGGCGTGTACGCCTTCCTGCAGGCCTGGAACGAATTCACGGTGGCCCTGGTCATCCTGCAGGAGAACTCGAGTCAGACGCTGCCGCTCTGGCTGCGCGGGTTCATCCAGCAGTCCGCATCCCGAGCCACCGACTGGGGCCAGGTGATGGCCGCATCGACGCTGGTCGCCGTACCCGTGATCATCTTCTTCCTGTTCGTGCAGGGCCGCATGACGAGCGGCCTCGTCAGCGGGGCGGTGAAGGGGTGACCGGGCCGTCGGTCACCGAACAGAGCGTCGCCACCGAACAGTCGTCGACCGACGAGTTGCGTCGTCGGATAGCGGCGACGCTGCTTCCCGGTTTCGTGGGCACGACACTGCCCGGATGGCTCGAGGAGCGACTGCGCGACGGCCTCGGCGGAGTGTGCGTCTTCGGACCGAACATCACCTCGGCCGGCCAGTTGCGCGAGCTCACCGACGCCGTGTACGCGGCGAACCCCGACGCGATCATCGCCATCGACGAGGAGGGCGGCGATGTCACGCGGCTCTACTACGAAGCGGGGTCGCCGTATCCCGGGAACGCCGTTCTCGGCCGCCTCGGCGACGTGGCGTACACGGAGGCCGTCGCCCGGCGCGTCGGCTGGGAGCTGCGGCGAGCGGGCTGCAACCTCGACTTCGCTCCGGATGTCGACATCAATTCGAACCCGGACAACCCCGTCATCGGCGTGCGCAGCTTCGGCACCTCGCCGGAGGCCGTCGCCGTTCAGAGCGCGGCGTGGACGCGCGGCCTCCAGTCGGCGGGCGTCGCCGTGTGCGCCAAACATTTTCCAGGTCACGGCGACACCGCTCAGGACTCCCACCTCGTGCTCCCCGTCGTCGACCTGACGCTCGAACAGCTGCGGGAGCGTGAACTGCGGCCCTTCCGCGCCGTGATCGAGGCGGGAGCGCGCACGGTGATGACCTCGCACATCCTGCTGCCTCAGCTCGATGCCGACCGGCCCGCGACCTTCAGCCCCACCATCGTGCAGGGACTGCTGCGCGACGAACTCGGATTCGAGGGCGTCGTGGTGAGCGACGCCCTCGACATGAAGGGGGCGAGCGGCGAGAAGGGCATCCCGGAGGCGGCCGTTCTGGCGCTCGCGGCGGGCTGCGACCTGCTCTGCATCGGCACCGAGAACACCGACGAGCAGCTGGCAGACATCGAGGCGGCCATCGCCCACGCCGTGGTCTCGGGCCGCCTGCCGGCCATGCGCGTCGCCGAGGCGGCCGATCGGGTGCTCGCCCTGGCCGCCGAGCTGCACGCCGAGCGGGACGACATCCCGGTGCCGTCGGAGGCCACCGACGGCATTCTCGAGGCGGCCGACATCGCGATCGCCATCGACACCTTCGACATCTCCGACCGCGCAGCCGAGTGGTTGCGGCAGAACCGCGGGCCGTACTCGGTGGTTCGCATCGACACGGTGGCGAACATCGCCGTCGGGGTCGCTCCGTGGGGGCCGTTCGCCGAAGCCGCGGCCGATCCGGAGGCGGAGCTCTCGCAGCGTTTCACCGAGAACCCGCTCGTCGTCTTCACCGAAGGCGACCATCCCGACCTCGTGCTCGCCGCCAAATCGCCCGTGCTGGTGATCGGCAAAGACAACCATCGCCACGCGTTCGCCCGGGAGGCGATCGACCGGCTGCGGGCCGAACGGGACAGTGTGCTCGTGGTCGACATGGGCTGGCCGAGCGACGACCGCGCCTACGCAGACATCGCGACGTTCGGAGCCTCCCGCCTGATCGGGCGGGCACTGCTCACGGCCCTGGGCTCCGTCTCGTGAGGCTCGGGATCGACATCGGCGGCACGAAGACGGATGCGGTGGCCATCGACGACGCCGGCGGACTCGCCCACCGCATCCGCCTCGCCACGGGGTTCGGCTCGGTGGCCGTGGTGGAGACGGCGGTCGCGGCGGTCTCCCGCATCGGAGAGCTCACCGGCATCGCTGCGAGCGGGTTCGACTCGATCGGCATCGGGATCCCCGGGATGGTCGACCGCGCCTCCGGCCACGTCAGCCACGCGGTGAACCTCGGACTCGACAGGCTCGCGCTCGGGGGAGAGCTCGCCGACCGCCTGGGCGTCGGTGTGCGCGTCGAGAACGACGTGAAAGCTGCCGCGCTCGGCGCGTACCACCTCATGGGCCTCGACGGCACGATGGCCTACCTCAACCTCGGAACGGGTCTGGCCGCCGGAATCGTGGTCGAGGGACGGCTATGGCGGGGTGCGCGCGGCATCGCGGGCGAGATCGGGCACATCCCGGTGGACCCGGCGGGCGCCTGGTGCGCGTGCGGCCAGCGCGGCTGCCTGGAGACCGTGGCGAGCGGGTCGGGGGTCGCCCGCCAGTGGCGCACCGACGATCCACTCCCTGTTCGTGCGCTGTTCGCCGCGGCGGCAGAAAGAGACGAATCGGCCCGGGAGATCAAGGCTAGGCTGGTCGCGGGCATCGCCTCCGCGGTGCGCGTCCTCGTTCTGACCGTCGACGTCGAGACCGTCGTCATCGGCGGTGGCCTCAGCCACCTCGGGGACCGCCTGCTGTGCGATGTCCACGAGGTGCTCGATGAGTGGGCGCAGGCTTCGCCTTTCCTGGCGACGCTGTCGCTTCCCGAACGCGTGCGTCTCGTTCCTGAAGGTTCATTGGCCGCAGCAATCGGTGCTGCACTCGTGGGAGAGAACTAAGTGGCAGAGATCGTCGTCGTATCCGACCAGCAGGCTGCGGGAGAGCTCGCCGCGTCGAGCATGATCGACCTCATCCGGCGCAAACCGGATGCGGTGCTCGGCCTCGCGACCGGCTCGACCCCACTCGCGCTCTACCGGGCGCTCGCCGCCCAGGTCGCGGCATCGGGCGTCGACGTGTCGCAGGTGCGCGGGTTCGCGCTCGACGAGTACGTCGGGCTGCCCGAGGGACATCCGGAGAGCTACCGCACCGTCATCACCCGCGACGTCGTCGAACCGCTCGGGCTCGACCCCGCGCGCATCCGGGTGCCCAACGGCTCCCTCGACGGGATCGAGCACGCCGGAGCCGATTACGAAGCCGCCATTGCCGCTTCGGGTGGCGTTGACGTGCAGATCCTCGGCATCGGCACCGACGGCCACATCGGCTTCAACGAGCCGGGGTCGTCGTTCGCGTCGGCGACACGCGTGAAAACGCTGACCGAGCAGACGCGCCGCGACAACGCGCGCTTCTTCCCGTCGGAGGCCGACGTGCCGATGCACTGCATCACGCAGGGACTCGGCACCATCCTCCGCGCTCGCCACCTTCTGCTGCTCGCCTTCGGCGAAGGCAAGGCCGCGGCGGTGGCCGGCGCTGTCGAGGGGCCGGTCTCCGCGAGCAACCCCGGTTCGGCCATCCAGCTGCACCCGCACGCGACCGTGATCGTGGACGAGGCCGCCGCATCCCGCCTCCAGAACCTCGCCTACTACCGCTACGCCTACGCGAACAAGCCTGCCTGGCAGGCGCTCTAGCGCTCGCGCGCTTTCGCTCGCGCGCTTTCGCTCGCGCGTTCTCGCTCGCGCGTTCTCGCTCGCGCGTTCGCACTCGCTCGCGCTCGGAACGATCGAGGGGTCCCAACACGCCGTTGGGCGTGTACGCCAGACGGCGTGTTG
>NZ_JBHVYL010000065.1:0-8011 GCF_042880955.1 Leifsonia sp. NPDC058292
GCCCTCCTCCTGCGCTGAGGCGGCGGCGGAGACGGCGGGCGTCCAGGCGTCCACCATCGTCTTGTCGCCGGCCTCGGCCTTGCCGCGCGAGACGATCCCGTCCCGTGCGGCGGCGAGCATCGCGACGACGGTCGCCTGATCGAGCGCATCCGCATCGCCCACCGGATCGGCGGCCTTGAGGAAAGCCGTTCCGTAGAGCGGGCCCGACGCGCCGCCGACCGTCGAGATCAGCGTCATCGCGATCGACCGCAGGGCCGCGTTCGGCTTCGTGTCCTCGGGAAGCTTGCCGAGGGCGTCGACGACCGCACGCAGCCCGCGATCCATGTTCTCGCCGTGATCACCGTCGCCGATCTCCCTGTCGAGTGTGTTCAGCTCGTGCTTGTGCTCGTCGATCACCGCCGCGGACGCCGTCATCCAGGCCTTGATCCAGTCCGTGTCCAGCGTCATCCGCCGTCTCCTGTCCTCTTCGTAACTCTTGCCTGCAGTAGTGGAAGCGCGGCGCTCAGACTCCCCAGCGCAACGCGGCGGTGTTCACCGGCGCATCCCACAGGGCCGTCAGTTCGTCGTCGAGCCTCAGCACCGTGATCGACGCGCCCTGCATCTCGAGGGACGTGACCAGGCTTCCGACCAGTGAGCGTCCCAGAGTGATGCCCCGCTCGTCCAGGATCTCGGCCGCCCGGCGGAAGACGATGTACAGCTCCGACAGCGGCGTGCCTCCCATCCCGTTGACGAACAAGAGCACCGAATCACCGGATGCGAACGGCAGATCGTCGAGCACGGCCGCCATCAGGCGGTAGGTCAGCTGGTCCGCCGACTCGAGCTTGATCCGCTCGCGCCCTGGTTCGCCGTGGATGCCGACCCCGAACTCCACCTCGTCCTCCGCCAGGTCGAACCCTGGCTCGCCCGCGTGGGGGACCGTTCCGGCCCGGAGGGCGAGGCCCATCGAGCGCACGTTCGCGTTCACCCGTTCGGCGATCGCGGTCACACCATCGAGGTCGTCGCCCCGGTCGGCCGCTGCTCCCGCGAGCTTCTCGACCAACACCGTGCCCGCCACGCCACGGCGACCGGCCGTGTACAGCGAGTCCTGCACCGCGACGTCGTCGTTGGTCACGACCGAGCGCACCGTGATGCCCTCCGCAGCCACCAGATCGGCGGCCGTCTCGAAGTTCAGCACGTCGCCGGTGTAGTTCTTGACGATGTGGAGCACCCCTGCGCCGCCGTCGGCAGCCTTCGTGGCCTCCACGATCGGCATCGGCGTCGGCGAGGTGAATACCGGCCCCGGCACGGCCGCGTCCAGCATCCCCTTCCCCACGAATCCGGCGTGCAACGGCTCGTGGCCGCTCCCGCCGCCGCTGACCAGACCGACCTTGCCCTGCACGGGGCCGTCGGCTCTCGACACGAAATCAGGATCGTGCGACACCTTGACGATGTCCGCATGAGCTCGCGCGAATCCGTCGAGGGACTCGGTAACGACGTCCGAGACGCCGTTGATGAGCTTCTTCATCGAAACCCTTCCTTTCACTGCTGTCAGTGCGTCGCCGCCACCCATTCGTCGAGCTTCGCGGCCGCAGCCCCGGAGTCGATCGCTTGGGCGGCGACCGCCATTGTCGTACGGAACCGGTCCAGGATGGCTTCCTGAACCCTCGACGGGTCGGACGCGAGCTCGTATGCCACGAGTCCGGCCGCCGCGTTGAGCAACACGATGTCGCGCACGGGGCCCTCTTCGCCCGCGAGCACGGCACGTACGACGCTCGCGTTGTACGCGGCGTCCTTTCCGAGCAGGTCGTCCATCTTCGCCCGAGGGATGCCGAGATCCCTGGGGTCGATGTCGTGCTCGGTGACGAGGCCGCGAGAGACCTCCCAGACATGGCTGTGACCCGTCGTCGACATCTCGTCGAGCCCGTCGTCGCCACGGAAGACGAGCGCAGTGGCGCCGCGGGTCTGGAACACGCCGACGAAGAGCGGAACCCTGTCGAGGGTCGCCACGCCGACGGCCGAGGCCTCCGGTCGGGCCGGGTTGCAGAGCGGGCCGAGATAGTTGAAGACGGTGGGGACGCCGAGTTGCGCACGCACCGGGCCGGCGTTGCCGAAGCCGGGGTGGAACGCGGAGGCGAACGCGAACGTGATGCCCGCCTGCTCCAGCACCGAGGCCACCTTCTCCGGCGGGAGCGTGAGGTCGATGCCGAGTGCGGCCAACACATCCGAGGAGCCGGACGACGAGCTGGCGGCACGGTTGCCGTGCTTGATCACGGGCACCCCGGTCGCAGCGGCGACGATGGATGCGGTCGTCGACACGTTCACGGTGCCGAACCGGTCGCCGCCCGTTCCCACGATGTCGAGCGCCATCGGATCGACCTTCAGCGGAATCGCGTGATCGAGGATCGCGTCACGGAAGCCGACGATCTCGTCGACCGTCTCACCCTTGGCTCGAAGAGCGATCAGAAACGCCGCGAGCTGGGCCTCCGTGGCCTCGCCGCTCATCACCTGGTCCATCGCCCAGGCCGCGTCGGCGACGCTGAGATCCTCCCGTTCGAGCAAGGAGGTGAGAATCGACGACCAGGACCGCATTTCCGACATACTGCGATCCTACTGAGCCGCCGGCTCTCCATGACCAGGGACCCAGTGGCGGCAAATGCGTGAGAAACACGCGATGGCATGGGAATTTAGGGCATCCTTACCAGAAAAGAAAGGCATTCCCGCCTGTCGGATGAGAAAACCACGGCTTCTTTTCAGCCATAATGGATGGTGTGACGAGCACCTCAATATCTCCTACGGCGAGTGCGCCCTCAATCAACCGGCCCAATGTGGTGGCCGTCGGCACCATTGTCTGGCTGGGCAGTGAGGTCATGTTCTTCGCGGGCCTGTTCGCGATCTACTTCACCCTCCGCTCCACGTCGCCGGACCTCTGGGCTGCCGAGACCGCGCACCTGAACGTTCCTTACTCGCTGACGAACACGATCATCCTGGTGTCGAGTTCGTTCACCTGCCAGTTCGGCGTCTTCGCCGCCGAGCGCCTGCAGCCGCGGGCCACCGGCTGGAGCCCCGCCAAGTGGGGCATGGTCGAGTGGTTCACGCTCACCTACGCCCTGGGAGCGGTCTTCGTCGCCGGCCAGATCCTCGAGTACGCGACCCTCGTCTCCGAGGGCATCTCGCTCAGCTCGAACGCCTACGGCTCCGCGTTCTACCTCACCACCGGGTTCCACGGCCTCCACGTCACAGGCGGCCTCATCGCGTTCCTCCTCGTCATCGGCCGTGCCTTCGCGGTCAAGACCTTCGGCCACAAGGAGGCGACGAGCGCAATCGTCGTGTCCTACTACTGGCACTTCGTCGACGTCGTCTGGATCGGGCTCTTCCTGGTCATCTACGTTCTCAAATAGGAATCAGGAGCAGACCTCTCAACCATGCGCGCGATTACCCGCACCAAGACGAAGACCACCCGAAAGGGCGGACGCCGTCACCCCCTCGCCACGGTCGCCCTGATCGCCATCGGACTCGGCCTCACCGGCGGAGCTTACGCAGCGTTCAACACCAGCACGGCGTCGGCAGAGCCACAGGCCGCCGCGGCCTCCCAGGAGTCGATCGCCCAGGGCGAGAAGCTCTTCCAGTCGAACTGCGCCACTTGCCACGGGCTCGACGCCCAGGGCACCACCAACGCGCCGAGCCTGATCGGTGTCGGCGCAGCAGCCGTCGACTTCCAGGTCGGAACCGGCCGCATGCCGATGCAGATGCAGGGCCCGCAGGCCCAGGAGAAGCCGGTGCAGTTCACCGACGAGCAGACGAAGGCGCTCGCCGCCTACGTCGCGTCGCTTGCGCCCGGCCCGTCCATCCCCGAGCAGAAGTTCCTCGACGGCAAGGGCGACGCCGCCAACGGCGCCGAGCTGTTCCGCGTCAACTGCGCGATGTGCCACAACGTCGCGGGCGCCGGTGGTGCTCTCACCGAGGGTAAGTACGCTCCCCCGCTCACCGGCGTGAGCGCCGCGCACATCTACGAGGCCATGGTCACCGGCCCGCAGAACATGCCTGTCTTCAACGACCTGAACATCAACCCTCAGGGCAAGGCAGACATCATCACGTACCTCAAGTACATCCAGAACAACCCGTCGCCGGGTGGTTTCGAGCTCGGTTCGCTCGGCCCGGTGGCCGAGGGCCTCTTCCTCTGGATCTTCGGTCTCGGCGCCATCGTCGCGCTGACCGTGTGGATCACTGCGAAGTCGAACTAGGCGGTACGTGGCATATGAAACAGCGCACGAAGGAGAACAATGGCACAGGACGATAACAGCGGTCACGAGCTGACCACTGCCAGTTCGTCAGCCGTCGACGTCCACAGGACGGGCGACCCGGGCACCGCCCTGGTCGTTCGCGATGAGCTCGAGAACCCCGGGTTCCCGCCGCATCGCCCCCGCGTCACCGACCTGGACCCCAAGAAGGAGCGCAGGGCCGAACGAACGGTCTACACGCTCTTCTACCTGTCGATCCTCGGCTCCGTCTGGGCTGTCGCCGCCTACCTGGCGTTCCCCATCGACGACAACGACCCGGGTTCGGTGCGCCTGAACAACCTGTTCATCGGCATCGGCATCTCCCTCGCCCTCCTGGCGATCGGAATCGGCGCGGTGCACTGGGGCAAGGCCCTCATGCACGAGAAGGAGGGCGTCGACCTCCGTCACCCCGTGCGTGGCCGTGAAGCCACCACCGAGCGGGCCGTCGAGATCTTCCGCCAGGCCGACGAGGAGTCGGGTTTCAACCGGCGCACGCTCGTCCGCAACAGCCTCATCGGTGCGCTCATCGCGTTCCCGCTGCCGGCCGTCGTGCTCTTCCGCGGGCTCGCACCGCAGAACGAAGACCCGGTCGAGCTGCTCTCCAACACGATGTGGAAGAAGGGCACCCGCCTCACCCGCGACCCCTCCGGCACCCCCATCAAAGCCTCGGATGTCACCCTCGGCTCGGCGTTCCACGTCATCCCCGAAGGTCTCAACGAGAAAGAGAACCGTCTCGAGGAGAAGGCCAAGGCGGCCGTTCTCCTCATGCGCCTCAAGCCCCAAGACCTGCACGTCTCCAAGGGCCGTGAGAACTGGAACTACGACGGCATCGTCGCCTACTCCAAGATCTGCACGCACGTCGGCTGCCCGGTGGCACTGTACGAGCAGCAGACCCACCACCTTCTGTGCCCGTGCCACCAGTCGCAGTTCGACATCACGCACGAGGCCGAGGTCATCTTCGGACCGGCCAAGCGTCCACTGCCGCAGCTGCCGATCACCGTGGACGCCGACGGATACCTGGTCGCTCGCAGCGACTTCACCGAGCCCGTCGGCCCGAGCTTCTGGGAGCGTCATTGAGTACCACAACAGCCGCGCCTCCCGCGGCATCCACTGAGGTCAAGAAGGGTGGGTTCACGGCAGCCGCCGCGAACTACATCGAAGACCGCACCAGCATCTCGGGCGCCGTCAAGGAGTTCGGTCGCAAGATCTTCCCCGACCACTGGTCGTTCCTGCTCGGCGAGGTCGCGCTCTACAGCTTCATCGTCATCCTGCTGTCGGGAACGTTCCTGACGTTCTTCTTCCAGGCGTCGATGGCCGAGGTCGTCTACCACGGCTCCTACGTGCCCCTGAAGGGCGTCGAGATGTCGGCGGCCATGTCGAGCACGCTGAACATCTCTTTCGAGATCCGCGGTGGGCTGCTCATGCGGCAGATCCACCACTGGGCCGCCCTGCTGTTCGTCGCGGCCATCGGCCTGCACATGCTGCGCATCTTCTTCACCGGTGCGTTCCGCAAGCCGCGCGAGATCAACTGGGTCATCGGCTTCGTGCTGTTCATTCTCGCGATGGCCGAGGGCTTCACCGGCTACTCGCTCCCCGACGACCTGCTCTCGGGCAACGGCCTCCGCATCATCGACGGTCTGATCAAGGGTCTTCCGGTGGTCGGCACCTGGATCTCGTTCCTCCTCTTCGGCGGCGAGTTCCCGGGAACAGCGATCGTCGGTCGCCTCTACACCCTGCACATCCTGTTGCTACCTGCACTCGTGCTCGCCTTCATCGCGCTGCACCTGATGTTCGTGGTCATCCACAAGCACACCCAGTACGCGGCTCCCGGCCGCACGCAGGGCAACGTGGTCGGCTACCCGGTGCTCCCGGTGTACGCGGCGAAGGCCGGCGGCTTCTTCTTCATCGTGTTCGGTGTCATCGCGCTCATGGCGACGTTCTTCACCATCAACCCGATCTGGAACTACGGCCCGTACGACCCCTCCCCCGTCTCCGCCGGAACCCAGCCCGACTGGTACATCGGATTCGCCGACGGCGCCCTGAGGCTCGTGCCACCGGGCTGGGAGTTCGTCTGGCTCGACCGCACCTGGTCGTTCAACATCATCGCTCCGGTGCTGGTTCTCGGACTCTTCATCGTCGTGGTGCTGATCTACCCGTTCATCGAGGCCTGGGTCACCGGTGACAAGCGCGAGCACCACATCCTCGACCGCCCGCGCAACGCCGCGACCCGCACCGCCATCGGCGCGGCCGGCGTGACGTTCTACGCAGCCCTGTGGGGTGCGGCGAGCTCGGACATCATCGCGACGCACTTCAAGCTCACGATGGAGGGCGTGATCCACGCCAACCAGGCTGTGCTGATCCTCGGCCCGATCCTCGCCTACTTCCTCACGAAGCGCATCTGCCTCGCTCTGCAGAAGAAGGACCGCAGCATCGCATTGCACGGCTACGAGTCCGGCCGCATCGTGAAGCTCCCAGGCGGCGAGTTCATCGAGGTGCACGAGCAGCTCGACGAGTACGAGCGCTGGCGTCTGGTGAGCTTCGAGGCCTACGAGCCCCTGATGATCCGCCCGAACAGCAAGGGCAAGATCACCGCCGGCAACAGGATGCGCGCGAGCATGTCCCGCTGGTTCTTCGAAGACCGCATTCTGCCCCCGACCAAGGGCGAGCTCGAGTCCGGTCACGACCACCACTGATCGGGTTCACCATCGCGAAAGCGCCGGCCGCACTCCTGTGCGCCGGCGCTTTCGCTTTGAGTCAGACCGGTCTCCGCTCATCCGCACCTCGCTCGCAGTGAAAGGCAGCCTGTGACCATCGACACGCTCGCCTCCTGGCTCCGCTGCCCGGCCTGTCACGAGCCCCTGGCGCCCGTGGAGCGCCTGACACTCGGATGCGTCAACGGACACCGCTTCGACGTCAACAAACGCGGCTACGCCAATCTGGTGGCCGGTGGCACCAAGTTCATCGGCGACAGTTCCGCGATGCTCGACGCTCGCGACTCGGTGCTCGAAGGCGGGGTCTTCTCCTCCATCGCCGAAGCACTCGCCGAGGCGGTGCGCACGACATCGCCTCGGCGTATTCTCGACGCCGGCGTCGGCACCGGCTACTACCTCCGCGCGGCCCTCTCCGCGGCTCTCTCCGTCGCCGACGACGGCCTGCAAGCGAACGAGCACGGCGACGTGCGTGGCCTCGCGATGGATCTGTCGCCGGCAGCCGTCACGCGGGCCGTGCGTTCCTCTGGCGCGATCGACGGTCTCGTCGCCGACACGTGGCAGCCGCTGCCCATCCGTGACGAGGCGTGCGATCTCGTACTGGACGTGTTCGCACCGAGAAACCTGCCGGAGTTCCGGCGCGTGTTGAGGCCCGGGGGTTCCGTGCTCGTGGTGGTGCCCCTTGCCGAGCATTTGGCCGAGCTCCGCGCTGACACAGCCATGCTCGACATCCCCGACGACAAGGCAGCGTCGATCGTGACCGCGGCATCGCCGCTCTTCGACCTGGCCGAGTCGCAGACCATCCGAGCCACGGTCGACCTCACCCCCGCGGTGGCAGACGCGCTCGTCCAGATGGGGCCCTCCGCGCATCACCGCCCGACGTCAGACGCTTCCCCCAGCGCCCCGCGCCCACAAGACGCGGCCGCACCGGGAGTCACGACCCCGGGAGTCACGACCCTGGCCGTGCACCTCCTCCACTTGCGCCGGCGCTGACCGCAAGCACGATTGAAGGGTCCCAACACGCCGTCCAGACAGGCGCCCAGACGG
>NZ_JBHVYL010000066.1:0-7890 GCF_042880955.1 Leifsonia sp. NPDC058292
GAAAGAAAGAGACTCGTCATGGTCGATGCGGTCGTTGAGAGAGCGCCCGGCGCCCGAGGGAAGACCCCGCGGCGCCCGGCGAAGAGACCGAACGCGGCGCTGCTTCCGGTGAGCGGTCGGGGGTCGTTCTGGCTCTACCTTCTTCCCGGGTTCGTCTTGCTCACCGTCATTGTTCTGGTGCCCCTCGTCTGGAACGTGTACCTGAGCTTCACCAGCTATCGCGGCATCCGGCCACCCAAGTGGATCGGGCTCGACAACTGGACGAAACTGTTCGCGGACGACAAGTTCTGGACCTCGTTCGGCAACTCGGTCGCGATGATCGTGGCGATGGTGGTCGTGCCGACGCTGCTCGGGCTCCTGCTGGCCGCGATGCTGTTCGACCTGATCGGCAAGAAGTTCGGTGGCCGGCTCGCGAGTTTTCTGCGGGCGACGTATTACCTGCCGCAGATCCTCCCAGTCGTGATCGCGGCGATCGTGATCGGCTGGATCCTGCGGCCCGACAACGGCGCTCTCAACACCGTGCTGAAGGCGGTCGGGCTGGGGGCGCTGCAGCACAACTGGCTGGGCAACCCGGACACCGCCCTCGCCTCGATCATGGTCGTCATGGTCTGGGTGCAGCTGGGGTATCCGGTGGTCATCTTCATGGCGGCGCTCCAGCGGGTCGACCCGGAGCTCTACGAGGCTGCCGAACTCGACGGCGCCAACTGGTTCCAGCGGTTCCGGTCGATCACGGTGTCGATCATCCGGCCGGAGATCTTCGTGGTCACCCTCACCTGCACAATCGCCGCGCTGAAAGTGTTCGGGCCGGTCTACACGCTCACCCGGGGAGGTCCCGGCACGGCGACGATCGTGCCCAGCTACTACTCCTACAGCGAGTTCTTCCAGAGCCAGCAGGTGGGCTACGGCGCCACCATCGCGACCGCGCTGACCGTCGTCATCGTCGCCGTCGCCATCCTCTTCATCATCGCCCAGACCCGGGCCGAGCGCAGGGAGAACGAGCGCTGATGTCCACCACCATCGCACGCAAGCCCCCGACGACTGATGTGCCCCAGCAGCCCGCGCGCAAGCTCCACCGGCAGAAGCCCAAGAAGACGGCGAGCGACTGGGTGATCCTGGTCGTCGCCATCATCATCGGGCTGCTCATCGCCGTGCCGTTCCTGCTGATCCTCATCAACTCGTTCAAGTCGCCCGGCGACTACAACCAGGGCGGCCCGCTCCAGTTGCCGACGCACGTCTACACCGACGGGATCGTCAACTTCTGGAACCGGGTGAACTTTCCCGAGAAGCTCTGGAACTCGGTCTTCATCAGCGGGGCGGTGGCGATCTTCGCCGTGCTCATCTCGGTGCTGAACGCCTACGCCATCGGCATCGGGCGGGTGAAGGCACGCACCTGGATCCTCGTGCTCTTCCTGCTGGCCAACATGCTGCCGCAGGAGGCGCTGCTCTACCCTCTGTACTTCATGTTCAAACAGGTGGGCCTCTACGACAACCCGTGGAGCGTGATCATCATCTTCACCGTGATCCAGAGCGCGTTCGGCACCTATCTGCTGTCGAGCGTGTACGGGACCTTCCCCAAGGAGGTGCTGGAGGCGGCGAGCCTCGACGGCGCTGGCCGGTGGCGCATCCTGTGGCGCGTCGTCGTGCCGATCTCGCGGCCGACGCTCAGCGTGCTGCTCATCTTCTTCTTCATCTGGACCTGGAACGAGTTCCTCATCCCGCTGACCTTCCTGGTCAGCAACGACAACCAGACGGTGCCCGTCGCCATCAGCGTGCTGCAGGGCGACCGCCTGATGGATGTGACGACGACCAGTGCCTCGGCGCTGCTCGGACTCATCCCCACCCTCATCTTCTTCCTCATCTTCCAACGCACGCTGACGCGTGGCATCACAGCAGGAGCAGTCAAGTAATGAAGTTCACCGACGGGTTCTGGCAGACGCGCGAAGGCGTCACCCCCCTCTACGCCGCCGAGGCCTATGACATCGTCGCCGGGGAGGAGTGCCTCACGGTCACCGCTCCGACGAAGGTCATCGAGCGCCGCGGCGACACACTCAACCGGCCGACGCTCACGGTCACCGTGACCTCGCCCCTGCCGAACATCGTCGGAGTGCGCGTCGAGCACTTCACCGGAGTGGCGGAGAAGGTCGCGTTCGATCTGGCGCGCGAGACGGGTCACGCGACCGTGGTGGTCGACGAGAAGACCGGCGTGCTGCGCACCGGCGACCTGACGGCCACGGTCGCCCACGGTGCGCCCTGGTCGCTGACCTTCGCTGCGAACGACCGCGTTCTGACCTCGAGCGGCCACAAGTCGCTCGGCCACATGGAGGTCGCCGGCGAGGGACCCTATACGCACGAGCAGCTCGCGCTGGGCGTGGGCGAACTCGTCTACGGGCTCGGTGAGCGCTTCGGGCCGCTGGTGAAGAACGGCCAGGTCGTCGACATCTGGAACGCCGACGGCGGCACGTCCAGCGAGCAGGCATACAAGAACGTTCCGTTCTATCTGACGAACCGCGGCTACGGCGTTCTCGTGAACCACCCGGGCCACGTCTCCTACGAGGTCGGTTCGGAGTCGGTCGAACGGGTGCAGTTCTCGGTGCCGGGGGAGAGCCTCGAGTACTACCTGATCTACGGACCCACGCCGAAGCAGATCCTGGAGCGGTACACCGCCCTCACCGGGCGGCCGGCGTCCGTTCCCGCCTGGTCGTACGGACTGTGGTTGTCCACGTCGTTCACGACCGACTACGACGAGGCGACGGTCACCAGCTTCATCGACGGCATGGCCGAGCGCGACATCCCGCTGTCGGTGTTCCACTTCGACTGCTTCTGGATGCGCGAGTTCAACTGGTGCGACTTCGAGTGGGACCCGCGCACCTTCCCCGACCCCGAGGGGATGCTCGCCCGGCTGCACGACAAAGACCTGCGCGTCTGCGTGTGGCTGAACCCGTACATCGGCCAGCGTTCCCCCCTGTTCGCCGAAGCGGCGGAGGCGGGCTACCTCGTGAAGCTGCCGAACGGCGACGTCTGGCAGTGGGATCTCTGGCAGGCGGGCATGGGGCTGGTCGACTTCACCAATCCCGACGCGACCCGCTGGTACCAGGACCACCTGCGCCGGCTCATCGCGCAGGGCGTCGACTGTTTCAAGACCGACTTCGGAGAGCGCATCCCTCTCGGCGTGGAGTACTTCGACGGCTCGGACCCCGAGCGGATGCACAACCTCTACACGCAGCTCTACAACGAGGCCGTGTTCGAGGTGCTGCAGGAGGCGCGGGGCAAGGGCGACGCCGTGCTGTTCGCCCGGTCGGCGACCGCGGGCGGCCAGCAGATGCCCGTGCACTGGGGTGGCGACAACACATCGAGCTACGAGTCGATGGCCGAGACGCTACGCGGTGGTCTGTCGCTCGCCCTCAGCGGCTTCGGCTTCTGGAGCCACGACATCGGCGGCTTCGAGGGCACCCCCGACCCGGGCGTGTTCAAGCGCTGGACGGCGTTCGGCCTGCTCTCCAGCCACTCCCGCCTGCACGGCAGCAGCTCGTACCGGGTGCCGTGGGCGTTCGACGACGAGGCGGTGGACGTGACCCGCACCTTCACCAAGCTCAAGCTGTCGCTCATGCCGTACCTCTACGCGGCCGGTCGTGAGGCGACGCTGACGGGCACGCCGGTGATGCGGCCGATGCAGCTCGAGTTCCCCGAGGATCCGGCCGTCGGCTACGTCGATCGCCAATACCTGCTCGGGGCCGACCTCCTCGTCGCCCCGGTGTTCTCGGCGACCGGAGAGGTCGAGTTCTACCTTCCCGCCGGCCGTTGGACGAACTACCTCACCGGCGAGACGGTCGACGGAGGGGGCTGGCGACGCGAGACGCACGGCTACGAGAGCATCCCGCTCTATGTACGCGAGGGCGCGGTGCTGCCCATCGGTGGCCGCGACGACAGGCCCGACTACGACTACCGCGACGGGCTCACGCTGCGGGTCTACCCCGGGCAGAACGGCTCGCGCACCGTCACGGTCACGACGCCGGACGGGTCGACGGCCGACTACGTCGTCGAACGGTCGGACGACGGCATCAGCGCGACCGGCCCCGGTGACCACGAATGGTCGTTGCTCGAAGTCGTCACGGGAACGCGCATCCCCGCGACCGGCGGGCGTGCCACCACTTGAGCGAGCTCGACCGGTAGGGTGCGTGAGGTGAGCAACGCGAGCGGTGTCGGGCGGAACCTGGATGCGGTGCGCCGCCACAACCTGGCGACGGTTCTCGGGCTGGTGCACCGCGGCGGGCCATCCGCCCGCTCGGCGATCACCCACGCGACAGGGCTGAACCGCTCCACCGTCGGGGCGCTCGTGGCCGAACTGGTGGACCTCGGCCTGGTCACCGAACGCGAACCGGGCACGAGCAACCGGGTCGGCCGGCCGAGTCCGGTGGTCGTCGCCGACGCGCGGGTGGTCGCGCTCGCCGTGAACCCGGAGATCGACGCCGTGACGGTCGGCGTCGTCGGACTCGACGGAACCGTGCACCGGCGGGTGCGGCATCCGATCGACCACGTGCCGACGGCCGCAGAGGCCGCTGCCATCGCCGCCGCCGTCATCGCCGGGCTGCGACCCGACCTCGGTGCGGCGACCCGCGTCGTCGGCATCGGCGTCGCGGTGCCGGGCCTCGTGCGAGAGAGCGACGGCGTCGTGCGGCTCGCCCCCCACCTCGAATGGGTGGACGAACCGTTCGCCGAACAGCTCGCCGCGGCGACAGGGCTTCCCGTGCAGGCGGCCAACGACGCGCGGCTCGGCGCCGAGGCCGAGCGGCTCTTCGGGGCCGGGCGCGGCACGGCCGACCTGGTCTACTTGAACGGCGGTGCATCCGGTATCGGCGCCGGCGTGATCGTCGACGGCCGGCCGCTCACCGGGGTGTCCGGCTATGCCGGGGAGCTCGGCCACACCCTCGTCAACTCGGCGGGCGAGCGCTGCCACTGCGGCGCGATCGGATGCCTCGAGACGGAGGTCAGCCAGCGCGCCCTGCTCACGGTTCTCGGGCTCGACGCCGCCGACCCCGACGAACTCGACCTAGCACTCGCGGCGGCCACCGAGCACGGCGATGAGGATGTGGTGGCCGAGATCGACCGGCAACTCGGCTTCCTCGCCACCGCCTTGCGCACCGCGACCAACGTGTTCAACCCGCAACTCATCGTGCTCGGCGGCTTTCTCGGGTCGCTGCACGCCGTGGCGCCCGACCGGCTGGCATCGCTCGTCGCGCGCCAGGCCCTCGGCGCTTCGGGCGAGAACCTCGCGATCGTGCGGGCCGAGCTGGGCTCGCGCATCCTGATGATCGGCGCCGCCGAGCTCGGCTTCGCGGCCCTCCTCGCCGCGCCGGCTGCGCCCACTGCGCCCACTGCGCCCACTGCGCCCACTGCGCTCGCCGAACCCCGCTGAGTCGCGCCTCGGTCTTGTCGTAGGGGAGAAGTCAGTCGGAAAAAGGGGATGTGCACGGTAACATCCGGCGGCAGGTTTCCGATAGGATTGACGAGTTCTCGCGCTCGAATCGATTCGATTGCCGGCGGATGCCCGGCACCTGCGCATCCAGCCACCACCCAGCACTTCGCACCGCGGTCGTTCGACCGCGGTTCTCGTTTTCTCCCCAGCAAGGATTTTCGTGACTACCGTCGTCCACCCCGGTGACTCGCTCTCCGGCCGTCAGCGCCTGGCCTACATCCTCATTCTCGGTGCGCTGACCGCCCTCGGGCCGTTCACCATCGACACGTACCTGCCGGCGCTGCCCACCCTGGAGAACGAGTTCGGCGTCTCGACGGCGGCCATCCAGCTCACCCTCACGGCGACGACCATCGGCTTCGGTTTCGGCCAGCTGCTCGTCGGACCGTGGAGCGACAAGGTCGGGCGGCGGCTTCCGCTCATCCTGGCGACGATCGTGCACATCCTCGCCTGTCTGGCGGCCGCGGTCGCCCCGAACGTCGAACTGCTCGGCGCCGCGCGCGCGTTCCAGGGCATCGGCGCCGCCGCCGGTGGAGTCGTCGCGATGGCGATGGTCCGCGACCTGTTCGGCGGGCGACCCCTGGTGCGGATGCTGAGCCGCCTCGCCCTCGTCAACGGCCTGGCCCCGGTGCTCGCGCCGGTGCTCGGTTCGCAGCTGCTGCTCGTGATGCCGTGGCGAGGCATCTTCGTGGTGCTCGCCTTCTACGGACTGTTCGTGGTGGTCTGCGTCTCGCTGTGGATCGTGGAGACCCTGCCCAAGGCCCGGCGCCAGGATGCGGGGCACTCGACCGTTCGCCAGCGCTACAAGTCGGTGCTCAGCGACCGCGTCTTCGTCGGTATCGCCATCGTCGGCGCCATGAACTTCACCGGGCTGTTCTCCTACCTGTCGTCGAGCTCGTTCGTGTTCCAAGACATCTACGCCTTCGACGCCCAGCAGTACGGTCTGCTGTTCGCGGTGAACTCGATCGGCATCATCATCGGCGTGCAGTCGTCTGCGCGGCTCACGAAGTATTTCGGACCGCAGTGGATCCTCGCCGTCTCGACCATCGTCATGTTCGTGTCGGCGGTCACGATCATCGTGCTCGATCAAGCGCACGCTGGGCTTTGGGGTGTGGTCGTGCCGCTGTGGTTCTTCATCGCCGCCTGCGGGTTCGGTTTCCCGTGCGTTCAGGTGATCGCGCTCAACGGTCACGGTCATGAGGCCGGAACAGCCGCATCCCTTCTCGGCGCCGTGAACTTCGGTCTCGCCGGAATCATCTCTCCCGTCGTCGGCCTGCTCGGTACGCAGAGCGCAGCACCGATGGGGCTGGTGATGGCGATCTGTTCGGCGATCAGCATCGCCGCGCTGTGGCTCGTCGTGCGACCGCGCACTGTGCCCGAGCTCGCCCACTGACGCGAACCACTCAGGTTCGGGCGCGCGTCGCGCGGTAGCTTGGACGGCATGGAGCACCACACCGATGTCGCCCAGGCAGCCAAGATCTCGCGGCGCTGGCCGGTCGTCTCCGCCTCGGCGGCCGTCGTGCTGGTGGTGCTGCTCGGTGTCGTGATCGCGCTCCGCCCGACCGAGCCGTTCGGTCTGGACGCCGAGTGGATGAGCGAGATCGTCGAACACCGCTCACCGGTCTGGCTGGCTCCCGCGCTGTTCTTCAACTACGCCGGCGGTGGCATCATCGGCTCGATCATCGTGCCGCTCGTGATCTTCCTTCTCCTTTTGTCGTTCCGGCGACCGTGGGCCGCAACGTTCTTCGCCGTGGCGAGCCTGCTCTCGCTCGCCAGCGTGCAATTGCTGAAACACACGGTCGGCCGCGCCCGCCCCTCGGAGATCCTCGTCCACTCCGACACCGGTTCATTCCCCTCCGGGCATACAGCGAACGCGGCGACGATGGTCGTTGTTCTCGCCATCGTCTTCCCGCGCCTGTGGGTGTGGATCGCGGGCGCGCTCTGGGCGATCCTCATGGCCGTCAGCCGCACCTACCTCGGCGCGCACTGGCTCAGCGACACCATCGGCGGCCTCCTCCTCGGAGCCGGCGTAGCGGTCATCGTCTGGGCTCCCCTCGCCTACCGTCTGGCCCGCGAACGGCTCGCCCCGCATCCGTTCTTCCTGGCGCGCCGCGCTGCGCCCGCGCCCTGACGCGCGCCGCCCCCGGCCCGCGGCCTGACGGGCGCTGACGGCGCCCGACTGTGGCCATTCCGCTCGAGTGTGTCCGTTGCGGTCGAGTGTGGCAGGTGTGCCGGCCACACTCGACCGCATTGGCCACGCTCGATGAGATTGGCCACACTCGACCGCATTGGCCACGCTCGATGGGATGGGTCACGCTCGGCGGTCGCGCCGCATCCAGACTGCGCCCGCGCTCATGCCCGACTGTGGCCATTCCGCTCGAGTGTGTCCGTTGCGGTCGAGCGTGGCAGGTGTGCCGGCC
>NZ_JBHVYL010000067.1:0-7584 GCF_042880955.1 Leifsonia sp. NPDC058292
GATGCGCATCCGGCGCGCAAGGACTCGCCCCTCGGCGTGTGTGCCACGCGAGAGACGAGACTCGGGGGGGAACACCAAGGAAGCCTCCTCGTGTTCCCCGCCGCCGGGTCACCCACCGGGTGAAGGGGTTGAGGTTGTCAGCCCGCCGAGGACCAGGTCTGTGGGCGCCGGCCGGTTCGCAGGATGCGGTGCCCGGTGTGCGCGACGGAGCGGAAGAAGGGGAGGAGCGACGGGCGGGTGTCGCCCGGTGCGGCGCCGGCCTCGAGCCCGTCATCGCCGATGACGGCGACACCGGCGCCCTCGTCCATGCAGTCGCTCGCGAGGAGCGGATCGACGTCGCGCTCGATGGTGCCGGCGATCACGGTGATGCAGTCCGCTGTCACCGCCCGGCTCGCCGAAGCGGTCACGCTCAGCCGTGAGGTGGCGGGAGCGAGGATGGCGCGGATGGCCTTCGCGAGTTCGGCGCGGTCGGCGACGCTCACCGCCGCGGTGCCGGGGAACGCATCCCCGAGGTCGATGCTGTCGAATCGGCAGCCGACGACCGCCTCGATGTCGGCCATGAGTGCGACCACTCGCGCGATCCGGGCCACGTAGAGCTGCGGCGTCGCTTCGGGAGGAACGTTCAGGGAGAAGCCGGACACCCGCACGCCGAGACTGGCGGCGAAGCGAACCGTGCGGAGTGCATCGAGCGGGCGGATGCCTCGGGGCAGCGCATGAGCGCCGCGAGCCGGGTCGTCGGAACGCAGCCGGAGCAGCAGGCGCAGATCATCGGGATACCCGACGAACTTCTCGACGTCGGCCGTGCCGTCGACGATGAATCGCCGCACCCCCGCGTTGTATGCGGCGAGCACCTCGTGCGGGTGCACGACGGCAGTTGCATGCAGAACCCGGGCGAGGTCGATGCGCGCTCGGGTGATCGCTTCGAGTGCGCCGTCGTGCGACACCACGAACGACCCGCCATCGGCCGTGATCGCGGAGACGAGGGCAGGATGCGACAGCGCGCTCACGTCGTAGTGCACGTCGACGGAAGGGAACGCCGAACGCAGCGCTCGGTACTGCCGGGCGGCGCGACCGATGTCGAGCACGACGAGCGGGAGCCCGTGCCGTTCGACGAGACGGTCCATGCCCACCTCCGGAACGGGCGGCGCGTCGGGTACTGCGCCGCTGGTCCGTCCTGGTCGTGCTGCGGTGAACATGGGCCCTTCTCCTCGCTGCTTCGCTTCGACCAGGGGCGCCGCCTGTCGGGTCAGGCGGCCTCCCTCGGGTATCTGGTCGGCGTGTTCACCATGCTGGCCCTGCGCGCACTGACCCGCATCCGGGGGTCCACCCTTTTCCTTTGCGTGTTGGCACGGATGCGGTCGGATGGCGTCGTCGGCGATGATTGTGGACATGTGCCTCCGTGTTGTGATCGTCGACGACCACGCACGTTTCCGCGCCCAGGCGACCGAGCTGCTGAAGCTGGAACGGTTCTCGGTGGTCGGCGATGCCGCCACCGGCTCGAGCGGCATCGAGTTGAGCCGCCGTCTCGCGCCCGATGTGGTACTCCTCGATGTCGGCCTGCCCGACGCGAACGGCTTCGATCTGGTGCCGGCGATGCACGCGACGGGGGCGGCGGTCGTGCTGACCTCCAGCCGGGCGTCCCGCGACTACGGTCGGCGCATCCAAGACAGCGGTGCAGAGGGGTTCATCAGCAAGGCGGAGTTGAGCGGCGAGGCGATTCGCAGCCTGCTAAGGTAAGCGGCGTGCTGGCGGGTGAGAGCAGGGATTCGCGCGTCCTCAGGGTGGCCGTCGCCGATGACGCCGTGCTTCTCCGCGAGGGGATCGGGCAGATCCTGCGCGCGGGCGGAATCGAGGTCGTCGCCTCGGTCGACACCGCTGAAGAAGCGCTCGCGGTGGTCGCCGCCGACCCGTCGATCGACGCCCTGGTGCTCGACATCAAGATGCCGCCGACCCACACCGACGAAGGCCTGCGGGCGCTCGAACGGCTGCGCGCATCCGGGTCGTCCGTCGGCGTGCTGCTGCTCTCCATGTACACGACGGCGGCATACGCCATTCGGGCGATGAGCGCCGGAAGCGGCACGGGCTACCTGCTGAAAGACAGGGTCGCGGATGCGAACACCCTGGTGAACGCCGTGCGCAGCGTCGCCGCCGGCGGCTCGGTCGTCGACCCCGAGGTCGTCGGCCTCCTCGTCTCCGGGCGTTCCGCGGAGGCCTCCCTCGACGCGCTGTCGGCGCGGGAACGCGACGTGATCCGGCTCATGGCCGAAGGAAAGTCGAACGTAGGCATCGCCGCCGAGCTGCACCTGAGCCTGCGCACGGTCGAATCGCACATCGGCCACATCATGGCCAAGCTCGACGTCGAAGATTCGGCGGAGGGACACCGCCGGGTGCTCGCGGTGCTGCGCTTCCTCGGCCGGGACGACTGAGATGACCGCGGCGCGCTACACGGTGCGCGCGCTCGCCGTGGTGATCGCGGTGGCCTCGAACGTGATCGCCCAGGTGCTGAGCGCCATCACGGGAGACTACGGGCCCCGGCCGTCGGGAGTCGGCTGGGCGATCGTGTTCGTCGTGGTGGGGCTCGACTACGCCGTGTGCGCCGTCATCGCCTGGAAGATCGTGCGCAGCCCCATCCCCGGCTGGATCATGGTCGCGGCATCGATCCTCTGGACGGCGGGTGCGTGGTATCCGTTGACCCGCGACTACGGCTGGTTGTGGCCGCTGCTCGAAGGCGTGACCGACCTGTGGGCCGTGCTCGTCGGCATCCTCGTGCTCTGCTATCCGACCGGGCGCTTCGTCGCGCGTTTCGACCGCGTCATGGTGGTGGCCGTCGCCCTCGCCTTCCTCGTGCGGTTCACGGGCATCCTGCTGTTCTCGTCGCCGACAGCCGAGGAGTGCGGATGCGTTCCCAACGCGTACGCGATCGTGCCCAGCGACGGTGCGGACTTCTGGCTCGGCGTCGCGTGGCGGCTCGTCGGCCTCGCCCTGATGCTCACCGTGGCGGTGCGGCTCACGATGCGCTGGTTCCAGAGCACGCTGCCGGCGCGGCGCGTGGCTTTCGTGATGCCTCTGGCGCTGCTGATCTGGTGCTACGGCACCGTGCAGGACTCGCTGAGCTTCACACTCGGCTGGGACGGCGGGTGGTTGCAGTTCATTCCGCCGGTCGCGATCGCGCTCATCCCTCCCTCGTTCGTCGGGGGCGTCATGTACGCCCGCGGGCTGCGCTCGCGGGTCGCCGATCTCGTGATCGTCGCCCGCGACAAGGTGGACCGCACGCTGTGGGAGTCGTCTCTGGCGCGAACCCTGCACGACAGCTCGCTGCGGGTCTACTGGTGGGACGAGCATCTGACGGGATACCAGGCGTCGGACGGCGAACGGATGCCCGAGGGCGCACCGATCGAACGGCCGGGGCGCTCGACGCTCGCGATCGACTCGGATCAGGGCCCGATCGCCCTCATCGAGCACGACGTCGCCCTCACACAGGACGACAGGCTGCTCGACGCCGTGTCGTCCGCGTTGCTGCTCTCGGTCGACAACGACCGGCTGCGCCACCGCCTCGAACGCACCCTGCAGGAGGTGCGCGACTCGCGACTGCGCATCGTCGAGGAGGGCTACCTCGCCCGGCGACGGCTGGAACGGGATCTGCACGACGGCTCCCAGCAGCAGCTCGTCTCCCTCGCGATCGGCTTGAGGATAGCCACGTCGAAAGCGCAGGCCGCCGGGAACGACGACGTGGTCGCCGACCTCGAGCGCGCGTCGGCACAGCTGGCGGATGCGCTGAAGGAGTTGCGGGAACTGGCCCGCGGCATCCACCCCACGGTGCTGACCGACGGAGATCTGCGCTCGGCGATCGACGAGCTCGCGCTGCGCAGCCACCTGCCGGTGGAGGTGGCGATCGACGTTCCGGAGCGGCTGAGCGAGGTCGTCGAGGAGACCATCTACTACTGCGTCGCCGAGTGCCTCGCCAACGCGGCCAAGCACTCCAACGCCCGCAACTGCGCCGTGACGGTGACCCGCACGGACAGCACGGTTTCGGTCGTCGTCAAGGACGACGGACAGGGCGGTGCCCGCGTCGAGCCCGGGGGAGGGCTCGAGGGCGTTCGGGACAGGGTGGAGGCGGTCGACGGCCACGCCGAGGTTCAGTCGGTGGCCGGCCTGGGCACGATCATCGAGTTCACGATCCCCGTCTGACCGGGGCCGGGGTTACCGGCGCGGCGAGGTGAGGGTGCTGGCGTAGATCTGATCGCCGGCGGCGAAGGCCGTCCAGCCGGCGGGGCAGCTGACACCCTGGTCGGGGATGCCGTTGACCGGCCACCAGCTGTCTTGGATGTCGGGTTTCTGCATCTTGGTGGCCTTCGTGCAGGTGCCCGCCTTGAAGTGCGTCTTCGACGTGTAGGTGAGGATGGCGCCCTTGCCCTGGGTGTCGTAGTCGACACGGATGATCGTGGCGTCGTCGGGAACGAACGCCGGCGAACCGAACGCCGACGTCGCGGTCGCGGTAAACTCCTTGGCGTCCGCGTAGATGGCGGAGTCGACGTGCGGTGTGAACGCGGCGATGACGGAGCATCCCGTGAGGCTCGCGGCGACAGCCGACACGGAAAGGGCCAGGCCGACTAGACGGACACGGTGCACAGAGATCTCCCAGAGAGCGAACGGACGGTGAGCCCAGTCAAGCGGATGAAGCTGAATGCCGCATCGGCCGGACGGATGATCTCGGTCACGGGCTGAACCGCGCGGCGCGGAGATCGACGCGGTATCTCGCGGTACCCACCCCGAGCAGTGGCGTGGACTCCGCGCGATAGTGCTGCAGTGCGATGTGCTCGTGGTCGACCGCGGGGTGTCCGCTCGCTCTGACCACGCGCCACCACGGCACCTCGGAGCCGTAGTACGCCATGATCTGGCCGACCATCCGGGCCGCCCGCGAACCGAGCGTGGCGGCGACGTCGCCGTACGTCATGACGCGACCCGGCGGGATCGAGTCGACCACCGCTAGCACGCGCTCGACGAACGGCGGTTCGTCGTCGGGTTCCGGCACGGGCGCCGGGCCGTCAGAGCTCGAGGGCACCGACCGTCTCGCCGTACTGGGTCTCGCTCACAGGGGCGAACCCGCTGCGCAGGAAGAACTGTTCGGGGCCGAGCTCGCCCGACTCCCAGATCACGTAGAGGCGCTTCAGCCCCCGGCGACGCGCCTCCTCGGCGAGAGCCTGAACGGCGAAGGTGCCGATGCCGCGGCCCTGGTCGTCGGCGTCGACGTTGATGCGCCACAGGATCGAGTGGAACTCCTCGTGCTCTGCGTCGGGGTCGAAGTTGCCCATGATGAAGCCGACGACCTCGTCGCCGTCGCGCACGACGCGCTGCCAGGAGGTGGCCGGGTTCGACACGGCGGCGGCCGCGGAGTACGAGACGGGTGCGACGAACTGTTCCTGGCCCGGCTTCAGTGTGAGGGCGTTCGCCGCCACCACATTCGACGCGCTCAACTCTTCAAGTCTCAACTCAGCCATGACGAAAGGGTAACCTGCGGCGGGGACGCAGGCATAGTTGCGCCGGCCGACCATCGCCTGAGAGAAACTATCTCGATGTCAAGATACTTGCTCGGCTCGGGTAAGCTGTCAACGGCCAAAACATGGCAAAGACTTGAGGAGATCCATTGGAAAAGATCAAGGTTGAAGGCACCGTCGTCGAACTCGACGGCGACGAGATGACCCGCATCATCTGGCAGTCGATCAAAGATTCGCTCATCCACCCGTACCTCGATGTGAACCTTGAGTACTACGACCTGGGCATCCAGAAGCGCGACGAGACCGACGACCAGATCACCGTGGATGCGGCCAACGCCATCCTGAAGCACGGTGTCGGGGTCAAGTGCGCCACGATCACGCCCGACGAGGCGCGTGTCGAGGAGTTCGGCCTGAAGAAGATGTGGCGCAGCCCGAACGGCACCATCCGCAACATCCTCGGTGGCGTGGTCTTCCGCGAGCCGATCATCATCTCGAACATCCCGCGTCTGGTTCCCGGCTGGAACAAGCCGATCGTCATCGGCCGCCACGCGTTCGGCGACCAGTACCGCGCCACCGACTTCACCTTCGACGGCCCGGGCACGCTCACGATGAGCTTCCAGCCCGCCGACGGCGGCGAGGCTCAGACGTTCGAGATCTACCAGGCGCCCGGCGCCGGTGTCGCGATGGGCATGTACAACCAGGATGCGTCGATCCGCGACTTCGCGCGCGCGTCGTTCAACTACGGTCTCGACCGCCAGTACCCGGTGTACTTGTCGACGAAGAACACCATCCTCAAGGCATACGACGGCCGCTTCAAAGACCTGTTCCAGGAAGTGTTCGAGGCCGAGTACAAGGAGAAGTTCGACGCCGCCGGTCTCACCTACGAGCACCGCCTGATCGACGACATGGTCGCCTCCAGCCTCAAGTGGGAGGGCGGCTACGTCTGGGCCTGCAAGAACTACGACGGCGACGTGCAGTCCGACACGGTGGCGCAGGGCTTCGGCTCGCTCGGTCTGATGACCAGCGTGCTCACCACCCCCGACGGCAAGGTCGTCGAGGCTGAGGCCGCGCACGGCACCGTGACGCGCCACTACCGTCAGCACCAGCAGGGCAAGCCGACGTCGACCAACCCGATCGCCTCGATCTACGCCTGGACGCGCGGCCTCGCGCACCGCGGCAAGCTCGACGGCAACCAGGCGCTCATCGACTTCACGCACACGCTCGAAGACGTCGTCATCAAGACGGTCGAGTCGGGCAAGATGACGAAGGACCTCGCGCTCCTCATCGGCCCCGACCAGCCGTACCAGACGACCGAGGAGTTCCTCGCGACCCTCGGCGACAACCTGAAGGCTCGCCTGGCGTAGTCTCGCTCGTCGCACAGGGCCCGGTGGATGCGCATCCGCCGGGCCCTGTGTCGTCCGTGCGCCCCGTGGGGAGTGCTGCCGATGTCCCCGCGTCTGTGTATTCGCTATGGTCGTAGGTGCGCTCACCACTTGGGGGGAGCTCAAGCGCGGCACTACCCGGCCGCGGCATGAGATGGGATGAGATGAACAAGAACGCAACGCGACACACGTTCGCGGCGACCGCGGTGCTCGCCGCCGTCTTCGCGCTGGCCGGCTGCTCGGCGGGAACCTCAGACGCCAAGTCGGACACCGGTGCGGACAAGCCGGCGGCGCCGGCGGCACAGAGCCACGATGCTGCGTGCAAGATCGTGGAGGACGGCTTCAAGAAGGTCGCCGACCTGCAGGGCGAGGTCAGCTCGGTCATGGGCGACCCGTCGAAGGCGTCGGCACTGCTCGACAAGCTGGACACCCAGGTCAAGGCCATCGACGACAAGATCGGCAACGCCGACGTCAAGAAGGTCACTTCGGACGCCGCGACAGCGATCGACGACTACGCCGTCTACATCAAGAAGGCGCTCAGCGACCCGACCTCGATCGACGTCAGCGAGGTGCAGTCGAAGGCTCAGGACCTCGGCACCAAGTTCACCGCCGTGCAGAAGGAATGCTCGTAGCGGGCATCCGCTAGCCGCCGAGGGGTGGCGCCGGGCCCGGGGCGACCCCCCCCGATAAGGGCGGGGGGGGGGCCC
>NZ_JBHVYL010000068.1:0-6456 GCF_042880955.1 Leifsonia sp. NPDC058292
CTTCCGGCCGGCCACGCATCGCACGCTCGCACCGCATCCGTATCACAAGGAGTTCTTTCCCCATGAGCACGTTCGAGATCGTCGGCGATGACTTCGTCCTCGATGGGCGGCCGTTCCGCATCCTCTCCGGCGCCATCCACTACTTCCGGGTGCACCCGGACGACTGGGCCGACCGCATCCGCAAAGCGCGGCTCATGGGTCTCAACACCATCGAGACCTACGTGCCGTGGAACGCGCACGAGCCGCGGCCGGGGGAGTGGGATGCGTCGGGCCGCCTCGACCTCGACCGCTTCCTGCGCGCGGTGGCCGCCGAGGGGATGCGCGCGATCGTGCGCCCCGGTCCCTACATCTGCGCCGAGTGGGACAACGGCGGGCTCCCCGCCTGGCTGTTCACCGACCCCGAGGTGGGCATCCGCCGCAGCGAGCAGAAGTTCCTCGACGCCGTCGGCCGCTACCTCGACCGCGTGCTCGCCATCGTCGCGCCGCTGCAGATCACCGAAGGCGGGCCGGTCATCCTGGTGCAGGTCGAGAACGAGTACGGCGCGTACGGCGACGACAAGGACTACCTGCGCGCGCTGACCGACCGCACCATCGCCGCGGGCATCGTGGTGCCGTTGACGACGGTCGACCAGCCGGAAGACGCCATGCTCGACAACGGCTCGCTGCCCGATCTGCACAAGACCGCATCCTTCGGCTCGCGCTCCCTCGAACGGCTGGCGACCCTGCGCCGCCACCAGCCCACCGGGCCGCTCATGTGCTCGGAATTCTGGGACGGCTGGTTCGACCACTGGGGAGCGCACCACCACACGACCCCGTTCGACCAGACGGCGGCCGACCTGGAGGCCCTGCTCGACGCGGGTGCCTCGGTCAACCTCTACATGTTCCACGGCGGCACCAACTTCGGGTTCACGAACGGCGCGAACGACAAGGGCGTGTACCAGCCGCTCATCACCAGCTACGACTACGACGCCCCGCTCGACGAGGCAGGCAACCCGACGGCCAAGTACTGGGCGTTCCGCGAGGTGCTCGGCAAGTTCGTCGAACTGCCCGACGAGGTCCCGGCCGCGGCGTCGCCGGCGCCCGTCGTCGAGGCCGAGCTGACCGCATCCGTGCCCCTGCTGACGGTCATGGACCGCCTCGGCGAGTGGACCTGGACCGACGAGCTGCCCACGATGGATGCGCTCGACCACTACACGGGTTTCGCGGTGTACCGCACGGAGATCGACGTGGCCGAACCGGCCGTGCTCGAACTCGCGGAGGTGCGCGACCGCGCCCACGTTCTCGTCAACGGCGCCCGCATCGGCACGCTCGACCGCGACCACCACGACCGCGCGATCACGCTCGCGCCCAGCCGGGGAACGCTGACGCTGCTGGTCGAAGACCAGGGCCGGGTCGACTACGGCCCCCGCATCGGTGAGCCCAAAGGGCTGATCGGCCCCGCGCTGCTGAACGGCGAGGAGCTCAGCCGGTGGGGCATCCTGCCGATCGGGCTCGACTCGCTCGAACCCGTTCGCGCCGCCCTGCTGGCTTCTGCGGCGGCACGGGATGGCGCGCCGCTCGCGGGCCCCGCGCTGGCCGGGCCGGCGTTCGCGTCGGGAACGTTCTCGGTCGATGAGCCGGCAGCCCTCTACCTCGACACCTCGCGCTGGGGCAAAGGCGTGGTGTGGATCAACGGCTTCAACCTCGGGCGGTACTGGAGCCGCGGGCCGCAGCGCACCCTGTTCCTGCCCGCAGGGGTCGTTCGGCGCGGGGTCAACGAAATCGTGGTGCTGGAACTGGATGCCGCGGGAACGACCGAAGTGCGGTTCGTCAGCGAGCCGAGCCTGGGGCACACCGACTTCTAGGGTCGGACATTTCGGGCGACCCGCTGACAGACTGACCGGCATGCCGGAGTTCTTGCCCCGATCGGGCAAGAACTCCGGCATTTCGGTTGGGGGTGGGGAGCCGAGTTAGAGGCCGCGGGCCAGGCGGTAGTATGCGGCGTTCCAGTGGAGCTCTTTGGCGAAGTCGCGGAGGGTCGTCGACTCGTCGATGATGACGAGCTCGTTCTCGGCCATCCGAGCGAAGTCCTCGAAAGCCTCGATGCCGACGGCGGTCGACATCACGGTGTGGTGCGCTCCGCCGGCCTCGAGCCACGCCGTCGCCGACGTGGTGAAGTCGGGGGCGGGCTTCCAGACGGCCCGCCCGACCGGGAGCTTCGGCAGCGCGGCGGTGGGCGGCACGACCTCGACCACGTTGGCCACCAGGCGGAAACGATCGCGCATGTCGGAGAGTGCCACGACGACCGCGGGGCCGGGGTCGGCCGTGAACACCAGGCGAACCGGGTCGTCCTTGCCGCCGATGCCGAGCGGGTGCACCTCGAGCGTGGGCTTGCTCGAGGTGAGACTCGGACTCACCTCCAGCATGTGAGCGCCGAGGATGAGTTCCTGCCCCGGGGTGAGATCGTAGGTGTAGTCCTCCATCAGGGATGCGCCGCCGGGGAGCCCTGCGCCCATGACGTTGGCCGCGCGCACCAGCACCGCGGTCTTCCAGTCGCCCTCCGCGCCGAAACCGTAGCCCTCGGCCATGAGCCGCTGCACGGCGAGGCCCGGGAGCTGCTTGAGCGCGCCGAGGTCTTCGAAGCTCGTCGTGAACGCGCCGAAGCCGCCGGCCTCGAGGAACGAGCGCAGACCGAGCTCGATGGCCGCCCCGTCGCGCAGAGAGCTGTGGCGGTCGCCGCCCTTGCGGAGCTCGGGCACCACGTCGTACAGCTCCTCGTACTCGGCCACGAGCTCGTCGATGTCGCTCTCGGTCGCTGCGGCCACCGCATCCGCCAGCTCGTTGACGCTCCAGGTGTTCACCTGCACGCCGAAGCGCGCCTCGGCCTCCGTCTTGTCGCCCTCGGTCACAGCGACGAAGCGCATGTTGTCGCCGAAGCGGGCGAGCTTCAAAGAGCGAACGGCGGCCCGGCCGGCGGCGGCACGCAGCCAGGTGCCGATGCGGGCCGTGACGCGGGGATCGGAGACGTGGCCCACCACGGTGGTGCGGGGAACGCCGAGGCGCGACTGGATGTAGCCGAACTCCCGGTCGCCGTGCGCCGCCTGGTTCAGGTTCATGAAATCGAAGTCGATCTCCGACCAGGGGAGCTCGACGTTCGCCTGCGTGTGGAAGTGCAGGAGCGGCTTCTGCAGCGCCTGCAGCCCGCCGATCCACATCTTGGCCGGGCTGAACGTGTGCATCCAGGCGATCAGCCCGATCACGCCGTCGTCGGCGTTCGCCTCCAGGGCCGTGCGACGGATGGCGTCCGCATCGGTGAGAACGGGCTTCCACACCACGCGCACGGGCACGTCGGGGGAGGCGCCGAGGCTTTCGGCGATGGCGCGGGACTGGTCGGCGACCTGCGCGAGCGTCTCCGGGCCGTACAGGTGCTGGCTTCCGGTGAGGAACCACACCTCGTAGTGGTCGAGGGTGGTCGGCAGGGCTGCCTTGGTTCTGCTCGGCATCAGTCGATTGCTCCTTCTGGGCTCTGCCCGTAGACGTTCTGATAGCGGTCGAAGAGACGGTCGATCGCCTCCTGCGGAATGGGGACCAGCGGCCCGCCCTGGCGGGCGATGTGCACGGTGCGCGCGACGTCCTCCGTCATGACGGCGGCCTTCACCGCGTCACGGGCGTCGCTGCCGATCGTGAAGACCCCGTGATTCTGCATGAGCACGGCGCGTGAGCGGTGGCCTTCGAGGGTCGCCACGATGCCGCGGCCGATCGAGTCGTCGCCGATGATGGCGAACGGGCCGACGGGGATGTCTCCGCCGAACTCGTCGGCCATGGCGGTGATGACGCATGGGATGGATTCGGCGCGCGCCGCCCAGGCTGTCGCGTACGTCGAGTGCGTGTGCACGACGCCGCCGACGGAGGGCAGGTTGCGGTACACGTACGCGTGCGCGGCCGTGTCGCTCGACGGGGACCGCTCCGCCCCCAGCGAACCGGGAACGACCTCGCCGTCGAGGGTGCACAGAATCATGTTCTCGGGCGCGAGGTCGTCGTAGTCGACCCCGCTCGGCTTGATCACGAACAGGTCTTCTCCCGGCACCCGCCCGGAGACGTTGCCGCCCGTCCAGACCACGAGACCGTTGCGGGTGAGCTCGGCATGCAGGGCGGCGACCTGCTCGCGCACCGCCCGAACGGCCGGGGTCTCTGCGGCCGGGTTCTCGGCAGCCGGCGTCTCGGCAGCCGGATTCTTACCCGTGGCGGGGGCTGTGTCGTTCATGCCGTGTGTCCTTTCGGGGGGATCGCGTCGACGGCGGCGCGTTCGATGGCGAGTCCGCTGCGGTACTGCTCGAGGTAGGTCGCAAACCCTCGCGCGTCGTCCGGATGCGGGTTCGTCGTCTCGAAGGCGAAGCCGCCGAACACGTGGGAGGTCAGGTACGCGTCGAGCTCCTGCGTCGATTCGGCGCGCGTGGCGAAGGCGCCGAGCACCGCGATGCCCCAGGCCCCGCCTTCCGACGCGGTGTCCGCGACGGAGACCGGCGCGTCCAGCGCTCCGGCGAGGAAGCGCTGCGCGACCCCGGACGTGCGGAACATGCCGCCGTGGGCGAACATCCGGTCGAGCGCGACGCCCTCCTCGGCGAGAACCCGCATCCCGAGCGCGAGGGTGCCGAACACCCCGTAGAGCTGTGCGCGCATGAAGTTCGCGAGCGTGAACCGGCTCTCGGGCGTGCGGACCACGAGCGGTCGGCCCTCCGGCAGGCCGGTGATCGGCTCGCCGGCGAGGTAGTTGTAGGCGAGGAGGCCACCGGCGTCGCTGTCGCCCTGCAGAGCCTCGCGGAACAGGGTGTCGTAGACCGCATCCGTGTCGCGTTCGCTGCCGACCGCTTCGCCGAAGCGGCTGAACAGTCCGACCCAGGCCGCTAGCTCGCTGGCGCCGTTGTTGCAGTGCACCATGGCGACGGGATCCCCGGCCGGAGTGGTCACGAGGTCGAGCTCGTGGTGCAGCTTCGCGAGCGGGCGTTCGAGCACGACCATCGCGAAGATGCTGGTGCCGGCGCTGACGTTGCCCGTGCGCGGGGCCACCGAGTTCGTCGCGACCATCCCGGTTCCCGCGTCGCCCTCGGGCGGGCAGAAGACGGCGCCCGGCCGCAGTGCTCCGCTCGGGTCGAGCAGCGCGGCCCCCTCGGGCGTCAGCGTGCCGGCGGGGTTCCCCGCGACGATCACCTCGGGGAGCAGCTCGGCGAGGGATACGACGGGCAGCCTGTCGGCGGCGAGGTCGTTGTAGCGGGCCATGAGCCCGGCGTCGTAGTCGTGCGTCGCCGGGTCGATGGGGAACATGCCGGAGGCGTCGCCGATCCCGAGCACCTCACGCCCGGTGAGTCGCCAGTGCACGTAGCCGGCGAGCGTGGTGAGGGAGCTCAGGCGAGCAACGTGCGGCTCCGCGTCGATGACGGCCTGGTGCAGGTGGGCGATCGACCAGCGCAACGGGATGTTGACGCCGAAGAGGTCGGTCAGCTCGGCCGCCGCGCGGCCCGTCGTTGTGTTGCGCCAGGTGCGGAACGGCACCAGGGACTCGCCGTTCGCGTCGAACGCGAGGTAGCCGTGCATCATGGCCGAGACGCCCATCGCGCCGTACGTCTCCGGCCGCACGCCGTGACGTCGCTCGGCGTCGGCGGTCAGCTCGGCATACGCCGCCTGCAGCCCCGACCAGACGGCGTCGAGAGAGTATGTCCACATTCGGTCGGCGAACTGGTTCTCCCACTCGTGGGAGCCGACGGCCAGCACGGTCGACGGGTCGTCGCTGTCGACGAGGCAGGCCTTGATGCGTGTCGACCCCAATTCGATTCCGAGGGAAGTCCGACCCTGCAGGATGGTCTCCCGATGTCGGGCGGAGGTTTCGTCTGTCGACACGCTGGTACTTCCTTCACGACTTTGTGACCGGTCACATTGCGTCCCCAGTATCTCTGGAGCCGCCCATCCCTGTCAATCCGGACGCTTGCGCAACCTTTGCGCGCCCCCTCCGAACCACGCGACGCGGCGACCGTGGCGCATCCCGTCGAACGTGGCCGTTCCGGTCGAGTGTGCCCATCCCGTCGAACGTGGCCGTTCCGGTCGAGTGTGCCCGGCGCACCGGCCACTCTCGACCGCACCGGACGCACTCGGCCCGAAGAGCAACACTCGGCTGCCGCCACGTCGATCGTGTGCGCTCCCGTCGGGCGCGTCGGGCGCGACAGACGTGTCGCGTCCCGGCGAACGTGGCGCATCCTGTCGAATGTGGCGCATCCTGTCGAATGTGGCGCATCCTGTCGAATGTGGCCGTTCCGGTCGAGTGTGCCCGGCGCACCGGCCACGCTCGACCGCAGTGGGCACACTCGGCGCGGAGAGCAACAGTCGGCTGCCGCCACGTCGATGGTGTGCGCTCGCGTCGAGCGCGTCGGGCGCGTCGGGCGCGTCGAACGTGGCGCATCCTGTCGAATGTGGCCGTTGCGGTCG
>NZ_JBHVYL010000069.1:0-5774 GCF_042880955.1 Leifsonia sp. NPDC058292
CACCTGTGTCGGGTGACGGCGAGTCGGGACCCCTCGATGCCCGGCGGGCGCCGGGTCAGCCTTCTTGCGGGCGCTCCGTGTCGCCGCGGAGCAGGTCTTCGAGTGCCTGATCCACCTCGTCGCGTTCCGGCTCCTCGCCGTTCGCCGCGGCCGTGAGCCGGGCGACCAGCGCCGACGGGTCGTCCAGGTCGCTCGACTGGGGGAGGAGGTCGGGGTGCGACCACAGGTTGTCACGCCCGTCGGCGCCGACCGCATCCGTGACCGCCTGCCACATCGCGGCGGCCTCGCGCAGCCGGCGTGGCCGCAGCTCGAGGCCGACGAGGGTCGAGAACGCCGATTCGGCGGGGCCACCGGATGCACGGCGACGACGAACCGTCTCGGCCACCGCGTCGGCCTTGGGCAGCAGGCGGGTCGCGCCCGCGGTCACCACGTCGACCCAGCCCTCGACGAGCGCGAGCATCGTCTCGAGGCGGGCGAGGGCTTCGAGCTGCTCCTCGGACTTCGGCGGGATGAGCGCCCCGCTCACCATGGCCTCGCGAAGCTCCTCGGGGTTCGCCGGGTCGAAGCCCTCGGCGAGCTCTTCGAGTCGTTCGGTGTCGATCGTGATGCCCTTGGCGAACGCCGTGATCTGGGTGAGCAACTGCAGACGCAGCCACTTGGCGTGACGGAAGAGGCGGGCGTGGGCCAGTTCGCGAACGGCCAGGTACAACTGCACCTGGTCGGCCGGGATGTCGAGCCCGTCACCGAACTCCGCCACGTTCTGCGGGATGAGGGCGGCCGTGCCGTCTGCCAGCAACGGGATGCCGATGTCGCCACCGGAGACGACCTCCTTGGCGAGCTGGCCGACCACCTGGCCGAGCTGCATGGCGAAGAGTGCGCCGCCGATGGAGCGCATCACCTGCCCGGCGTTCGCGATCATGCCCTGCATCTCTTCGGGCGCCTGCTCGGTGAGCACTCGGGTGAGGGCGTCGGAGATGCTCAGGGCCACCGGCTCGGCGAGCTGGGTCCAGAGCGGCATGGTCTGACGCGCCCATTCGGCCCGCCCCATGAGGAGCGGAGGGGCGGTGAGCTCGGCGACCGACGTGACGCCGTCGAGCCACAGGGCCGCGACGTTGAACGCCTGGTCGAGGGCGCCTCGTTCGGCGGGGGTGACCGAGTGGGCGTCTTGGGAGGCGAGCGCGCGTGCCTGCTCGAGCGCGAGATCCCAGTTGATGCCACCGTCGGTGTTGCGGATGGCGTTCTGGAGCTGACCGATGAGCTGCTGGATGCTCGCCGGATCGTTGGGGAGCCCGGCGGCGCCCGCGAGCTGGCTCGGGTCGATCGACGAGTTTCCGGAGAGGAACTCGCGCAGCATGTCCCTGAACTCGTCGTCGGGTTCTTGAGGGGAATCCGGGGAGCGGTCGTCGGCCATCGTGGCGCCTCTTTCGTGTGGTTCGGCTTTCAGGCTTGGCTTCTACGCTAGCCCGTGCACCCAGGCGCTTGGTGAGAATTGGCCTAGGCTCGGGGGTCTGGATGTGCGCCCGTGGCGAACAAGCGAAAGGTACCTGCGTGACCCTCTTCACCGACGACGACCTGCAGCCCGAGTACGGGCCGCCGAGGCGGCGCATCGCACCGTCGAAGCGAGTGATCGTCGGGTGGGTGGCCATCGCCGTGGCGTTCGTGGTGACACTCGTGCTCGCCGTCGCGCCGGCGCCGTTCGTCATCGAGCAGCCGGGGCCGGTGTTCAACACGCTGGGAAACGACCAGCGGGTGGGGTCGAAGCCGTCGCCCGACGCCAAGCCGCTCATCAGCATCCCGGGGCAGAAGACCTATCCGACCGCCGGGTCGCTCGACCTGCTGACCGTCTCGGTGGTCGGCAACCCGGATCAACGGCCGAGCTGGTTCGACATCGCCACGGCGTGGTTCGACCCGAGCCGCGCGGTGGTTCCCGTCGATGTGGTCTTCCCGCCGGGAACCACGACAGAGCAGTCCGACGCCCAGAACGCGGCGTTGATGGTGAACTCGCAGCAGGATGCGGTGGCCGCCGCCCTCAACGAGCTCGGCTACGACTTCCCCGAGGCCGTCGCCGTCAAGCAGCTCATCACAGGGACCCCTGCCGCCGATGTTCTGAAGGTCGGCGACGAGATCGCGACCGTGAACGGCCAGGCCGTGCCCGGCGTGCAGACGCTGCGCAAGCTCATCGGCGAGAACGGAACGGACAAGGCCGCCGAACTCGGCATCGTGCGCGACGGCACCGCGTCGACGGTGTCGATCAAGCCGATCTCCTCCGGCGGTCAGACCGTGCTCGGCATCGGTGCCGGGATGGACTACACCTTCCCGTTCGACGTGAAGATCCAGCTCGACGACGTCGGTGGTCCGAGCGCCGGCCAGATGTTCGCCCTCGGCATCATGGACAAGCTGACCCCGGGTGAGTTGAACGGCGGCAAGCGGGTGGCCGGCACCGGCACCATCGACAACGAGGGCAACGTCGGTGCGATCGGCGGCATCCGCCAGAAGCTGTTCGGGGCCCGCGGCGCGGGAGCGACCGTGTTCCTGGCGCCCCAGTCGAATTGCGACGAGGTGACGGGCCACATTCCCTCAGGCCTCAAGGTCTTCGCGGTGAAGACGCTCGCCGACTCCCTGAAGGTGCTCGACGCCGTGGGCTCAGGCGGCAGCACCGCCGGGCTCCCCACCTGCCCGGCTTCATAGCCGTTCCATTGCCCTTGCACAAGCTCGCGGGGGAGGATGCCGGCGCAGCTTTCTCCAAGCGTCGGCCGCCTAGGATGGTCTCTGACCTTGCCACGCGAGAGCAATGAGGGCCTACACGTGAGTTCAACAGCAGCAGCACGACCACCCGCACGCCGCCGGGCGGCCATTTGGATCACACTGGGCGCGATCGTCGCCCTGGTCATTCTGTTCTTCGTCTTCGCCGGACTGTACGCCGACATCCTCTGGTATCAACAGCTCGGCTTCCTGAACGTGCTCACGACCCAGTGGCTCGCCGCCGGCGTGATGTTCTTCATCGGGTTCCTCGGCATGGCGCTCCCGCTCTGGCTCGCGATCCAGCTGGCTTACCGGCTGCGGCCGGTCTACGCCAAGCTGAACAGTCAGCTCGACCGTTACCAGCAGGTCATCGAGCCGCTCCGCCGCCTGGCGATGTACGGCATCCCGATCGTCTTCGGCATCTTCGCCGGCGTCTCGGCCGGCAGCCGCTGGCAGACCGTGCTGATGTGGCTGAACGGAACCGCCTACGGCAAGACCGACGCGCAGTTCCACCTCGACCTCGGTTTCTACCTGTTCGCGCTGCCCTTCTACCGCAGCCTGGTCGGGTTCGCCTCGGCGGTCGTCATCATCTCGCTGATCGCGACGCTGGCGACGAGCTACCTCTACGGTTCCATCCGGGTCAGCGGCCGCGAGGTGCGCATCTCGAAGTCGGCCCGCGTGCAGATCGCCGTGATCGCCGCGCTCTACCTCCTGCTGCAGGCCGTGAGCATCTGGCTCGACCGGTACGCGACGCTCACCGACGCGAACGTCAACGACATGATCAACGGAGCCGCGTACACGGATGTGAACGCGACGATCCCCGGGCGGGCTGTGCTGGCGGGCAGCGCCATCTTCGTGGCCCTGCTGTTCCTGCTCACGGCGTTCATCGGCCGCTGGCGGTTCCCGGTGGTCGGAACGGCTCTGCTCATCGTGACGGCCCTCGTCGCGGGGGCGATCGTGCCCTGGGTCGTGCAGCGGTTCCAGGTCGAGCCCAGCCAGAAGACCCTCGAGACGCCATACGTGCAACGCGGCATCGACGCCACCCGGGATGCGTACGGTCTCAGCGACATCGACGTGATCCCCTACAACGCGAAGACCACCGCGGAGGCGGGCGCTCTGCGGAAAGACGCCCAGACCACCGCGCAGATCCGCATCATCGACCCCGCGGTCGTGAGCCCCTCGTTCCGTCAGCTGGAGCAGTTCCGCCAGTACTACGCGTTCCCGAACACGCTGGCGGTCGACCGCTACAACATCGACGGTAAAGACCAGGATGCGGTTGTCGCCGTGCGCGAACTGCAGCAGTCCGGTCTCGGCACAGCCCGCAACTGGTACAACGACACGGTCGTGTACACCCACGGTTACGGTGTCGTCGCCGCCTACGGCAACCAGCGTTCGAGCGACGGCCAGCCCGTCTTCCTCGAGTCGGGCATCCCGAGCACCGGGTCGCTCGGCACGTATGAGCCGCGCATCTACTTCGGCCAGCAGTCGCCGACCTACTCGATCGTCGGAGCGCCGAAAGACGGCAAGAAGGTCGAGCTCGACTACCCGGGCGGAACGGACGACGCGCAGCAGACGTATACCTCGTTCAGCGGCAACGGCGGCCCGAAGCTCGACAACATCTTCAAGCGGCTGGTCTACGCGCTCAAGTTCCAGGACGAGCAGATCGTGCTCTCCGACGCGGTGAACAATGACTCGCAGATCCTCTACGACCGCGACCCCGTGAAGCGCGTGCAGAAGGTGGCGCCCTATCTGACGCTCGACTCTCAGGCGTACCCGACGGTCGTCGACGGCCGGGTCAAATGGGTCATCGACGGATACACGACGAGCGACCAGTTCCCGTACTCGCACGTGGGAAGCCTCACCGACGCGATCGCCGACACGGAGACGCCCAAGCCGGCGTACTCGTTCGACAACATCAACTACATCCGCAACTCGGTGAAGGCCACGGTCGACGCCTACGACGGATCGGTGACGCTCTACGCCTGGGACGCCAAAGACCCGGTGCTGAAGACCTGGGAGAAGATCTTCCCGACCACCGTCAAGCCGATCAGCGAGATGAGCGCTCAGCTGATAAGCCACGTGCGCTACCCGGCCGACCTGTTCAAGGTGCAGCGCTCGGTGCTCGGTCAGTACCACGTGACCGAAGCCGGCTCGTTCTACTCGCGCGACGACGCGTGGACGACGCCGACCGATCCGACCTCGGATGCCGGAAACGCGACACTGCAGCCTCCGTACTACCTGACGCTGCAGATGCCGGGGCAGGATTCGCCCGAGTTCTCGCTCTACACGACCTTCATACCGTTGGCCTCGAGCGAGGCCAGCCGATCGGTGCTGAAGGGCTACCTGGCCGTCGACTCGAATGCGGGCGCGAAGAAGGGCGAAGTCGCCTCCGGCTACGGCAAGTTGAGACTTCTGACCCTGCCATCGAGCGATACGGTGCCAGGGCCTGGTCAGGTGCAGAACAGCTTCAACTCCGATCCGACCGTGTCGCAACAGCTGAACCTGTTGAGACAGGGAAAGACGGATGTGATCAACGGCAACCTGCTCACGCTGCCGGTGGGCGGTGGTCTGCTCTACGTGCAACCGGTCTACGTGCAGTCGACGGGTGAGACGAGCTACCCGCTGCTGCAGAAGGTTCTCGTGGCGTTCGGCGACAAGATCGCGTTCGAGGACACGCTCGACCAGGCGCTCGACGTCTTGTTCGGCGGTGACTCCGGCGCGACCGCCGGCGATACGAACGTGCCGCCGACCGACGGGGGCACGAGCCCGCCGACCGAGGAACCGGGCACCGGTACGGGCACGGGAACGGGAACGCAGAACGCCGCGCTGCAGCAGGCACTGCTCGACGCCCGTTCCGCGCTGACCGACCGCGATGCAGCGCTGAAGGCCGGGGACTGGGCGGCCTACGGCGTCGCCGATGCCCGCTTGAAGAAGGCCATTGCCGACGCCCTCGCGGCGGAGAGCTCGGGCGCCAGCACCGGCAAATAGGCATCAGCGCGCGACGGCCCGCACGGAGAACTCCGTGCGGGCCG
>NZ_JBHVYL010000070.1:0-5539 GCF_042880955.1 Leifsonia sp. NPDC058292
TTCCGGTCGAGTGTGCCCGGTATGCCTGGCACATTCGACCGGAACGGCCACACTCGGCGAGGCCACCAGTCGAACGGCCACACTCGGCGAGGCCACCAGTCGAACGGCCACACTCGGTGAGGTCACCGGGTGAACGGCCACTTTGGGCGAGGTCACCGGACGAGAGGTGCGGGAGGACCCTTTTTGCGCGGTGCAGGTGAGTGTGGCAGTTCTCCGCGAGTGTGGCCAGTGCGGTCGAGTGTGCCCGGTATGCCTGGCACATTCGACCGAAACGGCCACACTCGGCGGAAGCGGAGCGCGCAGCGGGCGGAGCGCGAAGCGGAGCAGTAGCGGCGCCGCGGCGCCCGCGTCAGGCGGGCTGGCGGGCGGCGAGGCCGCGCACGATGCGGGCGATGCGGGCGCGGTAGGCGGTGACGCTGTGGCGGGCCTCGGCGGCGAGAGTGTCATCTCCGACGGCGTCGGCGCGTTCGGTCCAGCCGTCGATGGTGTCTTCGATGGCGTTGGCGAGCGCATCCACGCTGCCCGGATCGACGGTCGTCGCGGTGCGGTAACCGGCGGTCGCCTCGAGGAGTCCGCTGGTGGCGCTGGCGATCACCGGGCGGCCGGCGAGGATGGCCTCCACAGCGGTGTTGCCGAACGGCTCGTCGACCCGAGAGGGCACGACGACCACATCGCTCGACCCCACGAGATCCCAGACCGACGGCTGGAAGCCGTGGAAGGTCACCCGGGAGCCGAGGTCGGCCGCCGCCACCTGCTCACGCAGTTGGTCCTCGTACCATTCGTAGCCCGGGAAGACCGAACCGATGAGGGAGAGGTCGGCGTCGACGCCGCGCGAACGCAACTCCGCCAGGGCGTCGATCGCGACGTCGACGCCTTTGCGGGGTGACAGGCGGCCGACATAGGTCACCCGCATCCCGCCGTCGAGTTTCCGCCGGACCGGCCGGGGCGCCGGAGGGCCGGGTACGGCGTTGTACACGACCTCGGTGCGTCGGGCGAGCCGGCGGAAAGAGCTTTCGAGAACTCCGACGCTGAACCGGCTGTTCGCGATCAGCGAGGAGGAGAGGAAGAGGGGGAGGGCGAGCACTCGACGCATCGTGACGGATGCGGACGCTTCGCCTTCGTGCACGTGGGTGACAACCTTCGTGCGGTGGGTGCGGGCGAGAACCGCCCAGAGGGGGATGGTGATCGTGTTCACGTACACCAGCGCCGGTCGTTCCCGGCGGATGAGGGAGGAGCCGCGCCGCGCGCCGGCGGCCGTGGTGCGCAAGAACTGCAGCATCCCGGCCGGGCGCAAGACGCTTTTGCGGAGCACGGGGCTCGGGCAGATCTCCACCCGGGCGCCGCGCTCACGAAGCAGGGGGAGCAGCGGACCGTCCGCGGGAACGGTGACGACCACCTCCCAGCCGTCGTCGATCAGTCCGCTGACGCTCTCGAGCATCACCCGGTCGGAGCCGTAGAGCTCCGCGCTGGGGTGTGCGACGAGAACTGTGGCGTTCTGCCGACGACGGCCGGTGGTGGTCATTCGTGCTGCTCCTTGTCTACCGGTCCAGGACTACTGGGCCGGGGTGACGGCGAAGTTGTCGAACTTCGTGGTCATCGGGGATGCGGTGGCCGTGCCCGAGAGGTAGGCGCGCAGCCCGACCGAGCCGGCGACCTGGAGGGCCGCGGTCGAGTCGGTGACGCTTGCCTGCCATGCGGCCGGTTCGGTGGATCCGACCTTCCACACCTTGGCACGGATCGTCGTCGGCGAGGTACCGAACACCTGGAGGCGCAGCTGGTACTGCGTTCCCGGGGTGTAGGTGAGGCCGGTGACGTTCACCACCTGCAGCGCCGTGCCGCCCTGGAGCAGCTGGAGCTGCATGGCGCCGCTGGCCTGCATCCACACCCGTGTCGTGTATTCGGCCGAGCCGACCGAGCGGCCGACGGCGGAGACGTACAGCCCGCCGCCCGTCGCCGTGGTGTCCGAACTGAACGTCACCGCGGTGTTGGTGTTGGTGCTCGAGATGCCGCTCAGCAGCTCCGTCTTGGTGGAGCCTGCAGCGCCGACGATCGTCGCGACACCCGAGCCGACCGTGTAGGCGGAGGCCGCACCGGCCCCTGTCCACGCTCCGCCGAGGTCTGACGTTCCCCAACCGCTGGCCGATGTGCGCTCGAACGTGTCGCTCGCGATCGCCGCGGGGGGCGGCGCCGTGACCGTCACGGTCTTGGTGGCGGCCGAGGAGGCGAGCCCCTGGTTGTCCGTCACCGTCAGCGTCACCGTGTAGGTGCCACCGGCCGCGTACGGGTGGGATGCCGTGGCTCCCGTAGCCGTCGCTCCGTCACCGAAGTTCCAGGCGTAGGAGGCGACGGTGCCGTCCGGGTCGGTCGACGCTCCGCCGTCCACAGCGACGGTCAGACCGTTCGGCGTGGCGGTGAAGGATGCCGTCGGCGCCTGGTTGGGCACCGCGACCGTCGTGACCTGCTGCTGCACCGGGGCGCTGGCCAGGCCCTTGTCGTCGGTCACCGTGAGGGTCACCGTGAAGGTGCCCGCGGAGCCGTAGACGTGGGTCGGGTTGGCGTCGGTGCTGGTGGCTCCGTCACCGAAGTCCCAGGCGTACGAGGCGACCGTGCCGTCGGGGTCCGCCGAGGTCGATCCGTTGAAGGCGACGTTCAGGTGGTCGACCGTCGAGGTGAACGCTGCGACCGGAGCCTGGTTGGGCGGGGGCGCCGTCACGGTGACCGCTGTGGTCTTCGTGCTGGTGGTTCCCTGGTCGTCGGTCACCGTGAGCTTGACGGCGTAGCTGCCGCCCTGCACGTAGGTGTGGCTGGCCGTGGGGGTGGTCGCCGTGTCACCGTCTCCGAAGTCCCAGGCGTAGGAGGCGATCGTGCCGTCGGGGTCGCTGGATGCGGTCCCGTCGACGTTCACGGTGAGTCCGGTCTGGCTGGTGGTGAACGACGCGACCGGCGCCTGATTGGGCAGGGTGCCGTTGGTGCCGAGTGCGTAGTGGTTGGCCACATCCTGCGAGCTGAGCACGCTGGAGTACACGGCGGCTTCGTCGAGCGTTCCGGAGAAGTACGGTCCGGTGGAGCCCCACGTGTTGTCACCGCCGATGCGCCAGTAGCCGGTGTACGACTGCGCGCCGGTCTGCGGGTTGGTACCGATGAGCACGCCGTCGACGTACAGGTTCATGCCGTTCGACCCTTGGGTCGCCACCGCGTAGTGCCACTGGTTGTTGTTCAGCGCCGTCGGCGATGTGATCGTGTTGGTCTGGCCGGTGTAGGTGCCGAACACGATGTGTCCGTCGTCCTGCATGTAGATGTGACGGTCGTAGTTGCTCGACAGTCCCGTCTTGGCGTCGCCGAAGCCGATCAGCTTGCCACCCTTGGTGCTGCTGGTCTTGAACCAGATCTCCTCCGAGTAGGTCGTCGGGTTCGTCGTCTGGGTGTTGCTGGTGACGATTCCGCCGGATGATCCGCTGAAGTTGGTGTTGAACCGCACGGCCTTGTCGGCGCTTCCCGGCAGAACGCCGGTCTGGTTCTTGGTGGTCGCCGTGCCCGAGTACGTTCCGTTGCTCGTGTAGGCGTCGGCGCTCTTCGCTACGGAGCCGCTGGTCTCGTCGAGCCGCCAGAACAGGTCGGGGTTCGAGTTGTAGACCGAGGCGCCGTAGGCGTCGGCGGGTGCCGGCGCGAGCGGGGACGGACGACCGGAGGCGACGTACTGGTTGACGACCGTGCTGCGGTCGAGAACCGTCGGGTAGATCGCGACCTGGCCGATGTCGCCGGCGAAGTAGTTGCTGCTCGGCTGGTTGGACCAGCTGCCCAGGTTGTCACCGCCGACCCGCCAGTATCCGGAGTAGTCCTGACCGGAGGTCACGTCTGTGCGGCTGCCGACGACCTTGCCGTCGACGTAGAGGCGCATGCCGTTCGCACCGAGAGACGCGACGACCTGGTGCCACTGACCGTCGTTGAACGTGGCCGAGCTGTTCACCGTCTGCACCGAGCCGGGGTAGACGCCGAACCAGATCTTTCCGCTGTTGTCCATGTAGACGTGGCGGTCGTATCCGGAGGAGAGCCCGGTGCTCGAGTTGCCGAAGCCGATGATCTTGCCGCCGCTGGTCGTGGTGGTCTTGATCCATGCCTCAGCGGTGAAGCTGTTCGGTCCGGCGACGCTCGAGGGCGTCACGGCGTATCCGGTGGAGCTGCCGTTGAACGTGGATGCTGTGACGCCGTCGATCGGACCGGTGGCGCCTCGGCTCACTCCGGCCTGCAGCTGCAGGTCGTTGAAGCCGATGTGGTCGTAGGCGGATGCGCCGCTGGCCTCATCGAGCGGCCAGTACGCGGACGCTCCTGCGCCGGTCACCGAGTCGGAGTACGCGCCTCCGGTGTTGCTGGCGCTGATCGTCACGGTGTTGCCGAGCCGGGAGATCTGGTTGCCGTCGGGGTCGGTCACGTACAGCCGGTAGGAGTGCGTGCTGCCCGGTGCGAGCCCGGTGTCGATGAATCCCATCGCGGGCCTGGTCCAGAAGTTGGAGGTCTGGTTGACCGTGTAGACGGGGTTGGCGGTGTTGCCGTCGCGCACCAGCTTGTAGCTGAGGTTCGCGTTGTCCTGGTCGTAGGTTGCGGTCCACGAGACGCGGGCCTGCCCGGCGGTGAAGGATGCGGCGTTCGGCACGAGCGGAACGTTGACGTTCGGGCCGAGCTTGCTCTTCACGACCGAGTTGACCGCGTAGCGGGTGAGGCCGTACTGAGCCGTGCCGTTGACGTACGGGAACTCGCCGCCGACGGCCAGGTACTGGCTGTTGGCCGCGAGGCTCCAGGCCGCCTGGCCCTGACCCGTGAAGGAGCCCGTGACGTACTTCGGGAACCAGTTGAGCAGGGTGGGCGCCGGCTGTCCGCTGAAGTTCGCGTACGCGCCGTCGCCGTTGTTGGCGAGGGTGCCGGTGGTCGCCTTGGAGAACGCGATCGTGTGGTTGTAGGTCCACGGGTCGGTCTGCGGGAAGCCGCCGACGTTGCCGCAGTAGTGCGGGTGGCCAGCCACGTACAGGGCGTCGCCCAAGGGCTGGATCGAGTAGGTGTCACCGTGGCAGTCTTCGATCCAGTTGATCGCGCCGGTGTTCGGGTCGGCCGAGAAGCTGCCTTCCAGGTTGCCGCCGGCGCCGAAGACGTAGCCGGAGCCGTAGACCCGGTCGCTCGTGGCGGCGAGGGCGGTGATGCCGGCCTGCGTGCCCGCATCCCGAACCGTCGCGTTGGCCGCGAAGGGAAGGATGGTGCCGTCGGTGCCGGAGGCCATCGTCAGACCGTATTGCGCCGTGCCGCCGATGTTCTGGAAGCGGCCGCCGATGTAGACCTTGCTGGCGTCGGGGCTCACCGCGAGCGCGTCGACCGGTGCGTCGGCGTTGGCGCTCCAGGTGGTTTCGAGCGAACCGTCGGAGGCCTTGATCTTGGCGATGTACCCCTTGGCCACCCCGTTGACGCTGGAGAAGGTGCCTCCGGCGTAGACGGCGGTGTTGGTGGCGGCGAGGGAGCGGACTTGGCTTTCCATGATGGGGCGGAAGCTGCT
>NZ_JBHVYL010000071.1:0-5229 GCF_042880955.1 Leifsonia sp. NPDC058292
TACGCGCACAGCGGATAGGGACCGAACTGTCTCACGACGTTCTAAACCCAGCTCGCGTACCGCTTTAATGGGCGAACAGCCCAACCCTTGGGACCGACTCCAGCCCCAGGATGCGACGAGCCGACATCGAGGTGCCAAACCATCCCGTCGATATGGACTCTTGGGGAAGATCAGCCTGTTATCCCCGGGGTACCTTTTATCCGTTGAGCGACGGCGCTTCCACAAGCCACCGCCGGATCACTAGTCCCGACTTTCGTCCCTGCTCGACCCGTCGGTCTCACAGTCAAGCTCCCTTGTGCACTTACACTCAACACCTGATTACCAACCAGGCTGAGGGAACCTTTGGGCGCCTCCGTTACTCTTTAGGAGGCAACCGCCCCAGTTAAACTACCCATCAGACACTGTCCCTGATCCGGATCACGGACCCAGGTTAGACATCCAGCACGACCAGAGTGGTATTTCAACGACGACTCCCCCTGAACTGGCGTCCAGAGTTCAAAGTCTCCCACCTATCCTACACAAGCCGAACCGAACACCAATATCAAACTGTAGTAAAGGTCCCGGGGTCTTTCCGTCCTGCTGCGCGAAACGAGCATCTTTACTCGTAGTGCAATTTCACCGGGCCTATGGTTGAGACAGTCGAGAAGTCGTTACGCCATTCGTGCAGGTCGGAACTTACCCGACAAGGAATTTCGCTACCTTAGGATGGTTATAGTTACCACCGCCGTTTACTGGCGCTTAAGTTCTCAGCTTCGCACACCCGAAAGTGCACTAACCGGTCCCCTTAACGTTCCAGCACCGGGCAGGCGTCAGTCCGTATACATCGCCTTACGGCTTCGCACGGACCTGTGTTTTTAGTAAACAGTCGCTTCTCGCTGGTCTCTGCGGCCACCCCCAGCTCATGAAGTAAATTCAATCACCGGTGATGGCCCCCCTTCTCCCGAAGTTACGGGGGCATTTTGCCGAGTTCCTTAACCATAGTTCACCCGAACGCCTCGGTATTCTCTACCTGACCACCTGAGTCGGTTTAGGGTACGGGCCGCCATGAAACTCGCTAGAGGCTTTTCTCGACAGCATAGGATCATCCACTTCACCACAATCGGCTCGGCATCAGGTCTCAGCCTTAATGTGCGACGGATTTACCTATCACACGGCCTACACCCTTACCCCGGGACAACCACCGCCCGGGCTGGACTACCTTCCTGCGTCACCCCATCACTCACCTACTACAAGTCTGGTCCGTCGGCTCCACCACTTTCCTTTCCCCGAAGGGTCCGGAACGGCTTCACGGACTTAGCATCGCCTGATTCAATGTTTGACGCTTCACAGCGGGTACCGGAATATCAACCGGTTATCCATCGACTACGCCTGTCGGCCTCGCCTTAGGTCCCGACTTACCCTGGGCAGATCAGCTTGACCCAGGAACCCTTAGTCAATCGGCGCACACGTTTCTCACGTGTGTATCGCTACTCATGCCTGCATTCTCACTCGTGAACCGTCCACAACTCGCTTCCGCGGCTGCTTCACCCGGCACACGACGCTCCCCTACCCATCACGATCCCCGTTGGGGGTATATATCGCAATGACACGACTTCGGCGGTACGCTTGAGCCCCGCTACATTGTCGGCGCGGAATCACTAGACCAGTGAGCTATTACGCACTCTTTCAAGGGTGGCTGCTTCTAAGCCAACCTCCTGGTTGTCTGTGCGACTCCACATCCTTTCCCACTTAGCGTACGCTTAGGGGCCTTAGTCGATGCTCTGGGCTGTTTCCCTCTCGACCATGGAGCTTATCCCCCACAGTCTCACTGCCGTGCTCTCACTTACCGGCATTCGGAGTTTGGCTAAGGTCAGTAACCCGGTAGGGCCCATCGCCTATCCAGTGCTCTACCTCCGGCAAGAAACACACGACGCTGCACCTAAATGCATTTCGGGGAGAACCAGCTATCACGGAGTTTGATTGGCCTTTCACCCCTAACCACAGGTCATCCCCCAGGTTTTCAACCCTGGTGGGTTCGGTCCTCCACGAAGTCTTACCTCCGCTTCAACCTGCCCATGGCTAGATCACTCCGCTTCGGGTCTTGAGCGCGCTACTGAATCGCCCTATTCGGACTCGCTTTCGCTACGGCTTCCCCACACGGGTTAACCTCGCAACGCACCGCAAACTCGCAGGCTCATTCTTCAAAAGGCACGCAGTCACGAGACACATCCGAAGATGTGTCCGACGCTCCCACGGCTTGTAGGCACACGGTTTCAGGTACTATTTCACTCCGCTCCCGCGGTACTTTTCACCATTCCCTCACGGTACTATCCGCTATCGGTCACCAGGGAATATTTAGGCTTAGCGGGTGGTCCCGCCAGATTCACACGGGATTTCTCGGGCCCCGTGCTACTTGGGTGTCTCTCAAACGAGCCGCTGATGTTTCGACTACGGGGGTCTTACCCTCTACGCCGGACCTTTCGCATGTCCTTCGCCTACATCAACGGTTTCTGACTCGTCTCACGGCCGGCAGACCGTGAAAGAGAGATCCCACAACCCCACATGCGCAACCCCTGCCGGGTATCACACGCATATGGTTTGGCCTCATCCAGTTTCGCTCGCCACTACTCCCGGAATCACGGTTGTTTTCTCTTCCTGCGGGTACTGAGATGTTTCACTTCCCCGCGTTCCCTCCACATACCCTATGTGTTCAGGTATGGGTGACAGCCCATGACGACTGCCGGGTTTCCCCATTCGGAAACCCCCGGATCAAAGCCTGGTTGACGGCTCCCCGGGGACTATCGTGGCCTCCCACGTCCTTCATCGGTTCCTGGTGCCAAGGCATCCACCGTGCGCCCTTAAAAACTTGGCCACAGATGCTCGCGTCCACTGTGCAGTTCTCAAACAACGACCAACCACCCATCACCCCGAACCAGCAGATTCGAGTGCACTGGGGTCGGCACCGAAGGACAGGCTCTACAGCCCGTACCTTCAGACACCCAACAGCGTGCCCGACCCGGTCCCGCCCGGAGATCATGCTTTCCACGCTCCGAAGAGCAGTACTCACAGCCTCCGACCCGTGAACCCGGTCGAATAGTCAACGTTCCACCCTTGAGCAACCACCGTCGGACATTTGCCGACGAAATGGCTCTTGGACCACCAGGTGAAACCTGGCAGTCAAAGTGCTCCTTAGAAAGGAGGTGATCCAGCCGCACCTTCCGGTACGGCTACCTTGTTACGACTTCGTCCCAATCGCCAGTCCCACCTTCGACAGCTCCCTCCCCACAAGGGGGTTGGGCCACCGGCTTCGGGTGTTACCGACTTTCGTGACGTGACGGGCGGTGTGTACAAGGCCCGGGAACGTATTCACCGCAGCAATGCTGATCTGCGATTACTAGCAACTCCGACTTCATGGGGTCGAGTTGCAGACCCCAATCCGAACTGAGACAGGCTTTTTGAGATTCGCTCCGCCTCGCGGCATCGCAGCTCATTGTACCTGCCATTGTAGCACGTGTGCAGCCCAAGACATAAGGGGCATGATGACTTGACGTCGTCCCCACCTTCCTCCGAGTTGACCCCGGCAGTCTCCTGTGAGTCCCCATCACCCCGAAGGGCATGCTGGCAACACAGAACAAGGGTTGCGCTCGTTGCGGGACTTAACCCAACATCTCACGACACGAGCTGACGACAGCCATGCACCACCTGTATACCGACCACAAGGGGGGCACCATCTCTGATGCTTTCCGGTATATGTCAAGCCTTGGTAAGGTTCTTCGCGTTGCGTCGAATTAAGCCACATGCTCCGCTGCTTGTGCGGGCCCCCGTCAATTCCTTTGAGTTTTAGCCTTGCGGCCGTACTCCCCAGGCGGGGAACTTAATGCGTTAGCTGCGGCACCGACGACGTGGAATGTCGCCAACACCTAGTTCCCACCGTTTACGGCGTGGACTACCAGGGTATCTAATCCTGTTCGCTCCCCACGCTTTCGCTCCTCAGCGTCAGTAATGGCCCAGAGATCCGCCTTCGCCACCGGTGTTCCTCCTGATATCTGCGCATTTCACCGCTACACCAGGAATTCCGATCTCCCCTACCACACTCTAGCCTGCCCGTATCGACTGCAGACCCGGGGTTAAGCCCCGGGCTTTCACAACCGACGTGACAAGCCGCCTACGAGCTCTTTACGCCCAATAATTCCGGACAACGCTTGCGCCCTACGTATTACCGCGGCTGCTGGCACGTAGTTAGCCGGCGCTTCTTCTGCAGGTACCGTCACTTTCGCTTCTTCCCTGCTGAAAGAGGTTTACAACCCGAAGGCCGTCATCCCTCACGCGGCGTCGCTGCATCAGGCTTTCGCCCATTGTGCAATATTCCCCACTGCTGCCTCCCGTAGGAGTCTGGGCCGTGTCTCAGTCCCAGTGTGGCCGGTCGCCCTCTCAGGCCGGCTACCCGTCGTCGCCTTGGTGAGCTTCTACCTCACCAACAAGCTGATAGGCCGCGGGCTCATCCTGCACCGCCGGAGCTTTCAACCCCCTCCCATGCGAGAGGGGGTGTCATCCGGTATTAGACCCCGTTTCCAGGGCTTGTCCCAGAGTGCAGGGCAGATTGCCCACGTGTTACTCACCCGTTCGCCACTAATCCACCCCGAAGGGCTTCATCGTTCGACTTGCATGTGTTAAGCACGCCGCCAGCGTTCGTCCTGAGCCAGGATCAAACTCTCCGTGAATGTTTTCCCGTAATCGGGACTACACCACGAGAGCGGAACCGTCGGGAGGAATAATCCCCACGATTCACTGCGTCCTCGCTAGTGCGCCTCACCCCGGTGTGGGAGTGAGGACTTTTTCAAAGGAACCTCCAACCCACCAAAGGTGGGCCGGGGTTGTCAATCTGGCGTTGACTTTTGGCACGCTGTTGAGTTCTCAAGGAACGGACGCTTCCTTTGTACTCACCCGAGAGACTCTCTCAGGCTTTCCTCCGGGCAGTTTCCCTTCGGTCTTGCGTTTCCGACTCTATCAGACTCTTTCGTGTCCGATTTCCTCGGTGCCTTTCAGGTTTCCGCTCCGGCCTTTCGGCTTTCCGCGTTTCCCTTTCCGGCGGTTCCGACTCTATCAGATCCTTTCGGGCCTGACTCCCAGTCAGCGGGGTTTGTCTTCGCGGCTGTTGGGCCGTTCCGACGTCCCAAACTTTAGCGGATTCCCCCGGCGGTTCCTAATCGGGCCGCCGCACCGAAATCGAATTGAATTCGGGCACGCCGA
>NZ_JBHVYL010000072.1:0-5105 GCF_042880955.1 Leifsonia sp. NPDC058292
GCCTTGGAGTCTCCCGGAGCCGGAAGCGGCCAGCCGCGGAGGAAGGCGGCGTCGACCTCGCCGTCGGCGTCGACCTGACTGTGACGACCCTGTTCACTCTGCGACACGGGCGACTCCTGGATGCTCGGTGGCCGCAACCCCTGCTGCGCTGAGGTGCGTGTCGTCGGAGAACGTCTCGACCGTCCAGGCTCCGTCGTCGTCGCGCACCAGGCTCGTGATCGACGCGTTTCCGACGACCCGCGTCACCAGGAACTCGTTCAGCTGCTCCTCCGTCAGCCCCAGGAACACGAAGAGGAAGAGGCTGACGACGGCATCGTGGGCGAACACGACGATGGGCCGGTCGTCCGTCCAATCGAGATCGCGGGCGAACGAGCGGATGCGCAATGCCACATCCGTCCACGCTTCGCCGCCCGGCGGCCGGTAGTAGAACTTGCCGAGCCAGCGGCGGCGCGCAGCCTCGGCGGGGAGGCGAGCATCGACCCCCAGGGCTGTCAGGGCGTCGAGGATGCCGAGCTCGCGGTCGCGCAACCGCTCGTCGATCGTGATCGGAGCCGAATCGCCGAGCGCGAGTCGTGCGGTGTGCACGGCGCGGCGGTACGGGGAGCTGAACACGCGGGCGCGCTCCGGGCTCCCTCCGAGCTCGGCGGCCAGACGCGGGCCGAGCGCCGCCGCCTGCTGTTCGCCGAGTGGTGAGAGCGGCACATCCGCGTCCCTCGCGGTCACCTCGATCGCCTCGAGGCCGGCGGCTTCTGCGGCCGTCGCGGCGACGTTCGCCGTGCTCTCGCCGTGGCGGATGAGAAGGAGTCTTGGCGCGGTCATGGCGCGGAGTGTACGCCCGCACGCGGGCAACGCGACCGCTTCGTGACGTCGCGCATGACACGGGGCCGCCGCCGAGTCGAGGGCTGTTGCGTTGCGAATGCGACCGCGATACTTCGTCTATGAGGACATTCGGGGTGGAGGAGGAGCTTCTCCTCGTCGATGCGGAGACCGGGGGGCCTGTTCCGCGAGCTCCGGAGGCGCTGGCGGCCGTTCCGGATGATGCCGGCGCACCGGCGGTGGACTCGGAGATCCAGCAGGAGATGCTCGAGACCCAGACGCGTCCGCAGCTGTCGGCCTCCCGGCTGCTCGAGGATGTGGTGGCCGGTCGCGCGCTCGCCGACGCGCTCGCCGCACCGCTCGGGGCACGCGCCGTCGCTCTCGCCATGTCACCGTTGCACGTGACACCGCATCCGACCGACCAGCCGCGCTATCAGGAGATGATGCGACGGTTCGGCGCCACGGCGACCGGAACCCTGGTCTGCGGCTGCCACGTTCACGTCTCCATCGAGTCGAAGGAGGAGGGCATCGGGGTGCTGGACCGCATCCGCACCTGGCTGCCCGTTCTGCTCGGGTTGAGCGCGAACTCGCCGTACGCCCACGGGGTCGACACCGGATACGCCAGTTACCGGTTCATCACGTGGCGCCAGTGGCAGAGTGCCGGACCGACCGAGGTCTTCGGCTCCCTCGCCGCCTACGAGGCGTTCGAAGATCTGCTGGTGGCGACCGGCGTCATCCTCGATCACGGGATGCTGTACCTCGACGCCCGGCTGTCGCGCAAACAGCCGACCGTGGAGGTGCGCATCGCCGACGTCTGCCTCGATGCCAGGGACACCGTCGTGCTCGCGTCGCTCGTGCGGGCGCTCGTCGACACCGCGGCGGCGGAATGGCGGGCGGGAGTCGCGCCCACCGAGCTGCCCGCGGCCGTACTGCGCCTGGCCGGGTGGCAGGCGGCGCTGACAGGTGCGAGCGGCCGGTTGCCGCATCCCGTGCACGGTCGGGAGAGCACGGCAGGGGATGCCGTCGCGGCGCTGCTCGACCACGTCGCTGTGGCCCTCGAGGCGAACGGCGACGACGAGCACGTTCGGGCCGGGGTGCGGCGCATCCTCGCGACAGGCGGCGGCGCCGGTCGTCAGCGCGCCACGTTCGCTCGCACCGGACGGCTCAGGGATGTGGTGCTGGACGCCGTCGACGCGACCCACATCGACGAGAACCGGGCTTCCGCTGCGTCTTCCTCCGAGTCACGAAACCGTTTACTGTGACGAGCATGTCCGGTAAGGAACTGGCTCATCAGCACGCGGTGTACAGCTACGGCTCGATTCCGCTCACTCTGATGTACAGTCCGACGGCCACGGCGGCCTGGGAGGTCTACTACGGGGGCGAGTACCTCGGGCTCGTCGAAGAGGTGCACGACGCCGGCGTTGTCGACCCCGCGTATCGGGTCACCCTTCCCGGCGAAGAGGAGACCGGTAACAGCGAGGATGTGCGCGACTGGCGGCTCGCCGTCGAACTGCTCGCCGGTCAGGCCGGGTTGTGAGGTTCGGTCAGGCCGGCTTGTGAGGTTCGGTCAGGCCGGGCGGACCGCGTCGAGGTCGGCCAGAACGCGCTGCGGCTCAGCATCGAGTGGCATGTTCTGCGGGTCGTGGACGCCGTCGAGCGCGCCGGCCGGATCGGCGTCGAGCGCCGCATAGAGGGCGTCGCGGTCGGTCTGGGCTGCTCCGCGCTCGGCGACGAGGTCGAACGTCTTGTGGTCGGCCGCATCCGAGGTGAGCCCGTCGACGAGGGCCTCGGCGATCTGCTCGCGCGCGATCACACCGTCGCTGGCGTCTTCCGCCCTCGGGCGGTCGCCCTGCAACAAGACGATTCGGTGCTCGTCGGACTCGTTGCGGTCGAACCAGCCGGGGCGCACGATCGTGTACGGGCGGCCGCTGGCGCGAACGAGCCGTTCCGAGCGGCGTTTCCAGTCGAGGGCCTCGTTGGCCCGGTTCCAACCGCCGTCACGGTTCGTGATGCCGATCAGGGTCATCAACGAGATGCGCGCCGGGCGATCGCCGAGAGCTGCTAGCACGTTCTTGACCGCGCCGTAGTCGACCGCCTCCATCGCGGCGGAACCACCCTCGTGAGCGCCGTGCGTGAACACCACCCCGTCGATGCCGGCGACCGCCCGCTGAAGGGTGTCGGCTCGGGTGAGGTCGCCGATCACCGTCTCCGCAGCATCCGGGATGCCCGCGGCCTTCGACTCATCGCGGATCAGGGCGCGCGTGGCGAGCCCGCGCCGCAGCGCCTCCTCCACCACGAGTCTGCCGATGCTTCCTGACGCACCGACCACGAGAACGGTCGGTCTCTTCTCGGTCATGTCGCTCTCTTCTCGGTCATGCTGCTCTCTCACACGCAGACGCGGACTCTCACGCGGAGACGCGGACCTTGCGCCCCTCGAAACCGACGATGTCTCCGAGTTGGAGCTGTCGTCCGCGACGGAGGTCGACCTCGCCGTTCACCGTCACGAGGCCGTCGACGATGACCTGTTTCACGATTCCGCCGGAGTCGAGGAGGCCGGCGAGCTTCAGAAACTGCCCCAGGCGGATCGCGTCGCCGCCGATCGGGACGTCGGTCGGCGCGTCGTTCGGGTGCTTACTCTGAGACGGGCTGGTCATCCTCGAATGCTAGTCGGCCCTTGTGCGGGACCGCTAAGCCGATCGGTCACGCACCCCGCTGTCCCAGAGCTCTTTCGCGGCGTCGATCTGGGCCATGTGCAGCTCGGCCCAGTCGCGCAGTGCCGCTATCGGTTCGGTGAGCGAGTATCCCAGCGCCGTCAGTCGGTAGTGCACGCGCGGCGGGGTCGTCGCTTCCACCCGGCGGCCCACCAACGAGTCGCGCTCGAGCTGACGGAGCGTCTGGGCGAGCATCTTCTGCGAGATGCCGGGCATGCGGCGTTTGAGCTCGGCGAACCGGATCTCCCCCGGGTAGTCGTCGCCGAGAACCTTCACCGCCATCGACACCCATTTGCCGCCGATCCGGTCAAGCAACTGCCGCGTCGGGCAGTCGGGGCTGAAGAGGTCGCCGCGGTGGTTCGGGGCGGCAGCGGTAACCGCGCGGTGACCGGGTGAGTCGAAAGTGCCGTCTTCCGCGGTCATCGTGTGCTCCTTAGCGTTGGGTGGTCACCAATGGTAACCACCGAACGGAGCACTATGAGCATCCCGAGCATCCCGAGCATCCCGAGCATCCCGAGCATCCCGAGCATCCCGAGCACCAGTGCCGTCACTGTGAGCAAGGTCGACGTGAACGGCACGACGCTGAACGTCGCCAGCGGCGGAGGAGGCCCGGCGGTTCTTCTGCTGCACGGCTTTCCGCACACCTGGCGGGTGTGGAGCCCAGTCTTCGCGGAGCTCGCCTCACGACACCGGGTGATCGCTCCGGATCTTCGGGGTCTCGGCGACAGCGATCGCGCGTCGGGCGGCTATGACGCCCGCACCCTCTCGCGCGACATGGTCGGCGTGTTGGAGGCATTCGGCGAGAGTTCGGCGGTCGTTGTCGGGCTGGATGCCGGAGGGCCGCCCGCGTTTCTCCTCGGGCTGGAACATCCGGAGCTCGTGAACGGGCTCGTTCTCATCGAATCGACCGTCGGCCGGCTCCCCGGTGCGGATGAGTTCTTCCGGGCCGGACCGCCCTGGTGGTTCGGGTTCCACGCCGTTCCGGGCCTGGCAGAAGCAGTGCTCGCCGGAAACGAAGCGGCCTACGTCGACTTCTTCCTCCGTAGCGGCACCGCGGACGGCAAGGGAATCGACGCAGCGATCCGAGACGCTTTCGTCGCCGCCTACCGGGACCCCGACTCCCTTCGCTGCGCGTTCGAGTACTACCGCGCGATGCCCACCAGCGCGGAGCAGATCGCCGACGCCGTCGAGCGTCGACGGCTCACTGTGCCAACTCTCACCGTCGGCGGACAGGTCGTCGGCGACGCGACCGCCCGCCAGCTCCGCGCGATCGCAGACGACCTGACCAGCCGGATCATCCCCACCAGCGGACACATCGTGCCCCTCGACGCCCCGGCGGAACTGATGGCGCTGTTGGTCCCCTTCATCGATCGCGTGCTGGGATAGGCGGGAGCGGCGTCGAGGCGAGCCGCGGAATTGGTCTCCTCCACAGGTGGGGGTGACGGTGGGGTTATCCACAGGTTAAATCCCTGGTCACATGGCATATTCGGATGTCGGTGGGTGGTGGTTGGGTTGAGTCATGACCACAGCACGAGAGTCCGTTTGGCGGGATGCGTTTGACGCGTTGCCGGATGCGGC
>NZ_JBHVYL010000073.1:0-4532 GCF_042880955.1 Leifsonia sp. NPDC058292
GTATAAGAGACAGGTGTGGCGGGGCCCCTCTTCGTTGCGGCAGCCTTCGCTGCGCCCGGCTTACTTGCCGAAGTTCTTGTAGCGCGAGTTGAACTTCTCGACGCGGCCGGCCGAGTCCATGATGCGCTGCTTGCCCGTGTAGAACGGGTGCGACTCCGAGGAGATCTCGACGTCGATCACCGGGTAGGTGTTGCCGTCTTCCCACTCGATCGTCTTGTCACTCGACACGGTGGAGCGGGTCAGGAACGTCGCACCCGACGCCAGGTCGCGGAAAACCACCGGAGCGTATTCGGGGTGGATGTCAGTCTTCATCAGGACTTCCTTGTTGCGTATAGTTGGTTGGTCGTGCCCCAGGCGGTGAACCGGGACGGGAAGCATGTCGGCACGACGCAGAGACAGCGCCACGGCCAGCTACCGAGTTTAGCAGATTGTTCAGTCTGCGATGGCTTGACTCGCCCGGGCCGTGTAGCGGCCGGCCGATTCGCTCAGCTCGATGCCGATGCCGAACGTGTCGCTGAGTCGTTCGGACGTGATCACGTCGTCCAGCTTTCCCTGAGCGGTGACACCGCCGTCGGTCAGCAGCAGGGCGTTGTGGAACCCCAACGGGATCTCCTCGACGTGGTGCGTGACCATCACGATCGCGGGAGAGCGCGGGTCGCTGGCGTAGCCGCCGAGCAGCTGCAGCAGCTCTTCGCGTCCGCCGAGGTCGAGGCTCGCGGCCGGCTCGTCGAGAAGCAGGATCTCGGGGTCGGTCATGACGGCACGCGCGATCTGCACGCGCTTCTGCTCGCCATCGCTGAGGCTGCCGAACATCCGCTCGGCCAGGTGCTCCAGCTTCCACTCGGAGAGCACACGACGCGCGCGGCGCTCGTCGATCTCCTCGTACTCCTCGTTCCAGCGGCCGGTGATCGCGTATGCCGCCGTCATCACGACGTCGAGCACCGTCTCGTTGCGCGGGATGCGCCGGGCGAGCGCACTCGAAGCGAAGCCGAGCCGCGGCTTCAGCTCCGACAGATCGCTGTGGCCGATCGGCTCACCCAGCACGGAAGCCTCACCGGAGGTGGGATGCATCGCAGCGGCGACGATCTGCAGCAGCGTCGTCTTGCCGGCGCCGTTCGGGCCGAGCACGACCCATCGTTCGTCCGGCTCGACCGTCCAGTTCACCGAGTCGAGAATGGTATTCCCGTCACGAACGACCGACACATCTTCAAGCTTGAGAACGCTGGGCATGACCTCTAGCCTACCGGCGTCGTCAGCCGACGAGTGACCGGTAGATCGCCCGTGTCTGCTCCGCGATGGAGGTCCAGCTGAACTCCGTCTCGGCACGCTGGCGACCGGCCTCGCCCATGCGCGCGGCGCGTTCCGGGTCACGGACGACCTCGGTCAGAGCGGCTGCGAGATCGGTCACGAACGCATCCGGGTCGGTGGGTGTCCCCGTTCCGTCCGTGGCCTGATCGATGGGCACCAGCTTGCCCGTGACGCCGTCGACGATGACCTCCGGGATGCCGCCCGTCGCCGTTCCCACCACGGGCAGGCCGCACGCCATGGCCTCGAGGTTCACGATGCCGAGCGGCTCGTAGATCGAGGGGCAGACGAAGACCGTGGATGCGGTGAGCGCGGTGCGCAACTCCTCCTGCGACAGCAGGCGGTCGATCCAGACGACGCCGTCGCGCTCGGCCTGCAACGCCTCGACGCCGCGGGTCACCTCCGCCATGATCTCGGGGGTGTCCGGCGCGCCGGCGCAGAGGATGACCTGAACGTCGGCGGGAAGCAGCCGCGCCGCCCGCAGCAGGTACGGGAGGCCCTTCTGACGCGTGATCCTGCCGACGAAGACGACGGCCGGCCGGTGGGGATCGATGCCCAGCGCCCTGGCGCCGTCCGGGTCGTGGAGAGGCTTCCAGCGGTCGAGGTCGATGCCGTTGTAGACGACCGTGACCTTGTCGGGGTCCAGTGCCGGATACGACGCGAGGATGTCGCGCCGCATCCCCTCGCTGACCGCGATCACACGATCCGCGCCCTCGAAGGCGGTCTTCTCGATCCAGCTCGACACGCGGTAGCCGCCGCCGAGCTGTTCGGCTTTCCACGGGCGCAACGGCTCCAGGCTGTGCGCCGTGACGACGTGCGGGATGCCGTGCAGCAGCTTCGCCACGTGACCTGCCCCGTTCGCGTACCAGGTGTGCGAGTGCACGAGATCTGCGCCCGCGACATCCTGCGCCATCTGCAGATCCACCCCCAGTGTGGTGATCGCCGGATTGGCGTCAGCGAGTTCCGAGGGGACCGCGTACCCGAACGTGTCGGGCTCGTCAACGGGGGTGCCGAATGCTCGCACGAGCACTTCGGTGTCGGTGCGCAACGCTCGCACCAGCTCGACCACGTGAACACCGGCGCCGCCGTAGATGTTGGGCGGATACTCCCGGGTCAAAAGATCAACGCGCATGACCTGAACGCTAGTACACCACCCCTGTTGCCTCTACTGTGGTGGCATGGCAGGCAAGAAGATCTTCGGCATTGTTCTCGCGGGTGGCGAAGGTAAACGCCTGATGCCCCTCACGGCCGATCGGGCGAAACCAGCGGTGCCGTTCGGGGGTCAGTACCGCCTCATCGACTTCGCGCTGTCCAATCTGATCAATTCGCAGCTTCGCCAGATCGTCGTGCTCACGCAGTACAAGTCGCACAGCCTCGACCGTCACGTCTCGCAGACCTGGCGACTCGACGGGATGCTCAACTCCTACATAGCCTCCGTGCCCGCTCAGCAGCGGCTCGGCAAGCGGTGGTTCAGCGGGTCGGCCGACGCCATCCTGCAGAGCCTCAACCTGTTGCGCGACGAGAAGCCCGACATCGTGGTCGTCGTCGGAGCGGACCACGTCTACCGCATGGACTTCGGCCAGATGATCGAGGCGCACATCGCGTCGGGTGCTCCCGCGACGGTCGCGGCCATCCGTCAGCCCATCGGTCTCGCCGACCAGTTCGGCGTGATCGAGGTCGACGCCGCGCATCCGGATCGCATCGGCGCCTTCCGCGAGAAGCCGGCCGATCCGCTCGGTCTCCCCGACTCCCCCCACGAGGTCCTCGCCTCGATGGGCAACTACGTGTTCGACGCGGATGCGCTCATCGACGCGGTCATCCGCGACGGCGACCGCCCCGACTCCAACCACGACATGGGCGGCGACATCATCCCCGACTTCGTCAACCGCGGCGAGGCGGGCGTCTACGACTTCAACCGCAACGACGTTCCCGGCTCGACCGATCGGGACAGGTACTACTGGCGCGACGTGGGAACGATCGACTCGTTCTTCGAGGCCCACCAAGACCTCATCGCGCCGCTGCCGGTGTTCAATCTCTACAACAACCAGTGGTCGATCTTCAGCTCGCAGCTCAACTCGCCGCCGGCGAAGATCGTGCGCGACGACCGCGGATCCCTCGGCACCACCATCGACTCGATCGTCTCGCTCGGCTCGGTGATCTCGGGAGCCCACCTGGAGCGCAGTGTTCTGGGGCCGTGGGCGAAGGTCGATTCCGGGGCCAAGGTGGTCGACTCGGTCGTGTTCGAGCGTGCCATCATCGAGCCGAACGCGTTCGTCGGCCGTGCCATCCTCGACAAAGACGTCATCGTCGCCGAAGGCGCCAGCATCGGCCTCGACCACGATCGGGACCGCGCACGAGGGTTCACCGTCACCGACTCCGGACTGACCGTCGTCGGCAAGGGAGTGCACGTCGTTCCATGACCGGCTCTTCCCCGCGACTGCCCCACAATCGAACATCCCAGCGGTTCCTCGCCGTTCTCGACGCGGACTCGACCCTCATCCATGACGAGGTCATCGAACTGCTCGCCGAGGAGGCGGGCGCCCGCACCGAGGTGGCGGAGATCACCGAACGCGCGATGCGCGGCGAGCTCGACTTCGAGCAGAGCCTGCGTTCCCGGGTGCGGACCCTCGCCGGGCTGCCGGTGTCGGTGTTCTCGCGCGTCGGCGAACGCATCCGTGTCACCGACGGGGTGCCCGAGCTCATCGCGGGCGTCCACGCCGCCGGCGGCCTGGTCGGTGTGGTCTCCGGAGGGTTCCACGAGACCCTCGACCCCCTGGGCCACCGCCTGGGGCTCGACCACTGGCGTGCCAACCGGCTGGAGGTGGCCGATGGCGTTCTGACCGGGGGTCTTCTCGGCGAGGTCGTCGACGCGACGGCCAAAGCATCCGCGCTCACCGAGTGGGCTGCGGATGCCGGAATCCCGCTAGCGCACACCGTCGCGATCGGCGACGGCGCGAACGACCTCGAGATGATGGCCACCGCCGGCCTCGCTGTCGCCTTCAACGCCAAACCCCGCGTGCGCGCCGAGGCCGACGTCGTCATCGACCGCCAAGACCTCAGCCAGGTACTCCCCCTCCTCGGCCTCCGCGGCTGACGCCTCGGCAGCCAGCCCGGCGTCGAAAGTGCCCGCTCCCCCGAGCTGGACCGCTCCCGCCAAGCTTGACCGTTCGCGCCGAGTGTGGCCGGTGCGGTCGAATGTGGCCGGTACCGCGGGCACGCTCGACCGC
>NZ_JBHVYL010000074.1:0-4056 GCF_042880955.1 Leifsonia sp. NPDC058292
GGATGATGTGGGCGACCTTGAGGGACTCGGGCTTCACCGTGAGGCCGGTCTCCTCATAGAGCTCGCGGACCGCGGTTTCGGTGATGGGCTCGCCCGGCCGCCTTCTCACGGAGCGTCGAGCTCGAAGGTCGTCGCTACTTCGTCGGAGTCGGCGTCGGCGTTCCCGTCGAGCCGGTGCCCGCTTCCTGCACGGCCGTTCCCACGAACGTGGCGAACTGCGTCGCGTCCGACACGCTGCCGGCGTAGCGCTGACCGTTCACGAACACCGTCGGCGTTCCGAACGAGCCGGATGCCGCGTTCACCAGATCGGGATCGGTCACCACAGACTTGGTCTGGTTCGTGATGAACTGCGCGAAGGTCTGGTCGTTCACGCAGTCGGTGATCTGCTTCGAACTGGCTCCCGCATCCTTGAACACCTTCAAGAGCTCGGCGTTCGTGAGACCTGTGCCCGTCTGTTCGTCGGGCTGGTTGGCGTACAGGGCGCTGTTGACCGCGAAGAAGTTGTTCGGGTCGTAATTGGCGACACAGGACGCGGCCGCCGCGGACCGGGTCGAGTACTTCTTGTTGTTGGCGCTGTCGAGGATCGCGACCGGATGCGTCTCCAGCGTCGCCTGGCCGTCGGCCATCCACTGCTTGATCTGGTCGGCGTTGGTGGTCTCGAACTGGTTGCAGATGGGGCACTGGTAGTCGACGTAGATGACGATGTGCGCCGTCTTGCCGTCGAGCTCCTGCTTGGTCGGCGTGGCTTTGCCGCCCTTCGGGATGGCCGGCGTGGTGACGGCCTTCGTCGCGCTGGTGAGCAGCACGCCGCCGCTCTGCATGTTCTTCGGGTTGGCGACGTTGTTGGCCGCGTTGACCCCGTTGAGGATGAAGACACCGACGATGGCGAGCACGGCGACGACGGCCACGATGATCGAGCCCTGCACCACGAACTTGCGGCGCTTGGCTTTCTTCGCCGCCTCTTCGCGCATCAAACGTGCGTGCTCGCGCGCCTCTTCACGGCGATCGCGTTTGGTGGGCCCGGAGGCACCCTTCCCTGTTGCCATTCGGTTTTGTCCCATCGACGGTGAACAGTGTCTCCTCGATGGTATTGGGTGAATGCTTTGAGACGGCTGAGGTGTTCCCCCGAGGGCGCATTGTGGGCAGCCCCCGTCTGGGGTGTAGCGGCCGCGTCGCACTGCGCCCATACTCGGAGTCATCATGACAAAAGCTCAGCAAACAACGTGGACCATCGGCACGAAGATCACCTTGGTCGCCGGGGCCTCCGCCTTCCTGATCGCGCTCAGCGGGATGGTCGCGAGTGCTGCGCAGCCGCATCCCCCGGTCGAGATCTCCTCGCTGAGCACTGGCCGGTCCGCCACGTCCAGTGCGACGCCGAGCCCGACGCCCACTCCCGTCGTCGAGACGAAGACCGTGACCGTTGACGAGCCGATCGCTTTTCAGGCGACGACGGTGAACGATCCCGCCGTGGCGGTCGGCACCACCTCGGTCACGACTCCGGGCCAAAACGGCACGAAGACCAAGACCTACCGCGTCACCCTGCGGGACTGCACCGAGCAGAGCCGGGAGCTCGTCTCCGAAACAGTGACGACGGCGCCGGTCGATCAGGTGACGACGGTGGGGACGATGCAACCGGCGCCGCCACCGCCGCCGCGTGCCGCCGCGCCGCAACCGGCCCCCGCACAGGATGCCGGCGGCGGCTGCGATCCGAACTACTCGGGATGCGTGCCGATCGCGAGCGACGTCGACTGCGCCGGCGGGAGCGGAAACGGTCCGGCCTACGTGGCAGGGCCGGTTCAGGTCATCGGCAGCGATATCTACGACCTCGACAGGGACGGCGACGGGCAGGCCTGCGAGTAGCCCGTCGCGACGACCGCGCAGCTACCCGACGGGCACCCCGGCCGCGACCGGGACCGGCACGAGACGCTGGAGCTGCGTCACATGCTCTGGTGCCAGCTCGGCGAGCGAGGAGACCTCCAGCAGCTGCATCGTGCGCACGATCTGGTCGGAGAGGATCTGGATGGTGCGGTCGACGCCGTCCCGTCCGCCCGCCATCAGCCCGTAGAGGTAGGCGCGGCCGATGAGGGTGAACTTCGCGCCGAGGGCGTACGCGGCGACGATGTCGGCGCCGTTCATGATGCCCGTGTCGATCGCGATCTCGGTGTGCGCGCCGACCTCCCTGACGACCTTCGGCAGGAGGTGGAACGGGATCGGCGCACGGTCGAGCTGGCGTCCGCCGTGGTTGGACAGCACGATGCCGTCGACGCCCAGGTCGACCAGCTTGGCCGAGTCTTCGACGTTCTGAACGCCCTTGACGACGATCTTGCCGGGGAAGAGGTCGCGGATGATCGCGAGGTCTTCGAAGCTGATCGAGGGGTCCATCGCGGCATTGAGCAGGTCGCCGACCGTGCCGCCGGTCGAGGAGAGGGATGCGAACTCGAGCTTGGGCGTGGTCAGGAAGTCGTACCACCACCACGGCCGGGGGATCGCGTTGACGATGGTGCCGAGCGTGAGTTGCGGCGGGATGGAGAAGCCGTTGCGCTTGTCTCGCAGCCGGGCTCCTGCAACAGGGGTGTCGACGGTGAAGAACAGGGTGTCGAACCCGGCGGCGCCGGCACGGCGCACGAGGTCGTAGGAGATCTCGCGCTCACGCATCACGTACAGCTGAAACCAGTTGCGGCCGTTCGGGTTCGCCGCTTTCACGTTCTCGATCGACGTGGTTCCGAGAGTGGACAGGGTGAACGGGATGCCCGCAGCGCCGGCCGCTCCGGCCCCGGCGGTCTCGCCCTCCGTCTGCATCAGTCGCGTGAAGCCCGTCGGCGCGATGCCGAACGGCAGGGAGGACGCGCCGCCCCAGATCTCGCACGACGTGTCGACGACCGAGACGTCGCGCAGGATCGAGGGGTGGAACTCGATGTCCTGGAACGCCTGCCGCGCACGGGCGAGCGACAGTTCGCCCTCCGCGGCGCCCTCGGTGTAGTCGAACGCCGCTTTCGGCGTGCGGCGCTTCGCGATCGCGCGAAGGTCCTCGATGGTGAGGGCGCCCTGCAGGCGGCGCTTCTTTCCGTCGAACTCGGGGGCTTTGAACTTCATCAGGTCGAGCAGTTCGGCGGGCTTCGGTAGCTGGCGGGTGACCATGGGAGATACCTATCTGAACTCGTGGCGGAGGGCGGGCGACGGTGTGTTGGACGGCAGACCGGATGCGGGGGTGGTTCGTTCGGGAGCGGCATCCCGGTAGTACCCGCTGATGTGGTCGTGGATGCGGGTGCGCGCCTCGCCCGCATCGCCGGCGACGATCGCGGCGATCACGGAGCGGTGCTCGGCCCGGAGTCTGGCCGACATGGTGGCCCAGTCGTGGATGCGGGCGAGCCCGGCGAGCACGTAGCCCTCGATGGAGCTGCGGAGCCCCGCCATGGTCGCGGCGACCACGGTGTTGCCGGAGGCCTCGGCGAGTGACAGGTGGAACTGGGCGTCGAGGGCGAGGAACTCCTGCGGTGTGCGAGCCGGGTCGTCCATCGCGTCGAGCAGCGCTTCGGCCTCGGCGAGTTGCACACCGGGCGAGCGTTCGGCGAGGTCGGCCGCCACGGCCGACTCCAGGAGCAGGCGTGTCTTCACGACATCGGCGACGGGGAAACCGCTGGCCGCGACCTGCAGCCGCATCAACGCCTGCATGCCGCCGACTGGGCGGGCGACGATGATGGCGCCGGAGCTCGGGCCCGATCCCGTCTGCGTGCGCACCAGGCCCATCGCCTCGAGAACCCGCACGGCCTCGCGAACGCTCGAACGGCCGACGGAGAGATCAGTGGCGAGGGTGCGCTCGGGCGGAAGGTGGTCGCCGGGGCGCAGCCGCCCGTCGACCAGGCGCTCCTCGATATGCGCGAGAACGCCTTGCCAGGCGCGTTGTTCGTCGCCCATCCGGTTCGCCTCCTTCGCCGAGCACCGCGGCGCGGTCCGTTCCGTGTGGTCAGACCATATGGTCAGACCACAGCATACACGGCTGCGGATGCGCCGCGAGGGGCGAGTTGTTGCGACCTGGAGGGCGCGCCAGGTCGCAAC
>NZ_JBHVYL010000075.1:0-3483 GCF_042880955.1 Leifsonia sp. NPDC058292
GCTCCTACTACCGGTGGTGGGCCTACGGCCGTCACCCATATTCGTCTGGTCGTTTTGGTCGTCCTGGTTCGTACCCGTTGGAACGGGTCGGTGGGTACCCGTTCCAACGGGTTGGGACCTACCCGTTGGAACGGGTACGTGGTCCTGCTCCGACCTACCCGTTGCAACGGGTACGTCCGACTCCGCGACGGCCGCCTTACGGGCCCTGCTCTTGACGACCCGAGCACGCTTCTTCTCCGCGTACGGAGCCTCAGCGGCATCGACCAGCGCACGACGACGGGCACGCCACGCCTTGTAGCCGGCCGCATCGTCCTTCTGCCACTTGTCCGCCGCGTACGTGTTCTCCGGGCCGTCGTAGCCCTCAGGCGGCCACACGGGCAGCTCGTACGTCGCCCGCATGCCCTTCTTCGCGTGAATGATGATCGTGCCCAGCACCTCGAGGGCGCGCAGGTACGGATCGACGTCGTCCGGCTTCTTCAGCCCGATGTCGGCCGCCAGCCGCGCACGGCTCGGATCGACCTTCCGCGAGCCGCTCGCGTGATGCAGCCGCTTCGCCAGGTTCTGGTACACGGCAGCTTCCATGCCGTTCGCGCCACACTCGCTGACCCACTCCGGGATCTTCGTGTAGTGCGGCTCCCTCGCCGGGGTGGCCATCACTGCCGTCCGATCGCGCATGACGGGTCTGTGCTGACTACTGGCGTGCTCCGCGATACGCTCTTCACGAGCACCCTTCCTATGCATCGGGTTGCTTCTGTCAGCGGCCGGCAAACCGCTGTCACGCTTGGACGGCTGGTCGAGGCCGGGGTAGCTGCGAACTCCCCGCGACCGGCCGTTCTGCTTTTCCAGACACTCGGGGCTGCGATCCCGAGGCCCTTAAGCCGATCACTGGCCGCTGACTTCTTCGCGGCGCTTCCGCTCACGTTCCCGGAAGTACTCGAGGAACGGCTCAGTCGCCATCACCTGCTGCGCGTTGGCGACGCGCCAGTACGGATGCTGCCGCCCCTCGCCGAACGGCCAGTCCTTGGACTGGGCGATATGGCGAACGCCCTGGTGCGTGATCGTGTCGACGATGCCCAGCTTGATGAGCAGCTCGGCTCCGCTCTTGAACGTCACTGCGGGCGGCAGGGGCTCTTCTGCGCCGCTCACCACAGGGACCTGAGGTTGATTCGCTCAGGGTTCTCGCTTGTCTGTCTCACTAGTAGGCTCATGTCGAATCTCCTCTTGCAGGGGCGGTTCATCGGTCGCTCGATTTCGCAGGTCAGCGATCGTCAGGACGGTCGGCCGGGCTCCACCCCGGTCGGCCGTTCGTACGCTCAGGACTCCACCGGAGGCCCTCGCGGTTTCGGGCTACTCGTTGCCGCTCTCCTCGCTCTTCGGCCGACGCCGGCTGTCACGCAGGGCCGCCTTCTTGGCGTGCGCGATGAAGTACGGCCGCGCCATCACCCAGTCAACGACCTTCGATCTACCAATCTGCTGAACCGGCGGAAAGTTCTCGTCGTCTCTGGCGAGTTGCGAGATGCGCTGGTGAGTCATGGACGGGGCGATCTCTTCCGCCATGACACGTCGCGCGGCTTCTCGGAAGGTCACCAAGTCCTGTCCTCCTTCTGCGATGGCTGTTGCCTCCATTCTGTCTCTATGACTTGCCACATGGCAAGTCACGCTCTACTGTTGTTCTCAGCACAGCAAAACGGCCCTAGACCAGCTGATGCCGGACCAGGGCCGCGTGTCCCGAAGCGGCTCCTACACCGCCACGGACGTGAACCCGCCCACCTGCGCATTCAGGGAGGCCGATCCACTATGGATCGTAACCGCCATATGGCTAGCCGCACGAGCGGCCCGCACACATTCGATTCCACTTTCGACGCCGGCCAGGTCGACGAGGCCCTTCGCCGTTCGGTTGCCGCGCACGAGTCGGCCCGAGAACTCCTCGGCCTCATCGAGCAGCTCGGCTACGCGCTCGGCGACAAGGACTCCTTCGACGGTGACGGGAACCTCGTTCACCTGCGGGCCCTGGACGGCCCGACCCTCAACTACGTGGGCGAGTCCCGCGTCGGGATGCTGACCACGGAGTTCCTCGCCGGCCTGATCCGCGTCGCGCTCCCCAAGGTCCACGACGCGAACATCGACGAGCGCCTCGCGAAGGCGGTGTCGTGATGTTCAACGACCCGCACTACGAGGACATCGCCGGCGGCGAGTGGTCCGCCATCGACGTCGCGGACCGCAACCCCGACCTGTACCTCGACGTCGTCGAGATCTTCCTCCTCCTGGACCCGCGGACCGTTCAGGCGTCCGTCCTGGACCACCGGCAGGCCGAGTTCCTGCGTGTCATTGAGGCGATCGACGACGTGTTCGGCGACCTGTCCGACCCGCTCGCGGACGAGGACGGGGAAGCCCCCGACACGAATGCCGCCGACATCAAGGACCTGCTCACGCAGGCCGAGGCGTTCGCCAACGAGGAGCAGCTGTGACCGCGACTCCTCTGCACACCGCCGGGAACGCCGTCCCGCCCGTCGACGGCACGGAACTCGGCGACGTCATCGACGACCTCGCCGGCATCCACGCCGGGATCGAGTTCAACCGTGACGGGCTCCGCCACATCGCCCTCGACCGGCACGACCTCGACCGCACCCAGACCCTCATTGCCGCACTCGCCGGATCCCCGGACTGCGACCTGATCACCGCGATTGGCCTGACCGTGCAGCGCCTGGCCACGGCCGAGTCGAACCCGGCCCTGCGGACGCTGCCCCTGGACGTACAGAAGACCGCGCAACTCCTCGGGGAGCGGATCGCGTTCGCGCTGGCCGACCCCGAGATCCACCACCTTGCGGCCGAGCTGGCCGCCGTCATCGACCAGCAAGGACACCGCTCATGACCGCCCCCACCCCGCCCAGCATCCAGACGCTGATCGACACCTACGCCAAGGACGTCGCCTTCGCCGCCGACGAGGAGCCCGCGACCACAGCCAGCGAGTTCATCGACCAGCTGACGACGGCCGCGATCAACCTCGACCACGCCGGCATCAACGGCACCGAGAACCTCGACAACGCCGCGGTCTACCTGACCGACGCCCTGAACAGCACGGACAGGGACGAGGTGAAGATCCTCCTCACTCGCGCCAGCCGCTACCTGCAGTCCACGACGGACCTGGTCGACGAGTACCGGCTCATGCTCTGACCCCTACAGGGCCCGGCCCACACCGGGCCCCACCACCCCAACCACCGGAAGGACCCCGCGATGCCGAAGGCGCGAGCAGCGAACCCGCCCCAAGACGAGTGCCGGCAGTGCTGGGCGCACGCCCACGACCCCGCCATCCACCGCAACAACCGCGGCGACTGCCAGGCCTGCATCACCTGCGCCGCCAACAAGCACGCCGGACAGATCGTCCGCTAACCCCCGACCACCCGACCACCGCCTTCGAAGGAGCAGGCCATGACCGACCGCATCCCCCTTCCCGCCCCCGGATTCACAATCACCTGCCCCCCC
>NZ_JBHVYL010000076.1:0-3319 GCF_042880955.1 Leifsonia sp. NPDC058292
CCGCCGGCGCTCTTTCGTCGTGTTCGGGTGGAGTTCGGCCTCCGGGTCAGACCGGCTGCGACAGTTTCGTGGTCGGGGCCGTGTCGGAGCCCACCGTGTCAGAGTCCACTGCGGCTGGCGCTGGCTCGCGAGTGAGCGAGGTGGCGCCGAGGCCGACCGACTCCGCTGCGGCCGGGGTGAACTGCTCGTGGTGCTGCTGCGCCACCCAGGCATCCTGCTGGGCGAGCAGTGCGCGGTCGGTGTCGGTGTTCTCGAAGCGCCACCGCTCGAGGTCGCCCTGGAAGATCTTGCGTGCGCGGCCCGGTTTGTTCTGCCACTCGATCAGCCGGTCGCGGAACTCCGCGATCGCCGGGTCGAGCTGGTAGCCGAACGTCGCCGACGCCCGCTTCATCTCCGCGAGCTGATGACCCGCCCAGTTGGCGGCGATGCCGGCCCCCTTGATGGGGAGCAGCCGCACCATGATGTCGGCCTGGCCCACGGCGCGATCGGAGAGCACCTGCTCACCGGGGGTCAAGGAGTTCCAGACGGATGCCTCGGTCGCCGCATCGACGAGAGCCGCGATGGCCGACGCCTTCTGCTGACGATCGGTGCGGGAGAGCAGACCATGGATCGCGCCACGCGCGATCCAGGCTGCGAGCAACCCGGAGATGATCACGGCTACCGCGAGCACCACCGCGTTGAGGATCATCGGGCGTGCTGCCGACGATACGAGCCAGTCAACGAAACTATTCCACCACTGCATGTCGGCGATGGTATCTCCGAGGCGGCGCTGCGGCGTGCATCCCCGCCGCAGTGTCGCGGAGTCGTGATGCGACCGAGGTGTGGTCAGTCTTCGAGGTGCTCCGTGCCGTCGACGGCGAAGGGCTCGATGATCGCGATCTCCTCGGAGGTGAGAGCCGGCGCATCCAGGGCGGCGACGTTCTGCTCCAGCTGGGCGACACTGGATGCGCCGATCAGCGCGCTCGTGACGGCCGGCTGACGCAGCACCCAGGTCAGGGCGAGTTGCGCGAGCGACTGCCCGCGCTCCGCGGCGATCTCGTTGAGCGCGCGCGCTCGCTCCAGGTAGACCGGGCTGAGCTGCTTCTCCGACAGGAAGTGGCTCGTGGCCGCGCGCGACCCGGCGGGAACGGTGCCGTCGAGGTAGCGGTCGGTGAGCATCCCCTGGGCGAGCGGGGAGAACACGATGCTGCCCGCGCCGATCTGCTCGAGCACGGGGAAGAGCCCGTCTTCGATGTGGCGGTCGAACATCGAGTAGCGGGGCTGGTGGATGAGCAACGGAACGTTGTGCTCGGCCAGCGCGGCCGCGGCCGCCAGCGTCTGCTCGGGACTGTAGTTCGACACGCCGACGTAGAGCGCCTTGCCTTGCTGAACGGCGGTGGCGAGCGCGCCCATGGTCTCCTCGATGGGCGTCTCGGGGTCGGGACGGTGGGAGTAGAAGATGTCCACGTAGTCGAGCCCGAGACGCCCGAGGCTCTGGTCGAGAGACGACAGCATCCCCTTGCGCGAACCCCATTCGCCGTATGGGCCCTCCCACATGTAGTAGCCCGCCTTGGTCGACACGACGATCTCGTCGCGGTACGGCGTGAAGTCTTCCTTGAAGATCCGGCCGAAGTTGGTTTCCGCGCTCCCGGCAGGAGGCCCGTAGTTGTTGGCCAGGTCGAAATGGGTGACTCCGAGATCGAAGGCCCGGCGCACGATGTCGCGCTGGGTCCCGATCGCGCGCTCGTCGCCGAAATTGTGCCAGAGACCCAGCGACAGCGCTGGCAGCTTCAGGCCGCTCCTCCCTGTCCGGTTGTACGTCATCGTCTCGTATCGGCCGTCGGCGGCAGCAAAGGTCATCTCCCCATCGTAGAGAATGTTGCCTCTCGGAACGAAAGAGTCTGCCGGTGGCGGGATGCGTCGGCGTTCCGGCTGTCGCTGCCCTCCACAGGCGGGTGGTTTCGAGAGTTCTCCCCAGATGCTGTGCCCGCGCTGCGCCGGCGAGTCGTCGGCATCGAGACTCGGTTCGTCGCCGAGTGGCGATGTGAGCGAGGAGAGCAACCATGAACGATTCCCTGTCGACCCGCGGCTTCGTCGCGACCGTGCCCAACCACATCCGCACCAACGAGGGGCTGCCGATCACGACCTTTCGGCTGGCCACAACCCGGCGCAGATTCAATCGGGAGACGAAGGCCTGGGAGAACGGCGAGACCAACTGGTTCACGGTCACCGCTTTCCGTCAGCTGGCGCTCAACGTCGCGTCGTCGGTGTCGAAGGGTGATCCGGTCGTGGTGTCCGGGCGGCTCAGCGTGCGCGATTGGGAGAACGGTGATCGCTCGGGCACGGTCGTCGAGATCGACGCCGATGCTGTCGGCCACGATCTGACGTGGGGCTCGTCGGCGTTCAGTCGCACGATCAAGCCCGCCGGTGTCGGCGCGGGCGTGGAGGCAGCGGCGGAGTCGGTGCCGGACGCGTTCGGCGACGACCTCCCGCGTGCCGAAGAGCCCTCAGCGAGCGGTGAGCTTCTGGAGGAGGGCTCCGCCTAGACTCGATGGCGTACCCCTCAGCGACCACCGGAGACGTTCATGCCGCAGCCATCCCGCCAGCACAGCGTCCCGACATCGCGGGCAGTGCTCGCGCAGCGGGCGAGCGTGGCTGCGGCGAGCACTCTCGGTGCCGTTTGCCTTGCGCTGGTGTTGAGCGGATGCGTCGGCGCCGGAGGCTCGGGCGGCGCGACGTCGAGCGCAGCGACCACGCCGACCGCCACGTCGGCGACGACGCCGGCCGCGCCCGTGCAGTTCTTCCCGAACGGAACGGCGCAGCAGAACCTGCCCTTCTTCGACCAGGTGAACCGCGCGACGCTCGCTGCGAAGCCGGATGCTGTCGGGCGCGATTTCATCGACGCCCTCGTGGCCGCAGGCTTCACCAAGGCGGACATGCAACTCACCGTCGACACGACGACGATCGGCCTCAAGGCCAACTCGATCCAGTTCTCCGTGCTGATGGGTTCGAGCTGCCTCATCGGCCAGAACGGTGCAGATGCCGGGGGCTACAACAGCCAGGTCGTGCCGCAGCTCGCCGACGGCGGCTGCCTGATCGGCCAGACCAAGCCGATCGACTGGTGACGGCGAGCGCGCCTCGCGACGGTGGCGCGCCTGGTGACGGCGAGCGCGCCTCGCGACGGTGGCGCGCCTGGTGACGGCGAGCGCGCCTCGCGACGGTGGCGCGCTGTGACGGGCGCGCCCGGGGACGACAGGGTGCCCGACCGCTTGCTGGAGCGCGCACCTTCGAGTGTGGCCGCTGCGGTCGACTGTGCCCGCTGTGCCGGCCACATTCGACC
>NZ_JBHVYL010000077.1:0-3297 GCF_042880955.1 Leifsonia sp. NPDC058292
CACCACCGCCTGAAAGGCACACCGTGAAGATCGCCCTGGACCTGCCCGAGTTCACCGTCGACACGAGCGTGGGCTACGCCGACCCGTACTACGACCCCGGCACCTGCGCCAGCTGCGGATACGAGCGCAGCGACACCATGGCCAAGCTCGTGCCGTTCGGCTGGCTGCACACCGTGCCGGAGCACGAGGGCGAGAAGTCCTGCCTCCAGAAGGTCGTGGACGGAATCCAGAAGAACGCGTGGGGCGTCGATCCGTCTACTGCGTGGAAGACCGTCGCGCAGCACGTGGCGAAGTATCCGTCCCGGCATTCCGTTTCCGAAATCCGTGCGGTCATCACCGCGCTGATGAAGCCGGCCTGATGACCGCGTTCCTCCTGTGGCCGTTGGCCGTCCTCGAGCTGACGCCCCGAGCCCTCCACCACATCGCCCGCACTCTCACCCCGAAGAAGGCCCGATGACTGACCTGTTCGCCGCCACCGAAGGCCCCCAGGACGTCGCAGCCGACGAATGCCCCTGCCCTAACCCCGACGACCAGTACCTCATGGAGATCGACGAGGGCGGCGTCACCCTGACGCACAAGGCGTGCGGGAAGCAGCCGCGCGGCGACTACCTGGACCTCGTGTGCCTGCCGCAGACCCCGGTGACCGTGAAGGCCGAGCCGTACGGGAATTGCGACGGCCGCGAGTGGCACGGCGATCACCGGTGCGACTGCGGGATCTACCTCGACGTCGCCGTCAACCACCTTGCGGTCATGCACAACGACCAGCCGTACCTGATCGGCCGCGACTACGCGGACCGGGACGGCGAGGTCTGGCGGATCAGCGACCTGCGGGACGCCCAGGACCAGCCGCTCGTGTACCTGCTGCCGGAAGGCGCGGGGGAGCCCGGCCCGATCGCCGAGATCGACGAGGCCTACGGGCCGCTCACTCTCCAGCCCCTCACCCCGAAGGAGACCACCGCATGACCATCAACGAGCAGTCCGCCGCGAAGCGGGCCACGATCACCCTCGACACTGCCAACGCCGACCGCCAGTACCCGGCCTACCAGCTCAGCATCAACGCCATGTGGGACGAGCACAGCGGACACGGGTACCGGCTGATGGGGCCGAAGTACATCGGCCGTAGCAAGAACCTGCGGACCGTGGAACTGAAGCAGCGGGATGCGGATGAGATCCGCGGCGTCCTCGACGAGGTGTTCCCGCCCGAGCCCGCCAAGGACTCGGAGACGGATCGCGCCGAAGCGTTCCGGGAGGCGGCTCGGCTCCTCGAGGAGACCGGACACAGCGACGACGCGGTGAACCTGCTGTACACCGTCGCCGAAGGCATCGCCGCGAACGCGCTGGCGGAGTCCGTATGACCGCCCCGGTGCAGGTGGGCCCGTCGCCGCACGGTGGCGGGCCCGTCCCGTTCATGCCTCACGCGCGGATCTTCACCCATCGGGAGCGGCAGGTCCTGGTTCTCGTCGCGAACGGCAACACGAACCGATCCATCGGTCAGGCGCTGGGGATCGGCGAGGAGACGGTGAAGACCCATATGCGCAGGGTCCTGCGGAAGCTGCGGGTCTCCGATCGGGCGCAGGCCGTCGCGGTCGGGCTGCGCGTGGGGCTCTACGGCCTTGAGGACGTTGCGGTGCCGCATCACTACCGAAGCCGTGCGCGTGTGGAGCCGAGCCTGGACGGTGCCGTATGACCGCACCTGTTCAGCCGGGTCTGTCTGCCTCGAGCGGCGGCCCTGTTCCATCCTCTCGCCGCGGACCCAGCCGACGCCCCCTCAGCCCTCACCAACTGGACGCCCTGCGGCTCGCTTCCCTCGGCAAGACCCACACAGAGATCGGACGGCAGCTCCTCATCGAGCCGACGAGCGTCGGGAAGCTGTTCACCGAGGTGTTCCGGAAGCTCGGCGCGGTGAACATGCCGAACGCGGTGCTGCTGGCCGCGCGTGCTGGCCTCCTGGACGGCAAGCCGCAGCGGCACGGTGACCATGCGGGGTTCGCTGCGCACCGGTACCGCAAGGAAGAGCCGTGTGACGCCTGTTGGGAGGGCGAGCGTGCCTATCGCGCGGATCGCCGGGCCGTCCGGAAGGCCGCGCGGCAGCACGCAGCGTGACCGTAACAGTCCTTGAATTCGGACATCTTCGACACTGCCATCGGCTGTAGACCGAGCCAATCCGGCAGAACTAACCCACCGTCACATTCCGTTCTGTGGAGCCCCCATGCCCGAAACCACGACCACCACCATGCAGCCTGCCGTTGACCTCACGCCCCGCGAGCGCGTCGACGAATGGGCGCCCCTCCTGCGTGAGCACGGCTGGCAGGTCCAGATATCCGCCACCATGGCCCGCGCCCGCCTCGACGCGTTCCACCCGTCCGGAGCGGTCGCCATGGTGACCGCCGGCACGGACGGCCGTTCCCGCTCGGGGAAGGCCCACCTGTACGTCCTGAAGCCGCCCGGAGCGTCTCCGAGGGGCTGGCTGTCCGTGAACCGCGCCCCGTTCGAGGAGTTCGCCCGCACGCGTGCGGTGAAGTCGGGGCGCTGGGTCCACTCGAAGTGCAGCTGCAAGAAGATCCGGCACGCCACGGAGGCCCGCGCCAAGGACGCGCTGCTGGATACGCGGATACGGCGGGCCGTGCATCACCAGGAGCGGCGGAACGAGTGCCGTGTCTACCGGTGCCCGAACGACGACCGGGCCTGGCACCTGACCAGCCAGCCCGCACGCCACGGCGCCTGAGTCCCTGCAGTCCCCTTCACGCCCCTAGGAGAGCTCATGTTGCACGTCCTCTTTCTCGCGCTCACCCTCGTCGGACTGGGCAGCGCCATCCTCGGGCTCATCGCCCACACTCGCGGTATGCGAGCCACTCCGTACTACGGGGTGACGGCCGCGGCGTTCACTGTGGCAGGCATCGGCAACGTCGTCATGGGGGACTCCAATGCCTACCTCCAGGCGGTAGCAGCGGCTGTGAACGCCTGGCTGTGGTGGCACAGCGGCGGCGGTGACGGCACGAAGCGTCGCCTCAAGTCGTGGGCGTCCCGCTTCCAGGGCATCCGCCGCACCGCTCCCTCTCACACCTGACCCGCCCCGAGGAGACCTCATGCTCTACGAACGATTCGTCAGCCTGTCGATGATCCTTTTGTGGTTTACCGCAGGGCTCGCGTTCTTGGCGGTCTGGTACGCCGTCACTGGTGACCTGTATCCGCCGCTGTGGGTGCGGATCGTGGTCGCTGCGCTGCTGTTCCCGGCGCTGATACCGCTCGAGGCGGCTCTCGCGCGCCGGCATGAGCGGCGTAAGCGGGGCCAGATAG
>NZ_JBHVYL010000078.1:0-3065 GCF_042880955.1 Leifsonia sp. NPDC058292
GGCGACGTAGACGGTGTTGCCGACGACGACCTGCGCCCAGGCGACGCCGTCGATCTGGGTGGTGGGCAGCGCATCCGCACTGACCGTCGGCGGTGTCGCCGGATTGGTGGGATCTGTCGGGGCCGTGTCTGCGACGGCGGGGGACGCGAGCGCCAGCCCTCCGAAGACGAGGCCGACCGCAGTTACTGCTGCGGTCAGAATGCCCAGCGAGCGAGCGCGAGGGCGAAGTTCAGTGCTCATGACAACCTCGGTGTCTGTGATGGTCGGATCAGTGATGGTCGGGAATCGGGGGTTGTGCTGTCGGGGTGGTGAGGAGCGCATCAGTACGCCCCCACCGGATGTGTCAGCACCTTCACGGTGCGCCACATGATCACGAGGTCGCCGGTGAGCGACCAGTTCTCCACGTAGTAGAGATCGAGGCGGACACTCTCTTCCCAGGAGAGGTCCGAACGGCCGTTGACCTGCCACATGCCGGTGAGCCCCGGCTTGATGTAGAGGCGACGGTGGACGTGGTTCTCATAGCCCTCGACTTCGGCGGGCAGCGGAGGCCGCGGCCCGACGAGGCTCATGTCGCCGAGGAAGACGTTGAAGAGCTGCGGGAGCTCGTCGAGCGAATACTTGCGAAGCACATGCCCGATGCGGGTGACCCGCGGGTCGTTCTTCATTTTGAACAGCAGGCCGTTGCCGTCGCTCTTGGCCTGGAGCTGCGCCAGGCGTGCTTCGGCGTCGATCACCATTGACCGGAACTTGTACATCTTGAACGTCTCGCCGTTGCGGCCGACCCGCTCCTGGCTGAAGAGTGCCGGCCCCCGGTCGTCGAGCTTCACGAAGAGCGCGATCACCAGGAACAGGGGGGAGAGGATGAGCAGGGCGACACCGGAGACGAAGAAGTCGAACGCGCGCTTGAGCACGTGCTTGCCGCCCTCGAACTGCGGGATCTCCACGTGGATGAGCGGCAGCCCTTCCACGGGACGGAAGTGGATGCGGGGGCCGGCGACATCGGTGAGCCGCGACGCGAGCACCAGCTCGGTCGAGGTGCCTTCGAGCTGCCAGGCGAGCTTGCGCACGAAGTCGCCGCCGGTCAGGGCCTGGCCTGCGACGATCACGGTGTCGGCGCCGAGCCGCGCTGCAGCCTCCGCGACGCCTTCGAGGTTGGAGACGATGGGGACTTCGCGCTCGGGGGCCGCGATCGTGCTCGCGACGCTGGTGGCGCGAGTGGGGGCGCCCTTGCGCACGTGCGCTCCCTCGGGGGCGGCGTCGAGGGATGCCCCGACCACGTTGTATGCGGCGCCGGACTTCTGGTGGATCTGGCGCACGACGTAGTCGACGTCGTCGAACCCGCCGACCACGAGCGCGCGGGAGAGGTAGTGGTCGAACATCCGCTGCCGGATGAGCCACTGCCGCCACAGCCAGCGCGAGAACAGCACGCCGAGAACCCCGACCGGCAGCGCGAGCACGAAGTACCCGCGGGCGATGTCGACCTTCGCGACGAGGAAGACGATGGCGAGCAGACCGAAGGTCAGGGCGCTCCCGTTGACCACTCGCTTGTATTCGACGACGCCGACGCCGACCACTCGCGCGTCGCGCGTGTGGTAGACGCCGAGGGTGAACATCCAGGTCACGGCGATCAGCAGGGAGAGCGTGAAGTAGTCGGTTCGGAAACCGGCGAACTGTGCGCCGGCCTCGTCGAACCCGAAGCGCAGGAACATCGCCCCGATGGTCGAGGCGAGGATGATCGCGGTGTCGGTGATGAAGAGGCGCGCCCGGTACTGGCGTGCCCAGGTGCGCTCGGAGGACACCGGCCGCACCTGCGGCTCTGCGTGTCCGAGCACTGAAAGTCTTGGCTTGAGTACGGTCATCTGTGCGCCCTCCCCGCGCTTACGATGTGTCCGACCGAAGAGCCGACGACGGCTGGGGGAAAGTCGTGGTCTCGAACGACTTCGCCGCCGCCGGCTCCGCTCATGCGAGGGGTCCCGTTGCTCAGCGCGCGCTTGCTTGTCCTCGGCGAGCCAAGGGGCGGGAGCGACAGAATCGCTCGACGCGGCGGATGCGGGTTCACGGGTAGTCCCTGCGTGTCGGGGTGGTGCATTTCGGGTGGTGTGAACCGGCGAGACCCCATCGCGAGACCGCACGAGGAGTTGGGTAAACGTAAAGTGACTGTTTCTCACCTATTCACAAAAGTGAGAATACATCGTTTTCACAGACTGGCGTGAGCCCTGTTGGGGGGTGATTATTCCTCAACTTTACCGGATCATGCATCGAATCGCCCATTTCGACGTCGGTGGGCGGTCGTAGGCTTGCCTCATGTGCGGGAGATTCGCGATGGACAAAGAGACCGACGACATGATCCAGGAGTTCGTCGCCGAGGGCGGAGACTTCCGTGATTGGCGGCCGAGCTACAACATCGCGCCGACCGATCAGATGCCGATCTTCCTCGAGAGCAAGAAGAAAGACGAGCCGGCGGTGCGCCGGCTCGAGCTGGCCCGCTGGTCGCTGGTGCCCTCCTGGTCGAAAGAGCTGAAGACCAAGGTCCCCACTTTCAACGCCCGCGCCGAGACAGCCGCCGAGAAGCCGATGTTCAAGGCGTCGGTCGCATCACGGCGCGCGATCATCCCGGCCATCGGCTACTACGAGTGGCAGACGAATCCGGTCACCAAGAAGAAGACGCCGTACTTCATTCACGCGCGAGACGGCGAGCTGCTCGGCTTCGCGGGGCTCTACGCCTGGTGGGCAGACCCGGCCCTGGAGCGCGACGACCCCGAGCGCTGGCACCTCACCGCCACCATCCTGACCTCGGATGCGGTGCAGACGCTCGCCGACATCCACGACCGCAACCCGGTTCCGCTGCCCCGCGACCTCTGGGACCACTGGGTCGACCCGACCGTCGTCGGCGACCAGGCGCTGCTCGACGAGGCCGTGCGCGCCGCCCTCCCGGTGGCCGGCGACCTCGTCTTCGACCGCGTCGGCCCGGTCACCGGCGACAGCCCCGACCTCATCCGTCCCCTCCCCGACGAGTCGTAAGCCATCGAGGGGTCCCAACACGCCGTCAGCGCGATGCGCGAGAC
>NZ_JBHVYL010000079.1:0-3005 GCF_042880955.1 Leifsonia sp. NPDC058292
ATGTACGCCAGCGTCGGGCTCACCCCGAGCCCGGGGTTGGCCTTGCGCCAGGTCTCCTCGGCGAACGGGTCGTCCGAGTCGGCCGCGGCCCAGATCACGCCGTAGTGCGCCGGGTCCGTCATGACGTGCTCGGCGACCTTCTCGGTGACGCCGTGGACCTCGTCGTAGATGCTGCCCTCTTGGGCATCATCCGCCGTCGTGATCATCACGACCATGGGCTGATCTCTGGCGCCAGTTCCAGTGGTGATCGCATCTACGAGATCGCGCGTCTTGTGCACGTGCAGCTCGTCGATCACCGCGCCGGACACGTTCAGGCCGTGCGCCGTCTCCGCGATCCGTGACAGGGCGCGGAACACGCTGCCTGTGCGCGGAACCCGGATGACCGAGGTCAAGACCTCGGCACGTCCGCGCACCGCCTTGCTCGTCGAGGCCATGCGCTTCGCGTCGTCGAACACACGCTTCGCCTGATCCAGCGAGGCCGCCGCGGCGTACACCTCGGCGCCCGTCTCCCGGTCCGCCATCAGCAGCGTCAAGCCGATGCCCGAGGACAACGTCGACTTGCCGTTCTTGCGCGGGATCTCGACGTACACCGTGCGGGCCACCCGCACCGGCCGGCCCAGCTCCTCATCGAAGAAGAGCCAGCCGAACGCCGGGATGATCACCCACACCGCCTGCCACGGCGCGAGCTTCAACGGTGATCCGCCCCACCGGCCCTTGGTGTGCTTGAACGACTCGATCGCCTTGATCGCGCGTCGCGCGGCGTCCACGTCGAACCAGGCGCCCGGCTGCTCGTGCAGCTGGTTGGCCACCACCAACGGCCGGCGGTCCAGCGCCGACGTGATGTCGTCCTCGGCCAGGCCCAGTTCGAGCAGAGCCGCCCGCGGGACCGGCAAACCGTCCTCGACGTCCTGCCGCGACAGCTGCTCAGTCGAAGGGATCGTCTTCGTCGCCATCGTCGCCGCCCTCCGGCGGCGTCAACCGGCCCCGCGCGCTGGGCGACAGCCCGAGCTCTCCGATGTACGCCTTCAGCTGCGTCCGGTACTGCGACGCGATCGTGGTCAGAGGATTCCGGCACGGGCCCCGCTGGCCCATCGTGACCAGGCCCTCGATGGACAGCTGCCGCTCGCACCACTCCAGGCGGGCCACGCACACGCAGTAATCCACAGCTGTGGACCGGTCCACCGACGACAGGCCTGCCATCTGCTGGAGGATCGGCACCACGCGCTGCCACTCGCGGCTGGCCACCTCGTGCCCGAACGCGGCAGCCTCACCTGCGAGTTTGAGCCTCTGCCAGTGCGCGACCTCGGCCCGGTACTCCCGAAGCTGCTCGTCGTCTGCGCCTCGCGGCGCGCGGGGCTTGGTCGGGAGACGGATCTTCGGGAAGAAGCTCGACCAGTCGGGCTCGACGAGCTCGGCCGGCGGGAGCTTCACGCCCTCGCGCACCGGCCGTTTGCCGGGGTTGCCCTCGCGGACGACCTGCAGTGGGGGCTTCGGCTTGCGCCCGGGGACCGCCATCCAAGATCACCCCCAAGTTGATCTTGAGATCAAAAATTCAAGATCAGCGGCGCCAGGATTTTCCCTCCCCGGCGGTCTCCGGGGAAGATGATCAAGGGGGGCACCCCACCCCTGACCTGCAGTTTTGCGCGTTTCCGCAGGTCAGATGGGGTGCGGCTCAAATGCACCCTTTGACCTGCGCTTTTGCGCTGCCCTCTTGGTCGTTAGCGCTGGCCGAATCGGATCTTCACCGCATCAATGATCTTGACGCCTCGCGCCTTGCCCGCTCGGGCCTTGATCATCTAGTGCACCGCGCCTCGGTCGGCCATGATCCTCGGTCCATCCGCCCTTGCCCTGCGGCATGGTGATCACTGCTGTCGTTCGGCGTTCCATCCGCCCGGCTGATGCCTCGCGGTCTCGCTGCTGTGGCATGGCTTGCACAGCCCTCGTCCGTACTGTGGATCATCAGCGTCCAGGCCTTGAGCCTCTAGCTGTTGGCGTGAGCGTGGCCAGTGGTCTGCCTCAGTGGCTGGCTGCTGCCTGCACATGACGCACACGGGGCAGGCATCGAGTACGCCCTGCCTGAACCTGTGCTGATGCCTCGAGCCATAGCCGCGCTGGATCGCTGTGCCTCGCGCCCTGTTGTCCCTGCCGTGTTCCGGGCACGGCTTGGTCTGGTCACAACCTGGCCTGGAACAAGGAGGCTTGAGCCTGCTGGGCACATTGATCACCTTGCCTGCACTAGCCTGCCTGATCCGATATCAAGGGGGATGACATGGCCAGTGGATGCCGTGACTGCACGACATGTACGAAGCCGGGGCTGGCAAGGATGATGCAGAACTGGGGTGCCGGGTTCCTGCACTTGTGCACGTGCGGGATCAGCTTCGCCATCAAGCGGGGCACGATGCGGCATTGCCCGCAGTGCAAGCACCTGCTGTCCAACCATCAGCGCCGGCGGGATGGCTCGTTCCAGGACTGATCAGCTGCTGCCCATTCCGCGCGCGTGTGCCTGGTCTCGATGTGCTCGCGCAGGGGCGTGGAGTCGATCTGCCAGTCGTGCTCTTCCGCGTGCGCGCTTACGTCCGTGCGCAGGATCGTGACGTCGATCGTGACCTTGTGCTCACAGACCGGGCACGGCACGCGCAGCTTGGCCGTGGCGCTCATGCCTCAGGCACAGGGCGCGTCAGCTTCCCCTGCGCGTACAGGACTTCTTCCTGCACCTGCTCGCGGAACTGCTCGAAGTCTCCTTCGACGCGGATCTTCAGCGGGTAGCCGTCAGGGTCGACCGGTACTTCGTTGACAGGGATCTCGATGGTCTCTTCGAAGACGAGGACCGCGCGGGCGCCGAGTCGTTCGGCAAGGTCTCCGTCGGCGAGGAGATCGCGCCGGATGGCGTCGAACTTGGTCTGCTCGGTGGGGACCTGGTCGATGACGAGCACGAAGGGAGCACGCTCGTCGGCAGCCCCTTCGGGGAGTTCGAGGATCTGCAGGCGGGCCATTGCGGGTTACCT
>NZ_JBHVYL010000080.1:0-2354 GCF_042880955.1 Leifsonia sp. NPDC058292
GGCCGCCAAGAAGACCGCCGACGCCCCATCGTCCAGTGAGGACGGCGACAGTGACGGCGCCAAGACGGCCGCGAAGAAGACCGCGGCCCGCAAGCCGGCTCGGGGCCGGAGCGCCGCTGAAGAGGGCAACAGCGGCGACTAGTGCGCGTGCGGGCCCGCCACCAGTGGTGGGGGCGCCACCCGGCGGGCCCGCACCCGCACCCCCTTCCCCTACAACCTGACCGGAGGAGCCCGTGGACACAGCCGTACGCGCCTGGCTGCTCGCCCAGTTGGGCACCAGCACCGACATCCCCGACCTCGAGCAGCGCTACACGCGCCTGGGCACCGCACGGGCGGTCGCCCTCGAGGTCGTCCGCGAACGTCTGGCCGCGCTCCTGGCTCAGCCGTCCTCCGTCAACGTCAGCTCGGTCGTCTCCGTGTCCTTCTCGGAGAACATCAAGGCGTACGAGCGGCAGATCGCCAGCCTCGAGAACGGGGAGCCGCCCGCCCCGGACGACCCCGACGACGGCGGCACCTTCCCCGACAGCCTCGGCATGCTGTACCTGGTCGAACGGCCGCGCCGATGACCACCTCCGTCCGGCGTGGCCGCACCCTCCGCTCGAGGCTCCTGTCTTTCATCACCGGGGCCGTCGACCGGCTCCGTGCCGCATGGCTGCTGCTGACCAACGCGCAGAACCGGCTCCTGAACGCCCTCGGATCGATCCCGGCAACCCGCAACGGCACCAGCCGGCGCCTCCGCCAAGCCGTCGACGCGTTCAACACGAGCCTGGGGGCGTTCAACCGGGCCGCGATGGCGTTCGCGGAACGCTGGGCCGCAACCGACCTGCCCCTCATCTACCGCGAAGGCGCCTTCACGCTCCTCGACAACGCCGACCGCCCGCAGTCCCTGTTCTCCTGGACCGACCGGCACCGGGCCGCCATCACCACCACGTCCGCCCAGTACTACGCCGACTTCACCGGCCGGATCAGCGAAGCCCTCCGCCGGGCGCGGGTGTTCCTGCGGGCCGTGCAGGACGCCGCCCGCACCCGCATCGGGCCCCTCGACCTCGACCAGCTGCGCCGCGACCACCCCCTGGGCACCGTCGTCTACGCCAACAACGCCCGGCATCCGGTGGACGCGTGGGCGCGGGCCGCGATCACCTGGCAGGCCGTGACCACCGCGAACACCGCAGCAGCCCGCACCAGCCTGGACGACCTCGGCGTCAACTACCTCGAGGTCCGTGACGGCGCGGACTGTGGATGGACCAGCCACGACGACCCCGACAAGGCGCACCGCACTCTGCGCACGGTCCAGGACGCTCTCGCCCACCCCTCCAGCCATCCGCACTGCGTACGGGAGCTTTTGCCGCGCATGGACCTCATCGGCCGCGACGACATCCACACAGGAGCCCCACTGTGACCGCCATCGACTACGACCTGGAATTCCTGGAGGACGGCCGCACCATAGAGCTGATCTCCATCGGCATGGTGTGTGACGACGGACGCCAGTACTACGCCGTCAGCAGCGACCTGCCGAAACGTAAGATCCGCAAGCACAAGTGGCTGATGGAGAACGTCGTCCCGCACCTTCCGCAGGGGCACGGTGACCGCCGCAACCACGTACCGAAGTCCTGGCTGTTCGACTACGCCGACCCGGCCGTGAAGCGGCGCGAGCGCATCGCCGACGAGGTCATGGATTTCATCCGCGCAGCCGGGCCAGACGTGCAGCTGTGGGCGAACTATGGCGCCTACGACCACGTCTGCCTCGCTCAGCTGTGGGGCCGCATGATTGACCTCCCTGAGGGCGTCCCGATGTTCACCAACGACATCCAGCAGGAGGCCCGCCGTCTCGGCTTCGGGTGGGACGAACTCCCCAAGCAGGAGAGCAGCGAGCACAACGCGCTTGCTGACGCCCGCCACAACCAGGTCGTCCGACGCTGGTTGGCCGAGAGGGCGACCTCGTGACCGATCCTGTGGCCCAGACCGTGCACCCCGGCGGAGGCGTCCCCCCAGGCTGGCGGCGCGACCTGATCCAGGACTGGCTCACCGCCAACGAAATCGACCCCGCCGCCGTCTACGCGGACGCCCCCATCCTGATCCTGACGTTCCCGTACCAGCCCAACCGCGACGGCGGCCCCTGGTTCATCCAGGTCATCGCCTTCACGCAGCTCTACGTCAACGCCGACGGGGCCAAGGAGTACGACTTCCTCACCGGCGGCCCCGTCCGCTTCCAGCGGACCGTGCCCCTCAAGACGCCCTTCCCAGCCGACCCCACACCCGGCGACGAAGGAACCCGTGATGGCCAAGCTGACCGGCAAGCAGCGCAAGAAGCTCCCCAAGAAGTCGTTCGCCCTGCCCGGGAAGAGGGCGTATCC
>NZ_JBHVYL010000081.1:0-2125 GCF_042880955.1 Leifsonia sp. NPDC058292
GGCACTGACAGCGCCCCCGGACAACCGTGTGGCCCGGTCTCTTCACGGGAGAAGACCAGGCCACGGGCCGGCTGTTCGTGCACGGTGCAGGCCGTGCACGCCGTCACGCCGGAATAGGGGCGAGTCTGCCAGGCCAGGTGAGGCGCCGTGGGCGGTTCAGGGAGATGCGTCCCGCTCCCGGACGGCTTCACGGCGCCACTCGCGCTTCTCGAGGGCGCGCTGCGCTTTCTTCGGCCGGCTCATGTCCGGGCAGTCCGGGCCGGGTGTCGCGTGGCAGTGCGGGCACCAGGGGCGGGCCCAGGCGCCGAGCATGCGGGTCACGGCCATGACTTCACGGTCCCGCAGATCCTGGCGAGTCTTGCCCCGGGCGCCCGGCGGCGGCATCGGCTTCGTGAGGCGCCGCCGGGCCCGTCCAGCGTGGCACGAGGCACTGACAACGCGGCCGTCGTGAGCGGCCCGACGTCGAGGCATGAGAAAGCCTGGCACAGGTCGTCGGTCCCCCCTCGGGCCGTGTGACGCCATGCCAGGCTGGTGGTGCGGGGGCGGTCAGCCCCAGACGGAGTCTCGCGGCGCGATGTCGACCACGATCGGGACGGCAGGCGTGTCGATCGGTGGGACGCCCCACACGGAGTCGGCGCGTGTGTCCGTCGCGCTCTGGTGGTGCGCGATGGCGAGCGGCGTGATGGCCGCAGCGGCGGCGAGGGACAGCGCGGCGATGGTGCGGCAGAGGCGTCGGCGGTTCATCTGTGGTCCTTCCAGTCTCACGATGGTCGTGAGTGGAGTATGTGGGCTCTCCCGGCTGCTGTTCCCTCTGCTTCTGTCTGCTGCGAACCCCGCCCGCACCGGGGCCTGTTGTGGGTGGCTGGTGGTGCTTGTGGGGAGACAGTTACCGGGGGGAGCCGGGAGACGCCACGGCCTTAATGTGGAGTATCAGCCACCGCCGTTCAATCGAACACAGGTGGCATATAGGTGTCTGGCACACATATGCCAACAGGCGTACGGGTAGCCAGCGTTGAGCAGGTTCGGGGGCGAGGGTGGGAGAGGGTGCGACGGGCTCGGGCATACAGGGCCGTCCGATGCCGGCGCGGGGGGTTTCGTCTGCCGCGGTCGAGGAGTATGAGCGGCTCGCGAACGGGGAGCCGGCCGGGCCTGGTAGTGCGGAGGCGTTGGAGGAGCTGCGGTCGTGGCGGCTTATCGATGACAGTGACGCTCGGGCGGGGAGGCCGGTGGTGTTGCCGCCGCAGGCTGCTGGCTGGGCTGTCCTGAAGGACGCTTTGTCGAGCATGGCGGCCGAGGTCGAGCGGATGGCCTCGGTCCCGGCTGTCGTCGATGATTTGACGCTGGCGTTTGAGCGGTCGCAGTGGCGGGCGGGGCGCGGCTCCGAGTTCATCGCGGATGTTGCGCAGGTCAATGCCCGTATCGGGGACATTCTTGCGGGGGCCCGTCAGGAGCTGTTGGGTGCGCATCCGTTGGGGCCGCGCCGGCGGGAGCAGATGGAGCTCGGGATTGCCCGTGACACGGCCGCCCTGGAGCGTGGGGTGCAGTTCCGCACCTTGTATTTGGATGCGGTGCGGGACGATGCGGTGACGTGCGAGTGGGCGTCGACGATGGCGGGGCGGGGTGCGCATTTCCGTACGTTGGCGGATCCGTTCGAGCGGGTCATCGTCGTCGACCGCAAGGTGGCTGTGATTGCGAACTATGTGATGGAGGATGCGCCGCCGCACGCGGCGTGGATCATCACGGATCGGGCGATGGTCGCGTTCTGCGCGCACGCTTTCGAGCAGGAGTGGCGTCGTGGCCGTGTCTGGCACGGCGAGCGCCGTGTCCGGGGCGGGATCACTCCGGACGTGGTGCCGGCGGGGGAGAGGCGCCTGTCTGAGGCGCAGCGCGCTGTCCTTCGGGCCCTGTCGGAGGGGGAGACGCTGGAGGGCGCGGCACGGCGGCTGAAAGTGTCGAAGCGGACCCTGCAGCGCGACCTGGAGGCGATCCGGGCGGCGTGGAATCTGCCGAACGCGCCGATCGCCCAGTTGACGTTCTGCTGGGCGACGTCCCCGGAACGGACGCTCGAGCAGGCCGCCTGACCTCAGACGGTGGGGCGCCGGCCGGGGGGTCCGCAGCCTAGGAC
>NZ_JBHVYL010000082.1:0-1954 GCF_042880955.1 Leifsonia sp. NPDC058292
GGACCCCTCGATGAGACGGCCGGCCCCGCGCGGCGTGTTGGGACCCCTCGATGAGACGGCCGGCCCCGCGCGGCGTGTTGGGACCCCTCGATGAGACGGCCGGCCCCGCGCGGCGTGTTGGGACCCCTCGATGAGACGGCCGGCCCCGCGCGGCGTGTTGGGACCCCTCGATGAGACGGCCGGCCCCGCGCGGCGTGTTGGGACCCCTCGATGAGTTGACAGTTTCCCGCGCGGCGTGTGGCCAGCGGCCCGCGGGCCGGCGGCAGCCGGGCCAGGCGGCAGGCGGGCCGGCGGCAGCCGGGCCAGGCGGCAGGCGGCAGGCGGGCCAGCGGGCGGGGCAGCGGCGCGCGGCGATAGCCTGGCGGCATGCGCACGAGCGAGACTCCGGAGCAGCGGCGGCGCGACATCGGCGCGGCGGTCTGGCGGATCGTGCGGCGTGACGGCATCAACGCGGTCAGCACCCGGAGCGTCGCGAGCGAGGCCGGCATGGCACTCGGCTCGCTGCGGCACTATTTTCCGCGGCAGTCGGATGTCGTGGAGTTCGCGATGCGGCTGGTCACCGACCGCACGTCGGCGCGCATCCGGGGCATCGTCGAGCGGGCCGGCGACGGAGAGCCCGATCGGGGACTGCGGCAGGTGCTGCTGGAGCAGTACCTCCCCCTCGACGACGAACGGCGGGAGGAGATGGAGGTCTGGCTGGTGTTCGCGGGCGCGACGCTCTCGGATGTGTCGCTCGCGCCGGTGAAGCGCGACTCCGACGTCGAGATGCTCGGCCACATCCGGCAGGTCGTCGCGGCATCGCTGCCGAACGGAACCAGCACCACCGACATCGATCGAGCGGCCACCCGGATGCGCGCGCTGATCGACGGGCTCGCCGCCCATCTCGTCGGCCCCTTCCCCGCTGTGACGCCCGCTGAGGCCCGGGCGATCGTCGCCGACGAGCTCGCGCGCCTCGACGACTGAAATACATTCCGGCTCTGCGACGTTGAGGATCTCATGCCCGACCTCCTCGCACCCGACACGTCGATGGGCGCGGTCACCCTGCGTGTGGCCGACCTCGACGCCATGACCGCCTACTATCGCGACGCTGTCACGCTCAGCGTGCTCGCCGCCGAGGGTGGGCGGGTCATCCTCGGCCGGGGAGCGACCCCCATCGTGATCCTGGAGCATGCGCCCGAACTGCGACACGCGTCACCCCACGAGGCGGGACTGTTCCACACGGCCATCCTGTTCGACACCGAAGAGACCCTGGCCGCGGCGGTGTACTCGGTGGCGACGAAATCCCCCGGAACATTCACCGGCAGCGCAGACCACCTGGTCAGCAAGGCCTTCTACTTCACCGACCCCGAAGGCAACGGCGTCGAGCTCTACTGGGACAGGGACCGCTCGCAGTGGAGCTGGACCCACGGCCAGATCGAGATGGCGACCCTCTACCTCGACCCCAACGGCTTTCTCGCGGAGAATCTGACCGAGCGGGCGACGGCATCCGTCGAGGCCGGCGACGACAGCCGGCTCGGAACAGCGGTGGTCGGCCACGTGCACCTGTCGGTGGGAGACGTCGCCTCGGCGCGGGCCTTCTACGTCGACAGGCTCGGCTTCGAGTCGACCGCCGAGCTCGGCGGGCAGGCGCTCTTCGTGAGCGCCGGCGGCTACCACCACCACATGGCGATGAACACGTGGAACAGCAAAGGCGCCGGTCGCCGCCAGCCCGCGCTCGGGCTGGGGCTGGTGGAGCTCAAGGTTCCGACCGTCGACGATCTCGGAGAGCTGAGCGAACGGATGCGGCACTACGGCGTTCCGTCGCGCGACGACGGCCAGTCGGTGACGTTCGACGATCCGTGGCTGAACTCGGTGCGCGCGAGCGTCTGAGTCGAATCGGCGAGCCCGGGCGGTAGTGCCGGACGCAGCGCACAACGCGAAACGGCGACCGCCCGCACCCCGATCGGGTGCGGGC
>NZ_JBHVYL010000083.1:0-1910 GCF_042880955.1 Leifsonia sp. NPDC058292
TCCGTATCCCGTGCCCGGCCTGTACCCGCGACGTCCGCATGACGTCGCGGGGCGTCCTCTACAAGCACGGCGGCTGCCCGAAGTCCGGCAAGCCGGTGGGCCGTATCTGGCCCACCCGGCATCACGGACGCCGAGTCCAAACGATCCCCGGCCCCGACACCTGGACCCCCACCACCCTCGAAGGAGCAGCATGACCGAGAAGCCGAACACCCAGTCCGACCACGAAGAACAAGACGTCTGCCGCCCCATGGAGGTGGATGGGGAGACCGTGCGCGTCCGCGGTAGCGGTGAGCTGACCGAGGAAGGCCAGGAGGCGCTGGCCGCCCTGGTACGTGCTGCGAAGGCCAAGTTCGTAGCTGAGGCGCCCGAGCAGGTTGGGGACCTGCAGAACCGTCTACGCCTGGCGCACAAGGCCCGGCGGGCGAAGGAGCACCAGCTGGACGGCATCCGCCGGGCCTTGTGTGATGCCGGGTTCATGGAGGACGACGATGCGTACGGTCACGCTGACCTCGAGGGCGTGGTCCGTTCTGTGGGCGAGGTGGAGAGGAAGGAGATCGTGGCGCTTTGTGCGGAAGTTGCTGCGGCCCGCCAGTTCGCGGGGGAGATGCGGGACTTCTGCTCCCCGCACGGCGTCGCCATCGGCTACGCGGACCGGCTGCTCGAGGCGATGGACCGGGCGAAGGGGGAGCCGGGCTGATGCAGCGAGCGACTGAAGCGACTGTCCGGCCGGCTCCCGCCCGTATGACCGCGTGGGCGCGCCGGTACTTCACGGACCCGCAGGCCTACGCCGCGTACCTGGGTCGGGTCGCCAACCGCACGAGGAAGGGGAGCCGGTGACGGATGCGGGGCGGTCGGCCGGGGTGTGGGCTGCGCGGGAGCGTGCACGGGCCAGGAAGGGCGTACGGCGCCGCGTCCTGGCCTGGATGGGCCTGAACCCTGCGGCGCGTCGTGCGGACGCTTTGACGGCCCGTACAAGGCACGGGACGGAGGGGGAGAAGCGTACGGCCGCGCTACTTGCCCCGCTCGAGGCGGCTGGCTGGCACATATGGCATGACCGGGCGTTACCCCGCTCGAGGGCGAACCTCGACCACGTCCTCGCTTTCCCGGACGGGAAGCAGTTGGTGGTCGTCGACTCGAAGAAGTGGGACTACAGGCTCGAGACCAAGCTTGTGCGGGGCCGGGTGCACTGCGGGAAGCAGGACCGGCACGAGGAGGTCGAGAAGGTCGTCGGGTACGCGGAGCGCGTCGCGAAGGCCGTGGGCCTGCCAGTGGATCGTGTGGATCCGCTCCTCGTCATCCACGGCTCCCGCATCCCCGCAGGTTCCCTTACTGTGCGGATGCCGGACGGGAGGGCCGTGCACGTCCTGCCGGCTGGCTGGCTGATGTCGACGCTCACCGCTGCCGCGCGGAAGAGTCCGCCGGATCCGGAGGCTGCGGCTGCGCTCGCTGCCCGGGTCGACCGGATCCTTCCCCGGTACGTGGAGTAGGACGTACCTTGCATGCACGTCACTGAGGGGGGCACCCGATCGGTGCGGCTCCGTTGCTTCCCCCCAGGGAGCGGCGGGGCCGCTTTTTCTGTTTGTGCAGGTCACACCGCTAGACTCGAACCCATGTCCGATCTTTCGCCGTCTGAACGTCTCGCCAAGCTGGCTGCTCTCGAGGAGTGGCTGGCGTGGCAGCTGGGCGATACCCGGCGGAAGATCCGCGAGACGGAGCAGGCGGTCGAGGAGGAACGCCGGCGTCGGGAGCGGGCGCACGCTGAGCTGAACTTCAAGATCGAGCCGCAGCGTGCGGGCCGTGGGGCCAAGCTCCACCGCGGGGGCTGCCACCTTTACAGGCACGAGATGGGCTACATCACCCGTGACGACGCGCTCATCGCCCTCGACGACGACGGCACGCCCATCGAGGCC
>NZ_JBHVYL010000084.1:0-1690 GCF_042880955.1 Leifsonia sp. NPDC058292
GCCCGAACCGCGCTTCTCGCACGAGAGAACGACCTAGCGGGTCGGCGCGAAGGCGTTCTCCTCGGCGTCGGCGACGGTGTCGTCGCCGGCTTTCGCCGCGGCCGGAGCGTCGGCATCCTCGTCGCGGAACGGGTCGCCCGAGCGGGGAGCGTCGTAGAGGTCGCGGTCGAGGATCCCCTCGCGCTTGGCGACGATCGTCGGCACGAGAGCCTGGCCTGCGACGTTGATGGCGGTGCGACCCATGTCGAGGATGGCGTCGACCGCGAGCAGCAGGCCGACGCCGTCGAGAGGGAGACCCACGGTGGTGAGCGTGAGCGTCAGCATCACGATCGCGCCGGTCGTTCCCGCGGTTGCCGCCGATCCGACGACCGAGACGACGACGATCAGCAGGTACTGCACCCAGTCGAGCTGGATTCCGTAGAACTGCGCGACGAAGATCGCCGCGACCGCCGGGTAGATCGCCGCGCATCCGTCCATCTTGGTCGTGGCTGCGAGCGGAACGGCGAAGGATGCGTAGCCCTGGGGCACGCCGAGGTTGCGTTCGGTGACCCGCTGGGTGAGGGGCAGGGTGCCGATCGAGGAGCGGCTCACGAAGCCGAGCTGCACCGCGGGCCAGACGCCCGAGAAGAAGCGACGGACAGAGAGACCGTTGCTGCGCACGATGATCGGGTAGACGACGAACAGCACGAGCGCGAGACCGATGTAGATGGCGGCGACGAACCAGGCGAGGGAGCCGATGGTCGTCCATCCGTATGACGCCACCGCGTTGCCGATGAGCGCGAACGTGCCGATGGGCGCGATGCGGATGATCCACCACAGGATCTTCTGGATGACCGCCAGGGCGGAAGCGTTCAGTCGCAGGAAAGGCTCCGCCTTCTCGCCGATCTTCAGCGCGGCGATTCCGGCGGCGACGGCCACGACGATGATCTGCAGCACGTTGAACCCGACCGTCGATGTCGCGCTGGCGACACCGTCGGTCACGGCGACGGAAGTGTTCACCTGGGCGCCGACGAAGTTGCTCGGGATGAGGCCGAGCAGGAAGTTCCACCAGGTTCCGACCGTGCCAGGGTCGGCTGCGGTGAGGTCGCCGTGGCTGGCGCGACTGCCCGGCTGGATGACGACACCGAGCACGATGCCGATGCTCACGGCGATCAGTGCGGTGATCGCGAACCAGAGGATGGTCTGGCCGGCCAGGCGCGCCGCGTTCGACACCTGACGGAGATTGCTGATGCTCGACACGATCGCGGTGAAGATCAGCGGAACGACCGCGGCCTTCAGCAGCGACACGTAGGAGCCTCCGATGGTGGACAGGGTCGCCGTCAGCCCGTTCGGGTTCGGGTGCTCCGGTGTGCCGCCGGGCGCGGCGCCGAGCTGGCGCGCGATCACACCGGCGATGACGCCGAGAACGAGGGCTGCGGTGATCTGCACACCGAAGGAGGTGAGCCACCGGGGGAGCCGGCGCTTGGTGCCCGAGCGGGCGGGAGAGGCGGGAGCAGCAGTGCTCATGGAGGGGTGAGACCTTTCGTCGAGAAGCCCCGACCGATCGGGGTGCCCATCGACGCTACCCGGCGGCAGACCCGAGGTTCCACCCCTGACCGGGGACGTGACGTTTCGTGACGAAGGCGCGCCACCGAGCCCCGTCCCGAGGGTTCGGCCGCACCCCGATCCGTCCCCGTACGCGAAGAGGCCG
>NZ_JBHVYL010000085.1:0-1538 GCF_042880955.1 Leifsonia sp. NPDC058292
GCTCGACACCATGCGGCGCTGGCAGTCGTCGAGGTACGGGGCGGTGGGCGTGTACTACGGGGGCCGTGGGCGGGCCTGTCCTCATCAGCCCCGGCTCGGGCACCGTTGGATGGAGGGGGTCCAGCGGCTGGGGTGGCGGGTGCTGCCGGTGTACGTCGGTTCGCAGTCGCCGTGTGTCGTCGCGGGCCCCAAGAAGGCCTATCGCATCGGCCGTCACGCCTGGCGCCAGGGCGTGCAGGAGGGGCGGGACGCCGTACGCAGGGCGCGGGCCGTCGGCATCCGGCCGGGCAGCCCGCTCTATCTCGACATGGAGGCATACAAGTACCGGCAGAAGAAGTGCGCCCGCACGACGCTCACCTTCGTGCGGGGCTGGGACCGGCAGGTGCGCGGGAAGGGCTACCTGCCCGGGTTCTACAGCAGTGCCGACTCCGGGGTGGCACACATGCGGGCTGCGGCGCGGGCGGGGGCGCGGGATCTGCCGTCGGTGATCTGGTTCGCGCGCTGGCACACGCGGCCCCGGCTGGCCGGGGAGCCCGTGCTGCGGGGGTCCGCCTGGAGTTCGCGGCGCAGGATCCACCAGTACGCGGGAAACGTGAAGGAGCGGCACGGCGGGCGGACTCTCGTCATCGACCGGAATCTGGTGCACGCGCCGGTGGCCCGCATCAGATGAGCCGCCCCGGTCCGCGGGAGTGGCAGAGTGGAAGGAAGCCCATGGAATGGCTCTCAGGGATGAACCCTCAGGGGTGCGTACCGCGTCCTCCACCTTCAGGAGGTGGGGATACCACCACTCCTACAACCTGAGGCGGACACCGCTTCGGGACCTGCGGCCGATCCGCGATCGTAGGGGGCGCTCCTAGCGTGGAGCCATGACCGCAACCATGGCGCCTGTCTGCTCCAGTGCATCGGATGCCGCGACGCGCAGCGCGCCGCGAGCCGCGATGACGCCTCACTCTTCCCACCCGGTGCCGTACGTGCCGGCCGCCCGTCCGGCGCCGTACGCGCCGCACAAGTCGTACCCGTCGTTCGCGTCGTACGTGCGGGCGCGGCAGCCCGTACTGCTGCGGACCGCCCGGTCGCTGACCGCGAACCCGTGCGACGCCGAGGACCTGCTCCAGACCGCGCTCACCAAGACGTATGTGGCGTGGGACCGCATCGAGGACCACCGGGCGCTCGACGGTTATGTGCGCCGGGCCCTGCTGAACACGCGTACGTCGCAGTGGCGTAAGCGGAAGGTCGACGAGTTCGCCTGCGACGAGCTGCCCGAGCCGGAGACCGTGGCGGCGGCCGATCCGGCCGAGCACCAGGCCCTGCACGACGCGATGTGGCGCGCGATCATGAAGCTGCCCGCCCGGCAGCGCGCGATGGTGGTGCTGCGGTACTACGAGGACCTGAGCGAGGTGCAGACGGCCGAGGTGCTCGGAGTGTCCGTCGGTACGGTCAAGAGCGCGGTCTCTCGGGCCCTCGGCAAGCTCCGTGAGGACCCGGAGCTGCGCCGGGCCATTTTATTAAGGGGAGCGCTCTCTTTTCGATGTTTCATT
>NZ_JBHVYL010000086.1:0-1501 GCF_042880955.1 Leifsonia sp. NPDC058292
GCCCCACCCCCGCAAGGAGCAACAGCACCGTGACCGACCGCTTGAGCATCAACGAGATCAGCAGCGACCAACTCGACGAGCTCTACGACCGCGCCGAGCAGGCCGAGAAGCGCCTCCGCCTCGCACACCAGACCCGCCGCGCGAAGGAGCAACAGCTCGACGACATCCGCCGCGCCATGTGCGACACCGAGATCATCCAAGACGACGACCCGTTCGGACACGCCGACTTGGCGGACGTCATCCGGCACATGGGGCCCACCGAGCCCGAGCGGCACGGGGCGAAGGTCGCCGACCTGGAGCAGCAGCTCGCCCAGCTCCGCGCCGGTGAAGAGGAAGGCTACGACCCGCTCGCCATGCCCACCCCCGGGCAGTGGCTCGCCCGCTTCAACGAGGCAACCGCCGTCGAACGCCTCGACGTCGTGAAGCAGATCATCGGCGACAACGAACGGGCGCGCCGCTGCTTCCTCATGGCGCACGAGCAGCGGCTTGACGAGGGCCGAACGGCGTGGGTCGCCGTGGCCCGCGTCCGGGACGTGATCGCGGACATGGAGCGGATCACCGGGGCGCGGCACTGGGCTCGGATCCTGCGCACCGCAGTCGACGGCGAGCCTGCTCATGTGCCGTCCAGTCCGGCAGCGACCGAAGCGACCGAGACCGCCAGCAACACCGCCCGCCCCTGAACCACCGCACGCCGCAAGGAGCATCGTCAGTGAGCATCCGGATCGAAGCCTTCAAGGGGTACGACAACGGGGTCGACTACGACCTCCCCGACAGCTGGGATCTTGCGACGGCCATCGAGATGTGCCAACGAATCGACGAGGCGTATCGAGAGGCCGAGGCAGTAGGCATGACGGTATGGGACCTGGGGGTGGCCCGCCTCCGCGCCCAGAAGAGGCGGGAGGAGGGGAACCACGATGCGTAACGACGACGCCCCGCAGGCCTGGCCCTGCGCCGCCAGCACCTGCAGCCGCGAACTCCGTGACCACGAACTCGCCGGCGAGCAATACCTCTGCAGCCCGTGCGTCTCCGCCATCCGCACCTGGATGCACGAGATCCCCCTGCAGATGATCGTCCTCGAGGGCAGCCGCCAGCGCGAGACCACCGGCGCCCGCGGCCGCAACGGCACCCCCACCCCGCCCCTCCCCGGCCGCGACGACGTCCTCAACCTCGTCGGCCCCGCCGCCTGGACGACCGTCCCCGACCCTCACGGCGACCACGAAGGGCCCACCCCGATCGTTGGCACCCTCGGCGACTGGATGCGCGTCATCTGCGAGGAACGCCGCTGGAACGGGCCCGACGAGACGACGCCCGAAGCGCTCGCCCTGTGGCTCGCTGCACCACGCAGCCTCGACTGGGCGTGCCGGCGTCCCTGGGCCGGAGACATGCGCGACGAGCTGTACAGCCTCATGCGGACCATCCGCGGCATCACCCGCCTCCGCCCCCAGCGCAGGCCCATCCCGCAGCCCTGCCCCCGCTGCGACAGCCTCACCCTCACCGAGAC
>NZ_JBHVYL010000087.1:0-1102 GCF_042880955.1 Leifsonia sp. NPDC058292
CCGTTACATGCACCCATGTAACGGCGAGTCGGGACCCCTCAGTGCGTCAGTGCGGCTCGGATGCGGCCGACAGCCTCTCGTGCCGCTCCGTCGAGGTGCGTCTTGTTGATGCGGACGACGGTCCAGCCGAGGTTCTGGATGCGCCACAGCCGGTCGATGTCGGTCGCGTACTGCTCGGGGTCGTGGCGGTGATGATCGCCGTCGTACTCAACGACGACCCGTTCGCCCGGGAAGACCAGGTCGCCGAAGGCGACGAACCGGCCTTCCCGGTCGACGATCCGATAGTTCGTCTGAGGCTCGGGTAGCCGCGCCCTCACGATCGCCAGCCGAAGCACGGTCTCCATCGGCGAATCCGTTCGTGCGCGCACGTGTGCGAACGCCTCCTGCAGCCGTCGCACGCCCGGTCTGGTGGCGGCGTGCTCGACCGCCAAGCGCAACTCATCGGCGGTCGCCAGCGGGTTCGATCGCCGGAGGAGTGCGTCTCCGACCTGCACGAGCTCATCGAGGCCGAGCATCGACCCTAGTTCGCACCAGACCTCGACCGGGTCGGGAACCGGCAGTCCGCGCCGCATCCCCAACCGTGCCTGGTCGATACGCAGCTTGTGCCCGACGATGCCCGCTCCTTTCGGTGCTCGGCGCGGGCTGGCCACGGAGACGTGGAGCTCCGCAGCATCCTCGAACCGAGGGCTGAGCGGGAGCCCCCAGAGCATGGCTGCGGTCGTGTGGCTGAAGAAGTGGCCAGGGTCCATTCGCGTGGCGAAGGCGGCGCACCGGTCGAGGAGAGGTAGCTGCGAGGGGCCGGCGGCCGGCATCCGGACCCCGTGAAAGGGGCGGACGAGGTCGGCGCGTCTCAGCCGCGATCGGGACACGCCCGCATCGCGTGCGTGCGCGGTCGAGAACGGCGCTTTGCGGAAGTGGTGCGGAAGTGGTGCCGGCTGCATCGCCACACCCTGCCACGAACGCCGCAACGCGTGCAGGAGTTATCCACAGGCCGCACAACGAGGGGTGCCCCCACCCCCCGAGCCCGCGCCCCCCCGCCGCGGGGGGGGGCCCCCCGCGGGAAAAACGCGCGCGGGGGGGGGGGGGAACGGGGCGCGGGGTG
>NZ_JBHVYL010000088.1:0-292 GCF_042880955.1 Leifsonia sp. NPDC058292
AGGGGGTGCCGGGGCAGCGGGAGCCGCCGGCGTCGGGTCATAGCCGCACAGCGCCTCCTCCGCCGCACCGGCAGCGAGTCCGGTCAGCACGATCCGGCCGTCGTCGCACACGAGGACCGTACGGGCGGTGATGTTCCGGTGGACCCAGCCGTGGGCGTGCAGCGCGCGCAGCGCGGTGAGGACGTCGGACGCGACCTCGGCCGCCCGGTACGGGGACAGCGGCTCCTCGGCGAGGAGCGCGGCGAGCGGCCGTGCAGAGACGACCTCGCTGACGATCCACAGCGAACCGCCC
>NZ_JBHVYL010000088.1:302-1062 GCF_042880955.1 Leifsonia sp. NPDC058292
AGACCTGGTCGAGCCTTGGGTGGTCGGGTATCTGGGCGGCGGCCTGCGCGGCCTCGATGGCGCGGCGCACCGCGGGATCCGCCGGCCTCCGCGTGGTCCGCGCCGTGTCCCCCCGCTCGCGCCGGCCACGCGACTCGCGCGGTACGAACCCGTCCGGGAGCCCTTCGGCGTCGAGCACCTCGGCCTCGACGACCTCGGGTAACGGCACCTGCCTGACCAGGACTTCCTGGCCACTGTAGGTGTCGAACGCCCGCGTCTGGGCGAACTCGTACGCGTCGGCCGGCGGCAGCGGCAGGCGGTAGCGGTCGGCGAGCACTCGGCCGGCGTAGTCCTCCACGACGCGTCCCCCTGTCCGCCCGGTGGTCAATTCCGTTCGTTTTGCGTCCTGTTGTGCGCAGTGATGCTTCCCGTTACGGCTGCGCACGGTCCGCAAGCACTCACGATACGTGCCGGACTGCTTTCAGGCTCAGGACTTCGGCTTGAACGTCTTGGTGAACGTCTGCCATGCGGCCTTGCGCTGCGCACCGTCCCAGTCGGCGGCCTTGGCCGTGTACATCAGGCCGTACCCGAGACCGCTGTTGACCACGAAACCGCGGTCGATCGAGCGGTACTTGGTGCCCCCGTCGACGTACGTGAACTCCCAGTCCGCCGTGTTCCAGCCGCGGAAGTCGACGGCCGCTATGCGTATCCGGTCGTACTGGGAGCGGCGCATGTACTGCTCCTGGTTGCGCCAGTCCTGGACCGGGTTCGACTTGGGCGT
>NZ_JBHVYL010000089.1:0-1031 GCF_042880955.1 Leifsonia sp. NPDC058292
CCCCTGGGCCGACAGTGGTCCCAGTGACCGTCTGCCTGCTTCCCGCCAGCGTGGCAGTGGTGGGCGGGGGCGCGAGGAGCGGCACGACCGCGGTGGCGACGGCGGCTGGGACGACGGCGCACCGTCCTTCGAGCGGGTACCGCCCCAGGACCTCGACGCCGAGCAGTCGGTCCTCGGTGGCATGCTCCTGTCGAAGGACGCGATCGCCGACGTCGTCGAGGTGATCAAGGGGCACGACTTCTACCGCCCCGCACACGAGACGATCTTCACCGCGGTTCTCGACCTGTACGCGAAGGGCGAGCCGGCCGACCCGATCACGGTCGCGGCCGAGCTCACCAAGCGTGGCGAGATCACCAAGGTCGGTGGCGCATCGTATCTGCACACCCTCGTCCAGACGGTTCCGACCGCGGCGAACGCCGAGTACTACGCCGAGATCGTCCACGAGCGTGCAGTCCTGCGCCGCCTCGTCGAGGCGGGCACGCGCATCACGCAGATGGGATACGCGGCCGACGGCGACGTCGACGAGATCGTGAACAGTGCGCAGGCCGAGATCTACGCGGTCACCGAGCAGCGCACCAGCGAGGACTACCTGCCGCTCGGCGACATCATGGAGGGCGCGCTCGACGAGATCGAGGCGATCGGCTCCCGTAGCGGTGAGATGACCGGTGTGCCCACCGGATTCACGGACTTCGACTCCCTGACGAACGGCCTGCACCCCGGCCAGATGATCGTCATCGCCGCCCGTCCCGCCATGGGTAAGTCCACTCTGGCGCTCGACTTCGCCCGTGCCGCCTCGATCAAGCACAACCTGCCCAGCGTCATCTTCTCCCTGGAAATGGGCCGGAACGAGATCGCGATGCGTCTGCTGTCCGCGGAGGCACGGGTCGCGCTGCACCACATGCGCTCCGGCACCATGACGGACGAGGACTGGACCCGGCTCGCGCGCCGGATGCCCGAGGTCTCGGCGGCACCGCTCTACATCGACGACTCCCCGAACCTGTCGATGATGGAGATCCGCGCGAAGTGCCGGC
>NZ_JBHVYL010000090.1:0-1007 GCF_042880955.1 Leifsonia sp. NPDC058292
GACTCGGGCTCTGCCTGACTCCATCGAATCCGCGGTGGCCCTGGTCTCCTACCGGCTCAAGAACCACGAGCCGAAGCGGACCGAGACGCAGCCGCCGGCACCTACTGCGGCCCCCGTGAAGCGGGAGCAGTGCCCCGAGTGCCACCGGCCGTACCGCGCCGGGCACCCAGGCGGCACCTGCGCCGACTGCCGCGACTCCCACTGACTTAGCCAGCCCACGTGAAGGGAACAACTGTGCCTTCTGCTCTGCCCTGGTACCTCAAGGGAATCCTGTACGTCGCCCTGCCCGCTGCATGCGTCGCCGCCCTGTACCTCTCGATTCCGGGAGAGGTCGCGTTGGCGAGGACTGCCGGATGGTCCGAGCACTACGCACCCGCCATGCCTGTGTGCCTCTCGGTCTACGCCCTCTCAGCCGGGGCTATCGCTACCTACCGCCGCAAGATGGAACTGCCCGGTCAGGTGACAGCTCTCCTCGGCTCTCTCATGGCACTGCTGCTGGCCATGAGTGCCCAGTCCATCTCTCACCTCATTGAGGCGAGCTACATGGACAGTTCCCCTCTCCTCGTGGTGGCTGTCTCATGCGTCCCGCCCCTCACCATCGCGCACCTCGTGCACATGGCTGAGACTCCCTCTCAGGTGCGTTCTGCCTCTGAGGAGCTGGACGAGCTGAGAGACCTCACGGCGAACCTCATGACGGCCCTGGTGGTCTCTGAGAGCCGAGCCCTGGTCTCTCACTCCGGGCGCGTCCTGGTGGAGGTCGAGCGAGTCTCTGAAGCTGTTGAGGGGCTGACTGAGGAGACCGAGGATCTGTCTGAGGAGCTTGAGAAGTCCCTCAGCGCGGGGAAGCGCCCCCGGAAGGCTCTCACGGTGACGCCGGACAAGATCGAGGAGACCCGCAAGCGTCTCGCCGCCAAGGGCGACAAGGTCACTGTTGAGGGAGTCTGCCGAGCGCTCGGGATCTCTCAAGCCTCGTACTACCGGTACTACCAGCCCCAGGGGGCCTAGCC